>NZ_JAAKZV010000385.1 GCF_011044975.1 Streptomyces coryli | reverse complement strand
CCCCAGCGCAAGCCGCCCCGCCCGGGCAGCCGCCTCCTGCAGCGGCAGTCGCACCGTCGTCAGCCCCGGATTCAGATCCGCGCTGTAAGGCAAGTCGTCATACCCGGCCACCGACACATCCTCAGGAATCCGCAGCCCCCGCTCCCGCAGCGCCGCGCACACCCCCAGCGCGACCGCGTCATTCGCCCCGATCACCGCCGTCAGCGACGGCGACCGCCGCAACAGCTCCAGCGTCGCCGCATGCCCGGACTCCCGGTCGTACGACCCGTGCACGACGAGCTCATCCTCGGCGGAGCCAGAGCCAGAGCCAGAGCCAGAGCCAGAGCCAGAAAGCCCCCGCCCCCGCATAGCCGCCAGATGCCCCTCCAGCCGATGCCGCGTAGTCGTCCGATCCGCCGGCCCCGCCACATACCCGATCCGCCGATGCCCCAGATCCAGCAGATGCTCGGTCAACCGCTGTGCCCCGCCCCGGTTGTCGAACTCCAGCGACACCGCCGTCCCCGCCGGAGCCGCCGACGCCGGCCGCCCGCACAGAACAATCCGCGTCCCGTTCGCCGCCAGCCTCGTCAGCCGCGCCGCCGCGGCCTCCGCGTGCTCAGGCGCCTCCACCGCGCTACCCGTGATCACGACCGCATCCGCGCGCTGGCGCAGCAGCAGCGTGAGATACGTGAGTTCGCGCTCCGGGGAGCCGCCCGTATTGCAGACGACCGCGAGCTTGCCGCTGCCCAGCTCTGACTGGACCGCGCTCGCCATGATGCCGAAGAAGGGGTCGGCGACGTCGTTGACCAGGACTCCGATCAAGTCGGAGGAGGCGGCGGCCAGCGAGCTCGCCGGGCCGTTCACGACGTAGTCCAGTTCCTCCACCGCGCGCATCACCCGCGCGCGCGTGGACTCGGAGACCGGATAGTTGCCGCTGAGTACGCGCGACACCGTGGCAGCGGACACGCTGGCGCGTGCGGCCACGTCTGCGAGGGTCACGGCCATGTCGGTTCGCCTCCCCGGCGGCTGAGTGGGTGGTGCCGAAAGTCACCGAAGTCTTGCACGAGTGCCGCACCTTGTGCGGATGGGCTTCGAGCGGCTAACTTTCCGACAGGAAGAAAGCGCTTACCATCGGAGGGCAAATGGCTCGCAAGACCCTGCGGATAGCCATGAACGGCGTAACCGGCCGCATGGGATACCGCCAGCACCTCGTCCGGTCGCTCCTGGCCATCCGCGAGGAAGGCGGGCTCGACCTCGGCGGCGGGGATGTGCTGTGGCCGGAGCCGGTCCTGGTGGGGCGCAGGGAGCATGCGCTCAAGGAGATCGCCGACCGGCACGGGCTCACCGAGGTCAGCACCGACCTCGACGCCGTCCTCGCCGATGACAGCATCGACATCTACTTCGACGCCCAGGTCACCGCCGCCCGCGAGCAGGCGCTGAAGAGCGCCATCGCCGCCGGCAAGGACATCTACACCGAGAAGCCCACCGCCACCGGCCTCGGCGCCGCCGTCGAGCTGGCGCAGGCCGCCCGCGCCGCCGGGATCAAGCACGGGGTCGTACAGGACAAGATCTTCCTCCCGGGGCTGCTCAAGCTGAAGCGGCTGATCGACGGGGGCTTCTTCGGGCAGATCCTGTCCGTGCGCGGCGAGTTCGGCTACTGGGTCTTCGAGGGCGACTGGCAGGAGGCGCAGCGGCCCTCGTGGAACTACCGCGAGCAGGACGGCGGCGGCATCACCGTCGACATGTTCCCGCACTGGGAGTACGTGCTGCACGAGCTCTTCGGCCGGGTGCGGACCGTGCAGGCGCACGTCACCACCCACATTCCGCGGCGGTGGGACGAGAAGGGCAAGGCTTACGAGGCGACCGCCGACGACGCGGCGTACGGGATCTTCGAGCTCGACGGTGGCGTCGTCGCGCAGATCAACTCCTCGTGGGCGACCCGGGTCAATCGCGATGAGCTCGTCGAATTCCACGTCGACGGGACCGAGGGCTCCGCCGTCGCCGGGCTGCGCAACTGCCGTATCCAGCACCGCGCCACCACCCCGAAGCCGGTCTGGAATCCCGACCTCCCCGCCACCGAGTCCTTCCGCGACCAGTGGCAGGAGGTGCCGGACAACGCCGACTTCGCCAACGGCTTCCGCGCCCAGTGGGAGCTCTTCCTCCGCCATGTCGCCCTCGACGAGCCGTACCACTGGGACCTCGCCGCCGGCGCCCGCGGCGTGCAGCTCGCCGAGCTGGGGCTGAAGGCCGCGGCCGAGGGGCGCCGGCTCGACGTGCCGGAGCTGGCGCTGTGATCCGGCTGCCCCAGGCCGGTGGCGGACTCCGCCCGTACGAGCCGCGCACCGAGCCCGCGCCGGTCGACGCCGCGGGCGGGCCCCCGTCGTCGCGGATCGTCTTCTCCGCCGCGCATGTCGTCGCCGACCCGTTCGCCGACGTCGGACCCGACGGGCCCGCCGCCGTCGACTGGGACGCCACCCTCGCCTTCCGCCGCCACCTGTGGTCCCACGGGCTGGCCGTCGCCGAGGCGATGGACACCGCGCAGCGCGGCATGGGCCTCGACTGGGCGGGCGCCGCCGAACTCATCCGCCGCTCCGCCGCCGAGGCGAAGGCCGTCGGCGGCCGGATCGCCTGCGGCACCGGCACCGACCAGCTCACCGGGCCCGCCACCCTCAAGGAGGTCAGGGCCGCGTACGAGGAGCAGCTCGCGCTCGTGGAAGGCACGGGCGCCCAGGTCATCCTGATGGCCTCGCGCGCCCTGGCGACCGCCGCCCGCGGGCCCGAGGACTACCTGGAGGTCTACGGCAGCCTGCTGCGGCAGGCGCGGGAGCCGGTCGTCCTGCACTGGCTGGGCGACATGTTCGACCCGGCGCTGCGCGGCTATTGGGGCAGTACCGACCTGGACGCCGCCACCGAGACCTTCCTGCAGGTCATCGCCGACCACCCGGACAAGGTCGACGGCGTGAAGGTCTCGCTGCTGGACGCCGGCCGCGAGGTCGCCCTGCGCCGCCGCCTCCCGAACGGCGTCCGCTGCTACACGGGCGACGACTTCAACTACCCCGAGCTGATCGCGGGCGACGAGCGCGGCTTCAGCCACGCGCTGCTCGGCATCTTCGACCCGCTGGGACCGCTGGCGGCCCAGGCGGTACGGGTCCTGGACACGGGTGACACGGCCGGATTCCGGGTGCTGCTCGACCCGACCGTCGAGCTCTCCCGGCACCTCTTCCAGGCCCCCACCCGCTACTACAAGACCGGTGTGGTGCTGCTGGCCTGGCTGGCCGGCCACCAGGAGCACTTCACCATGGTCGGCGGCCTGCAGTCGGCCCGCTCGCTGCCGCACCTGTCCCGGGCCTACGAACTGGCCGACGGGCTCGGCCTGTTCCCCGACCCCGCCCTGGCCGAGCGACGGATGCGTGCGCTGCTCGCGGTGCACGGAGTGGAGGAGCACGCATGACAGGCCTCAGCCTGAATCAGGAGACCATCAAGCAGTGGTCGCTGCCCGAGCTCGCGAAGGGCTGCGTGGCCGCGGAGGTGCGCGGCGTCGGGTTGTGGCGGGCCCCCGTCCAGGAATACGGGCCCGAGGCCGCGGGCCGGCTCCTGCGCGACGCGGGGCTGACGGTCACCAGCCTCTGCCGGGGCGGGTTCTTCACGGCGTCCGACGCGGGGGAGCGGACGGCGGCGCTGGAGGACAACCGGCGGGCGATCGATGAGGCGGTGGCAGTCGGCACCGACGTGCTGGTGCTGGTGTCCGGCGGACTGCCGGCCGGGAGCCGCGACCTGCACGGCGCCCGGGAGCGGATCGCCGACGCGCTGGCGGAGCTCGCTCCGTACGCGCGGGAGCGGGGCGTGCGGCTGGCGATCGAGCCGCTGCACCCGATGTACGCGTCCGACCGCTGCGTGGTCTCCACGCTGGCGCAGGCGCTCGACCTGGCGGAACGCTTTCCCGCGGACGCGGTGGGCGTCGTCGTGGACACGTACCACCTGTGGTGGGACGACACGATCGCCGCCCAGATCGCGCGAGCCGGGGAGCGGATCGCCGCCTTCCAGCTGGCGGACTGGGTGACGCCGCTGCCGGAGGGCGTGCTCCTGGGCCGCGGTCAACTGGGCGACGGCAGCGTCGACTTCCGCTGGTTCCGCGAGCAGGTCGAGGCCGCGGGCTACACCGGGTGGACGGAGGTGGAGATCTTCAACCCCGGCTTGTGGGCACGGGACGGGGCGGAGGTGCTCGGGGAGATCATCGAGCGCTACCGGACCGTCCTCTAGCCCTCCAGCTCACCGGCTAGGCGGCGCGTGCCTTCTCCCCGCCGCCGCCGAGGATCTTGCCGAGCATCCCCATCAGCCCGCCGCTCTCCTGCGTGTGCTGCTGTTCCTCGGAGAGCATGTCCGACAGGCCACTCGCGCTGACGTTCTTCTTCTTCGCGACCTGCGACAGCACCGTCATCGCGATCGGCAGGATCACCCGCATCGCGTTGTTGACCTGCGTCACCGGCAGCCCCGTACGGGCGGACACGGCCTTCGCCACGGGAAGCGTGACCCGTCCCAGCACCGAGGCCAGGATGCCGCCCTTGATGCCGCCCATGCCGCCGCCCGCGAACTGGGCGACGCCCGTCAGCGGGCGGGCATTGGCCTGCCCCGCCGGGTCCGGTGCCTCGCTGAACGCCTGGGCGACCTCGCGGGCGCCCTCGGGGGAGCTGGCCTCGTCGGCAAGGGTGCCCGTGAGGGACTCCACTGCCGTGCCGACCAGCTTCTTCGCGGCTCGGTCGGTGGTGCCGAGCTCGGTGGCGAGCTCGTGCATCTGGTCCGGGCCGAGCTCCTGGAGTATGGCTTTTTGCAGAGAATTAGCCCTCATGCGTAAAACGCTACGTCTGTTCCCTTGTGACGGCATTTCGAGACCGGGAAAAGAATCTCCACGCCCCGTGCAACCCTTCCGGGGGGTCGTGGGTCCTACTGGACATCAGCGCTTCCGGGGGGAGATCCGTGGGGGGTG
>NZ_JAAKZV010000384.1 GCF_011044975.1 Streptomyces coryli | reverse complement strand
GCAGTGGGGCCTTGATGGAGCGGGTGGGTCCGTGCCAGGGGCCGGTGGCCGAGCACGACCAGTAGGACGTGATGTGGCTGAGTCCCTTCCTGCCGCCGTCGCCCGCGTCCATGGTGAACAGCACCCAGGTACCGTTCTGCCGCACCACGCTGAAGGCGCTGCCGACGCCGCGCTTGCCCTGGTCGCCGAGGACCGGCGCCGCCTTGGCGGCGTCCTTCTGCCAGTCGTCGCCGTCCCAGTAGCGCCAGGCGCCGCGGTCGGCGAGCCGGCCGGTGGGGACGCGGGCGACGTAGGCGCGGGATGTGCCCTTCTCCGCCTGGGCGTTACGGCCGTCGCTGCCGCCGAAGACGTACGTGTGGCCGCCCTGGGTGACGCTCCCGGACCCGTACAGCACCCGCTTGTCGGGGTTGTCGATCCGCGACTGGTCGCTGACCTGCTCGATCGACTGGACCCGCAGGTCGGGCAGCGAGAGCGTGGCCACCTCGGTGCCGAGCGGCACGCCGTAGATCCACGGCGCCTGCGCCTGCTGCCGCTTCCAGAGCAGCACGCGCACGACCTTCTCGTCGGACCCCGGCTCCCGCGCCTCGACGACCGCCTGCACGGGCCAGCGCCACTGGGTGACGGGCGCGGTGGGGTCGGGGAAGAGCGAGGTGGGCGCGGCGCCGGAGGCCTGGCCGAGGACCGTACGCTCCAGGCGGCCGTCGCTCGACATGACGAGCGCCGCATTACGCACCCAGGAGGGCGTCCGGCCGAGGGAGGTGTCCCGCCAGGGGTAGAGCTGCCCCTGCTGATTCGGCGGCCGCCGCACGGTGTCGAGATACGGATCGGACGCCAGCCACAACGTCCGCCCGTCGGGCAGCCGCACCGAGTGGTTGCCGTCACCCCCGGTCCAGTCATCGGCGCGGCTGGTGTCATCCCCGTACCGGACGAACTCCTCGGTCATCCGCCGGTCCTTGGCCCACCCCGAAATCTGCAGCGGCTTGCAGGCCTGCCCCTCGCCGTCGTCCCCGTCGTCGCGATCGGCGTACACGATGACCGCGGCCGCGAGCAGCACGAGGAGCACGACGCCCATGCCCGTCCGCCGGGCGCCGTCCGGTCGTTGACCATTGCTCATCGGGTGCACAGTAGTGGGCGCGGCGGGCTGTTCCCAGCGCTCAGTCGAAGTAGCCCTTCCCGATATACGGGTACAGGCTTCCCGGGCAGTCGTCGCTCGATCCCAGTTCGCGGTGGCCCTTGACGTGGCGGCCCTCGATCCTGGCGCCGGCCTGGTCGTTCGTCCGTACCCAGTCGGCGACGGCCTTTATTTCGTCGAGCATCGCCTGCGGCGGCTCCTTGTTCTCCGAGCCGAGCAGGCCGCAGATGGCGTAGTAGCGCTCGTTGTTCCACTTCGGGTGCTTCGGGTCCGGGCTGCCGTTCGCACCCGGCTGGACCATGAGGCCGCGTCCCACGAAGGTGTAGCCGTGCCGGCAGACCAGGTAGTTGTAGGCGATGTCCGAATAGTCCTCGCCGCCGATGACCGGCCACGGGTGCATCTGCTTCCGCTGGATGAGAATCACCTGGCCGTAGCAGGTGTGCCACGGGTCCCGCGGGTCCCAGTCGTGCTTGTCCATCATTTCGTCTCCGCCACCCGTGTAGTGGATGACGATGCCGCCCCATTCCGGCCAGAATTCCCGGGTGTTCGGGGTTTCCTCGGGTTCTTCGGCCTTCCATTCGGTCCGCGAGATGAATCGCGGCGTCCGCGGCGTGGAGAGCTCGGCGGCCTCCGCCTCCCGCTTGTCCTTATCCTTGCCCTTGCCCTCCTCGTGGCCGCCGTGCAGGGGCTGCTGCCCCACTTGCTCGGCGCGCCGCGCCCACTCGCGCGCGGTTAACTGCCAGTTCGGATTCTCCGGACGCTTCACCTTGTCCCCCTGTGATTGGCTGATTGCGATGCGAGCTGTGATTTGTTGCGGATGGTGCGTGAATTACTGTCCGCTCGCCTCGCCGTAAACGTCATCCAACGACAGGTTGAAATCGGGTAAACCCTGACGGTAGTCCTGCAGTGGACTCATGCGGCGCCACCGCTAAGGTCAATCCATGAGCATCGAGATCCACGAGGTCAGCCGGCCGGACGACGACGTCCTCCGCGCCATTCAGCGGCTGCTCCCCCAGCCCCTCGCCACCGGGCTCCGGGCCCGTATCGAGGACGTCGTCGTCGACGAGGCCGCCCGCGACCAGGATGTCGGTGCCGAGCTCACCCGGGCCGCGGTGCAGGTGGCCGGTGCGGCGGGGGCGCGGAGCGTCGACCTCACTTCCCGGCCCGGCCGCGAGGCCGCTAATCGGCTCTACGGGCGGCTCGGGTTCGAGGCGCGTGAGTCCGTTGTCTATCGGTACGTTCCGGAGGGCGAGTGAGCATGGCCGCTGACCGACCGCTCGCCGTTTTCGACCTCGATGGCACGCTCACCGATACCCGGCATCGGTTGCATTACGTCGAGTCCAGTCCCAAGGACTGGCGCGCCTTCTTCCGTGCCGCCGGGGAGGATCCGCCGCTTGCCCAGGGGGTCGCGCTCGCGCTCGAGTTGGGGAAGGAGTGCGAGATCGGGTACGTGACCGGGCGGCCCGAGTATCTGCGGCGCACCACCCTTCGCTGGCTCACCGACCACGGGCTGCCCGAAGGGCCGTTGTGGATGCGCGCCGCGGGTGACCGGCGGCCCGCTCGCGTCACCAAGCTGCAGTTGCTGCGCGGGCTGGCGGCCGAGCGGGACGTGGCGGCCGTCGTCGACGACGATGAGCAGGTCTGCGCGGCCTACGAGCGCGCCGGGTTCCAGGTCGTACGGGCGGACTGGATGCCGGCCGCCGAGGTGCTGCATGAGGTGCAGGAGGAGGAGGGGCGGACCTGAGGCGGGGGTTCCGGATGCGCGGATTTGTGCAATCTTCTTCCGTGGAAGCGGTCTTGGCGGTCGGCTGTGCGCATGCGGAAACTCAACAGGCCGAGCATCGCCATCCTGATCGCCGCCCTCGTCGTCGGTTCGCTCTGCGCGAGCGCACCGGGGTCACGCGCCCACAAAGCCGCTGACCGCCTCGACCTCGACACCGTCACCATCCCGGAGCTGCAGGCCCGCAGGGACGCGGGGAAGCTGACGTCCGCCCAGCTCACCGCCGCCTATCTGCGCCGGATCAAGGCCGTCGACCCGAAGCTCAACTCCGTCATCCACACCAACCCGGCCGCCCTCCGGCAGGCCGCCGCCAGCGACGCCCGGCACCGCCGCGGCCACATCCGCGGCCCGCTCGACGGCATCCCGGTCCTGCTCAAGGACAACATCGACACCCGCGACCTGCCGACCACCGCGGGCTCCCTCGCCCTCGCCGGCACCCCGCCGGCCGACGACGCCGGCCTGGTCACCCGGCTCCGCGACGCCGGCGCCGTGATCCTCGGCAAGGCCAATCTCTCCGAGTGGGCCAATTTCCGTGCCGCCAAGCCCACCTCGGGCTGGTCGGCCGTCGGCGGGCAGACCAACAACCCGTACGTCCTCGACCGCAATCCCTGCGGCTCGTCCTCCGGCTCCGCCGCCGCCCTCGCCGCCTCCCTCACCCAGGTCGCGATCGGCACCGAGACCGACGGGTCCGTGGTGTGCCCGGCCGGGATGACGGGCGTGGTCGGGCACAAGCCGAGCCTCGGGACGGTCAGTCAGGCGGGGGTCGTCCCGATCTCCGCGGAGCAGGATACGGCCGGGCCGATGGCCCGTAATGTCATCGACACCGCGCTCACCTTCGCTGCCATCAGCGGCACCGAGAGCAGCGCCGAGACCGCTCGTACCAGCACCCTCCGCGGCAAGCGCATCGGGCTCTGGCGGCTGCCCACCCTCGGCAAAGACGTCGACGCGCTGATGACCCGTACCGCGAAGAAGCTGCGCGCCGCCGGGGCCACCGTCGTCGAGGTGGAGATGCCCTATCAGGAGCGGCTCGGTGAGCTCGAATTCCCGGCGCTGCTCAGCGAATTCCACCGGGACATCGACGCCTACCTCGCCACCCGCAAGGGGCCGCGCGATCTGTCCGAGCTGATCGACTTCAATCGCACGCACCCGGAGGAGCAGAGCTGCTTCGCCGGGCAGGAGCTCTTCGAGCAGGCGCTCGCCGCCCCGCCCACCACCGACCCGGAGTACCGGGCCATGCGCGCCGAACTCAACGATCTCTCCCGCCGCTCCATCGACGAGACCATGGCCGCCCACCGCCTCGACGCCATCGCGGCACCCACGAACCCGCCCGCCTGGACGACCGACTGCAAGCGTGGGGACAACGACGTCATCCCGTCCTCGACGCCCGCGGCCGTGTCCGGGTATCCGTCGCTCTCCGTGCCCGCCGGCTTCGTCGGCGAGCTGCCCGTGGGAGTGCTGCTGATGGCCGGAAATCGCCAGGATGCCGGGCTGCTCTCGCTCGGCGCCGCCGTGGAGCGGCGGCTGGACGCCTGGCGCGCTCCCCGCTACCTGCCCTCCATAGGTGGCAACACCACCCGGTAACCTCCCGGCATGTCCTCACTCGGGCCCACCCTCCGCCGCCTCACGACGCAACGGCTCACCCCCCGCCAGGCCCGCCGGGTCCGGGCGATAACCGCGGCCGCGGCCATGGTCATCGTGGCCGCGGCCATGGCCGTACAACTCAACGCCTCCCCCTCCCTCGTGACCCTCGCGCTCTACGGCTGCGCGCTCACCCTCTCCGGCACCGCGATCATGCTGAGCCACCTGGGCCGCACCCGCGTCGCGATGGCGGTGGTGGCGGGCGCGATCGCGCTGGTGGCGGCGGTGGATCCGCTGCTGCGCTGATCGCCGGGGAACTCCCGTTCGCATTGCCTCGTCAAGAGAGGTAACAGGACAGGTGGCGGAGGGCGGGGATCGATGGCGCGGACACGGTTCGCGGTGGCAGGTGCGGTCGCACTGGCACTGGCGGCGGTGGCGGTCTTCACGTACATACGGGACGATCGGGCACCCGCCACCGACAGCCGCGGCAAACCACCCCCCTCCCTGTCTCTTA
>NZ_JAAKZV010000383.1 GCF_011044975.1 Streptomyces coryli | reverse complement strand
CTTCGTGGGCGGGCGGGGCGGCCGGCCCTTGCGCATCCGCGGCACCGGCCTGCGGGACGGCCGCGATCCTCGGCTCCGCGGCGGCGCCCTGCGGGACGGCCGCGACCCTGGCCTCCGCGCCGCCAGTCGGCGGGACGGCCGCGCCCCGCGGCTCCGCGGCCCCCGCCGGCCGGGCGGCGACCGACTCCGAGCTCGTGGTCATCGGGTCGCCCGGGGCGGCGGGGCCTGGCACCGCGGGTCCGCCGACCTCGTCCGAGGTGACCGACACATGCCATCCCTGCCGCTCGATCGCCCGCACCAGTGCCGCCACCATCCGCGGGTCGAACTGCTTGCCCGCGCACCGCCGCAGCTCCGCCAGCGCCGCCGGCACCTCGCGGGCCCGCCGGTAGCTGCGGGTGGACGTCATCGCGTCGAAGGCGTCGGCGACCGCGACCACCCGCGCGTATTCCGGGATCTCCTCACCCTTCAGCCCGTACGGATAGCCGCCGCCGTCCAGCCGCTCGTGGTGGTGCAGGATCGCGGCCCGCGCCTCCTGCAGGAAGCCGATGCCGCGGACGATCTCATGCCCGTATTCCGGATGCAGCTGGATGACCCGCCGCTCCTCCTCGGTGAGCGGCCCGTCCTTGCGCAGCACCCGCGTCGGCACGCCGAGCTTGCCGACGTCGTGCAGGATGCCGGCGAAGCGCAGCACCTCCTGCCGCTCGTCCGGCATGCCGAGCTCCCGGCCGATCAACGCCGAGGCGCGGCCCACGCGTTCGCTGTGGCCGCGGGTGTAGCGGTCCTTGATGTCGACGGCCTGCACCAGGGCGCGGATGGTGGCCTGGTGGGCGGCGCGCTCGCGGTGGTACTGGGCGAAGACCCAGCAGGAGATGAACATCGGCAGCAGCACGAGCAGCGCGGACACCGGCCCGTACGGGCTGTGCCACAGCACGGCCATCATCAGCCCGGCGAGCCCGTGCACCATGTGCGGTACCAAGGCGTAGGCGAGGCCGGGGACGGCAGCCGTGAGCGGCCGCCGCTCGGCCGCGGCGAGCACCGCGGTGTCGAGCAGGGTGAGCACGGTGCAGAAGGCGACCGCGGCGGCGAGCGCCGGCAGCAGCAGATGCGGGAAGCGGGGCTCGGCCAGCGGGTCGTGCCCCAGCACCTCCCAGGTGCGGGCGGCGGCGCAGGTGGCGAGCGCGAGCTGGGCGGCATGCCAGACCCGGCGCAGCCACCGCGGGTCCGCGCCCTCCTCGAGCCGCCCGAGCAGCGCCCCGGGCACGACGACCAGCGCCGCGGCCGCGGGCGGCAGCAGGAAGGCGGCCGCGAGCAGCACGGGGAAGAAGGATCCGAGCCCGCCGCCCCGGCGGCCGCCGCGGCCGGTGACGAGCAGCCCCCAGGTCAGCTCGCAGGCGGCGTAGAGCAGCGCCAGGAGCCCGATCTCCGACCACGGTACCCCGGGGCCGGGAGCGCCCAGCGCGGGCAGGACGCAGGCCGCGGCGCCCGCGAGGGCGCACACAACGACGGCGAATACGGCCGGGGTTGGCCTCCGCATCGCCCCGCTCCTCCCCGTCGGAATTGCCACCGGATGGGGAGAATAGAGCGGCTGCGTCGGCCGTATGGGCGCAACCTCGGGATTGGGTGGTTACGCCCGGGGGGGATTAGCACCTTCGAGTGAAGTGCTGCCGTTTTCGCTTTCCTGCGAGAGGACGGGCTGGTCCGGCACCTCTTCGCCGGCGCGGATCAGCTCCAGCCGGCCGAGGACCTTCGACCGGAGGTCGGCCGGCACGTCGTCGTGGCCGCAGCAGCGCTTGACCAGCTTCTTGACGGCCTGCTCCAGGCCGTACTTCTCCAGGCAGGGGGAGCACTCGTCGAAGTGCTCTTTGATCTTCGACTTGTCCCCCTCGGGCATCTCCTGGTCGAGATACTCGTAGAGGTGGTCGAGGACCTCTGAGCAATCAGTCTCGTGGTGATCGCCGCAGCTCATGATCCCGCGCCCTTCCCGCTGTCGCCCGCGGGCGCAAGGCCGCGCTCACGTGCGTAGTCCTCCAGCATGTCCCGCAGCTGCCGCCGTCCACGGTGCAGCCGGGACATCACCGTCCCGATCGGTGTCCCCATGATGTCCGCGATCTCCTTGTAGGCAAAGCCCTCGACGTCCGCGAGATAGACGGCGATACGGAATTCCTCGGGGATCGCCTGCAGGGCTTCCTTGACGTCGGAGTCCGGAAGATGATCCAGGGCCTGGGCCTCGGCGGAGCGCAGCCCGGTCGACATGTGCGACTCGGCGCGCGCCAGCTGCCAGTCCTCGATCTCGTCCGCTGCGGAGCGCTGCGGCTCGCGCTGCTTCTTGCGGTACGAGTTGATGAACGTGTTGGTCAGGATGCGGTAGAGCCAGGCCTTCAGGTTCGTGCCCTCGCGGAACTGATGGAACGAGGCGTACGCCTTCGCGTACGTCTCCTGCACCAGGTCTTCCGCGTCCGCGGGATTGCGGGTCATGCGCAGCGCGGCGGAGTACATCTGGTCCAGGAACCCGAGAGCGTCGCGCTCGAAGCGCGCGTTGCGCTCCTCGGCGGACTCCCCGGAGCCCTTCGCAGGCTCCCCCTGGCTAGTACCGCCCGTGCCCGTGTCGGTCCCAGTGACGGAACCCACCTCCTCCAACACCTTTACGGAACCAGTGCCGGTTCCGCTCGATTCGGAGAATAGACCAGTACCCGCCAGGTCCGCCGCCCGGTTCTTGCCGCGCTGCGCCGACTGCGCGCCGGACCATCCCAGGTCAGCGGTCTGCGTACGCGACAGGCATGTTGCCCCACCCATCAGGCGGCACCTCTCTTACACCACGGTTTACGGCCGGTGTCGGCCACGGACGATCTGTCCAACATCTGTTCCGCCCGGGGCATTCCCGGGTAGCGTCTCGTCACCTCATGGGACATGGGATGTCCTACGTACCTCGGGTTGCGTAGCGAAGGAGAGCCGTGGTTCTGCGAAAACTGATGTGTCATGCGCCTGCCAGAGTGCTGGTGGTGCTGGCCGCCGCCCTGGCGGCGGTCGTCGGGCTGACGGCGCCCGCCGGCCGCGCCGCCCCCACCACCGACCCCCACTTCGACCAGCAGGTGCTCTTCAAGGCCGCGAACGAGCAGGGCTACTCCTGCTTCCGGATACCGGCCGTGGTGAAGACCACGAAGGGCACGCTGCTCGCCTTCGCCGAGGGCCGGGTCAACAACTGCGGCGACGCCGACGACATAGACCTGGTCCTGAAGCGCTCCTTCGACGGCGGCAAGACCTGGACCCCGCTGCAGGTGATCCACGAAGGCGGCGGCGACACCAACGGCAACCCGGTCCCGATCGTGGACCGCGACTCCGGCCGCATCACCCTGATCAGCAACCGCAACGAAGGCGTCGGCAGCGCCGCCAACTGCGCGGTGCCGTGCAAGCGCGACCCGTACATCCAGCACAGCGACGACGACGGTGAGACCTGGAGCGAGCAGCGCGCGCTGGGCGCGGAGGCCAAGGACCCGGACTGGAATTCCTGGTACGCCACCGGGCCGCTGCACGGCATCCAGCTGAAGCATGGGCGGCATGCGGGGCGGCTGGTCTTCGGTATTAACGCCGAGACCTGGAACGACGCTGAGAGCCGCGTCACTCATAACCATGCCGCGCTCGCGTATAGCGATGACGGGGGTGCGCACTGGAAGATCGGTGCGCTGGATACCTTTCCGATCGCTGCCGACGGCACCTTTGAGCAGAAGCCGTCGGAGATGACGCTGGTGGAGCGCCGGGACGGCTCCATCTACGTCAACGGCCGCGAGCAGGACGGCACGGACCTGGGCCACCGCGACTTCGCGGTCAGCCCGGACGGCGGCGAGAGCTTCGCGAACGGCGGCTTCAAGGCCATCCCCGACCTGCACACCCCGATGGTCCAGGGCTCGTCCATCCAGCTGCGTAGCAAGGCCGAGGACGGTTACGACCGCTGGCTGCTGTCCGCGCCGGCCGACCCGGACCGCCGCCGGACGATGATGATCCGGTCCTCGTACGACGAGGGCAGGAGCTGGGAGGCGGTCGACCGCGGCAAGACCGTCACCACGGACTGGTCCGGCTACTCGGATATGGCGAAGCTGAGCGACGGCGAGGTCGGCCTGCTCTACGAGGGCGGCCCGGTGGATGCCCGCGACGAGATCCGCTTCGCCCGCTTCAACGAGGCCTGGCTCGGCCCGCGCCGCGCGCCCGACCCGCGCACGCCGGACGAGGCGCCGGGCGCCTCCGACGGGTATGTGATCGGCGGCGTACGGCCCACGGACGGCCACCGCGGCGGCCCGCGGACCCACGGGGGTGCGGCATCCTTCGACGGCGTCGACGGGCACGTCAGGCTGCCGTTCCGGTCCGCGCAGGCGCTGGGGAAGAAGGACTTCACGGCGAGTGTGTGGTTCCGCTACTCGGCGACGAGTGGGGAGCAGCCGTTGCTGTGGATGGGTGGTGTCGGGACCAAGTCCCCGTATGTGGCGCTGCGGGCGTTGCCTGGGGAGAACCGCTTGGTTGCGGAGATGACGCCCGCCCCGGACGGGCCGATCAAGCCGCCGCTGCCGGTGGTGCAGGCGTCGGCGCCGGCCGCGTACAACGATGGGGAGTGGCATCACGCGGTGATTCGGCGGGGTGGGGGGTCGCTGACGCTGTCGGTGGACGGGGCGGCTGCGGTGAGCGCGCCGGATGCGGGCGGGTCGCTGAGCCGGAACTCGACCTTTGCCGTGCATCTGGGGCAGAAGATGGACAGCCGGGTGCGGTACCAGGGGGACCTGGACGATGTGCGGGTGTACGACCGGGCGTTGGGGGCTGGTGAGGTCACGGCGCTACGGGAGGGCTCGCATCCGCGGCATGGGCTGATTGTGGACGTACCGCTGGATCGGCTCGGGAGGGGGTAGGTCGGGCTGGCGGCGGGGTGCGTTGCTGTCCGGATGGCTTGGCATCGGACAGTGACGGCCGCGCCGCCGTCCTGCGGTGGGTGCCGGTGCGGGAAACGGATGGCTTCCTACGGGGAGGAGGGGGCGGTGGGGTGCGTCGGTCTGCCGGGCGGCGGTCGGTCTTTGGGG
>NZ_JAAKZV010000382.1 GCF_011044975.1 Streptomyces coryli | reverse complement strand
GGCGGGACGTTGCCTGCGCTACGGGGCGCTCGGGGATGACGTGATGGCGCGGCTGCGGTGGATGGGGGAGGTGCTGGCGCCGGCGCTGCGGGCGGCGCTGCGTGCGCGTGGCGAGGGGGTCGACCTGCGGGCGATCACGGCGCAGGCGCTGCAGATGGGCGATGAGTGCCACAGCCGCAACACCGCCGCGTCCGCGCTGCTGCTGCGCGAGCTGGCGGCGGAGCTGGCCGGGGGCGCGGAGGCGCGGGAGGTGCTGCGATTCCTCGCCGGAAACCACTACTGGTACCTCAACTTCTCCATGGCCGCGGCAAAGCTGGCCACGTCCGCCGCGCACGGCGTGCCGCACTCGACGCTGGTGACGGCCTTCGCGCGCAACGGGGTCGAGGTCGGGATCCGGGTCAGCGGGCTGGGGGAGGAGTGGTTCACGGCCCCGGCCACGCAGGTCCGTGGGCTGTACTTCGCGGGTTACGGACCCGAGGACGCCAACCCGGACATCGGGGACAGCGCGATCACGGAGACGTACGGGCTCGGCGGCTTCTCGCTTGCGGCGGCGCCCGCCATCACGGGCTTCGTCGGCGGCACGGTCGACTCGGCGCTGCGCACGAGCCGGGAGATGGCGCGGATCGCACTGGCCCGGCACGAGGCGTACCGGCTGCCGGCGCTGGGTGGGGTGGGCGCGCCGGTCGGAATCGACCTGCGCGCGGTGCTGGACACGGGCATCGCCCCGGTCATCACGACGGGCATCTCACACCGCGAGCCCGGCATCGGCCAGATCGGCGCGGGCCTGACACACGCCCCGCTGGAGTGCTTCCGGAAGGCTTTGGCGGCCCTTCCTCTGGAGGGGATGCCGGGGCCGCCGGAGGCGCCGGAGGAGGAACCGACCGGGCAGGGCGCCCCGGCGCCGGAGCGGATCGGGCCGGACGGCGGCCCGGGCTCGGGTGGCGGGTGAGTCCGGCGGTCCTCCCCGGTGCGATGGCCGACGTCGGCCGGGATGAGTGGGGAGGGTGCGATGGTCGGCGTCGGCCGGGACGAACGGGAGGCTGCGGCGGTCGCGGCAGGGCTTGGGCCTGGCGGCCTGGCCGCACCCGACCATTGAGCTTGGTGGGTCTCGCGTCTGGCCGTGCCCGGCCGTTGAGCCTGGCGGCTCTTGCGCTTGGCCGTGCCCGGCCGTTGAGCCTGGCAGTTCTCGCGCCTGGGCGCACCCGACCGCTGAGCTTGGCGGGTCTTACGTCTGGCCGCACCCGGCCGTTGAGCCTGGCGGCTCTCGCGTCTGGCCGTATCCGATCGTTGAGGTTGGCGGCACTCGCGTCAGGCCGCACTCGGTCGTTGTGCCTGGCGGGTCTCGCGTTTGGCCGCACTCGACCGCTGAGTCCGGCGGAGCCCACCCGCACTGCGTCCACACGCGCCGAGACGGCTGGGCCCGCCGGCCCGGGCTCCGTCGGCCCGTGAGCCCGGCTGCCCTGGTCGGCGCGCCGTCCGCGCTGGTGGAGTCGCTGATACGGGGCCCGTATCGGCGGGCGCGCGTGGTTGGGGTGGTGGATCGCGCGGTGTATCTGCTGCCGGAGGGCAGCCGTTGGCCGCTCGCGGTGGTGGCGCACGACGCGGTGCGGGTCCCGACGGCGGTCGTGCTTCCGCCGGCCGCGGGCGAGCGGCCCTTCGCCGGGATCGCCGCCAGCGGCGCCGCCCGTATCGGCGGCGGCCGTATCGGCGGCGGCCGTGTCGAGGTGGGCCCGCTCCGGGTGACGGCCGGTGCGCCCTGGACGCCGCCCCGCGTCCAGAGCGCATCGGCTGCGCCGACCGCATCGACCGCATCGGCTGCGACCACCGCATCGACCGCATCGGCTGCGACCACCGCGCCGACCGCATTGGCCGTGCCGACCGCGCCGACCGCATCGGCTGCGCCGTCCGTGCCCACCGTGCCGACCGCGCCGACCGTATCGGCTGCGCCGTCCGTGCCCACCGTGCCGACCGTATCGGCTGCGCCGTCCATGCCCACCGTGCCGACCGCGCCGTCCGCATCGGCTGCGCCGTCCGCCCCCGCCGCCGCGGTTGCCACGGCTCTCCCGGCGCTGGCGCGCCTGCGGCTGAGCCGCAAACTCCCGCCGTCAGTTGAGCCGTTGGCGGACGCTCTGGTGGCGGTGCTGGCGGCGCCGGCGGGCACGCCCGCAGCCCCCAACGCCGCGATCCACCAGGCCGCCGTCCCCCTCCTCGGCCTGGGCCCAGGACTCACCCCCTCCGGCGACGACTACCTCTGCGGCCTCCTGCTCGCCGCCCACGCCGCCGCCCCGAGCCCGCCCCGCTGGCTCGCCCCACTCGCCGAGGCCGTGTCGTCCCTCGCGCCTGAGCGCACCACGCTCGTCTCCGCCTCCCTCCTCCACCAAGCCGCCGAAAGCGGCCATTGCATACCCGAAGTCGCCGACCTCCTCCACGCCACCGCAGCCCCCGCCGCAGGCGGCTCCGTGCCGCCGATCGCCCTCGCCGCGCTGCTCGCCGTCGGTCACAGCTCCGGCAGTGACCTGCTGCACGGTCTCCGCGCGGGGGCTCGGCTCCTGTGCAAGGCCCCCGCCGTCACGCCGTAATCGCGGTCTCCGCCTGGACCGCCAGCGCCTCCGACAGCGGGCGGGCGTGATACGGGCAGCCGATGAGCGGGTCGTCGAGGCTCATCAACTTGCGCATCTTGGACTGCGAGTCCTCGCCGTGCGGCGTATAGACCACGATCCGCGTCTCCGGTATCCCGCTCACCGCGAGCGAGGTCGTCACACACTCCAGCTGGCCCACCGACGCATGCTGCACCACCTTGATCCGCGCCCCGGCGGGAGCCACGTCGCCGCTCTCCCACAGCGCCCTGAAGTCCGAGCTCTCGCCGCACAGATCGCGTATGAACTCCTCCCACGCCGGCTCGCCCACATGCGGCCCGTACGCCCCGCGGAGGGTCGCCACCAGCACTGGCAGCTCCGTATCGCGATTGATCATCACGCAGCAGCAACTGGGGCCGGTGAACAGGCTCCACAGCACATTCCGGCGGTTCTGCCGCAGGTGGAAGGACGGGAAGAGGTGGGCATAGCTGGCGTTGGCGGCCAGGACGTCGTAGCGCGAGCTGTACACCGCGGCGGGCAGCGGGTTCAGTGCGTCGATGATGCCTTGCACCTCGGCCGGGAGCTCGCAGAACGGAGGCTCCCCGTCCGGGTCTTCCTCGTACGGCACCTCCGCCAGGTGGTACAGATGCATGCGCTCGGCGGTGTCCAGCCGCAGCGTGCGCGCCACGGCGTCCAGGACCTGGGCGCTGGCGTTGATCGGGCGGCCCTGCTCCAGCCACGTGTACCAGGTGACACCCACGCCGGAGAGCTGCGCGACCTCCTCGCGGCGCAGCCCGGGGGTGCGGCGGCGAAGGCCAGGTGGCATGCCGACATCGGCCGGTGTCACCCGGGCCCGTCGGCTGCGCAGGAACGCCGCCAGCTCAGGCCGGCGACGGTGGTTCGGCTTCGTCACCATGCTGCTCACCCCCCTAGAGTCCAGCGTGCGACGGACGGTTGCCAGGTGCTGTCAGTACCAGCATCGGCAGGCTCTCGTTACCAGTACTCGCTCGGGACCACGCTCAGTGTCATGACCGAATCCGTCCCCGTCCCCGCCTCCGTCTCCACAACGCCAACTTCCGAATTCAGTAAAGCGGATGGCACTGACAACGCCCCCGCATCACCGCCCCGCACCCGACCGGGATGGCTCCTCGCCATCGTCCTGACCGGCCAGTTCATGGCCCTGCTCGACGTTTTCATCGTCAACGTCGCCGCGCCCACCATCCGTACCGAACTGCACGCCGGCGGCGCCGAACTCCAGCTGATCATCGCCGGTTACACCATCACGTACGCCGTCCTGCTCATCACCGGCGCCCGCCTCGGCGGCATCCTCGGCCACCGCCGGATCTTCCTCGTCGGCCTCGCCGTCTTCACCGCCGCCTCGCTCGCCTGCGGCCTCGCCGCGGGGGCCGGGCAGCTGATCGCGTTCCGGCTGGTGCAGGGGGCGGGCTCGGCGCTGTTCATCCCGCAGGTGCTCAGCCTGATCCAGCGCACCTTCACCGGCCCGTCCCGGGTCCGCGCCCTCGGCTGGTACTCGGCCGTGCTGGCCACCGGCGCCGCCGCCGGGCAGATCGTCGGCGGCCTGCTGGTCAGCGCCGACCTCTTCGGCGCCGGCTGGCGGCCGGTCTTCCTGGTCAACGTGCCCATCGGCCTGGCCCTGCTCGCCCTCGGCCTGCGCCTGCTGCCGCACGACGAGGCCGCCCCCGGCGCCTTCGGCCGCGCCGTACGGGCTCTCGACCGCGGCGGCCTGGTGCTGCTGGCCGCGGTCGTCTCGCTCTTCACCGTGCCGCTGGTGCTCGGCCAGGAGCTGGGCTGGCCGCTGTGGGGCTGGCTCTCGCTGGCGGCGAGCGGGCTGCTGGCCGTCTTCTTCTACGTCCATGAGGCCCGGCTCGGTCGCCGCGGCGGCGCCCCGCTGTTCCCGCCGCAGGTGCTGCGCGCGGGCCGGATGCCGGTGGCGGTGATCCGTACCGGCCTGGCGCTGGCGATCAACGGCGGCTTCCTGCTGGTGATCACCCTGCACGTCCAGGGCGGCCTCGGCTACAGCGCGCTGCGCTCCGGCCTCACCCTCGTACCGGCCGCGATCGGCTTCGGCATCACGGGCCTCACCTGGCAGCGGCTGCCGGCCCGGCTGCAGCCGCTGACGGTCCCGTTCGGCTTCGCGCTCGCCGCGGTCTCGTCGGTGGCGATGGGCGCGGTGCTGCGCGACGGCGGCGAGGGGGGTGCCGCCCTCTATGTCGCACTCGCCGGCGTCGGCGCGGGCCTCGGCTATGCCTTCAGCCCGAATCTGACCCTGGCGCTGGCGACCGTACGACAGGAGGACGCCCCGCACGCCAGCGGCCTGATGGTGACCACGGCGCAGCTCGGCATCACGGTGGGTGTGGCGACGATCGGCACCCTCTACCTGAACCAGCTCGACGGCCCCGGCGCCGCGGCCTCCGGCGACGCCCTGTGGGTGGCGGCCCTGGCGCAGGCGGGGGCGGCGCTGGCG
>NZ_JAAKZV010000381.1 GCF_011044975.1 Streptomyces coryli | reverse complement strand
GGCGTGGTGGGAGCGGAAGCGTCGGGGGGCGGGGAGTCGCTGCGAGGTGTGTCGGGCGGAGGTGCCGGCGGGGGCCGAGGGCGCGCAATTTGAGCGGGTCTATGTGGCCGCGGGGCGGACCGAGGCCGTTCGGTGTCTGTGCATCGGCTGCCGGGAGCGGCATCTTTCGTTTGCCGCTGAGGCTGAGGCTCGGTTCCGGCATGAGCATCCTGTCGATGTGGTGTGCGCGCGGCTGGAGGATTCCGACCGTGGTGTGCGTGCGGAAGCGGCGCGGCAGCTGGTGCGGCTCGATGATCGGCGTGCGGTGTCTGCCCTGTGCGACGCCCTCGCGCGGGAGGCGTCGCCGGGCGCTGCGTTCGAGGACATCGTCGAGGCGTTGGGGGTTTTCGGGGGCCCCGAAGCAGAGCGGGCGCTGATCGGCGTACTGGACGACAAGAAGGCCTGGGCGAGGCCGGACCGGGGCGAGGACTACGGGCGCTCACGTGTCGATATCGTCGCCGAGGCGCTGGTTGCGATGGGCGGATCGGGCTTGTTCGTACGGGCCGTGCTGCGCACGTTGACGTCGAGCGACATCGGGTCGGGGCTGCGGGAACGCGCCGCGCATGAGCTGGCGGACATGGCCTATCGCTCCACCGTCGGATACGGGCTGCTGCCGTGGGTCGATGAGAAGTTGACCGGCGCGGACCGTGAGCTGATGGTCGAGCCCCTCCGGTCCGTGCTGGGCGATCCGAACTGGCAGGTCCGACAGCAGGCGACGACGGCGCTGGGGCACCTCGGCGACGCGCTGGGCAACCTGGGCGGCCCGCGCGCCAGGTGAGCCAGGTGAGCCATGCGGTGCCGCGTGGTGCCACGTGATGCCACGTGATGCCACTCCGGTGCCATTTTGGTTTTCGCGGCATCCTCGCAGGTCAGAGCTCCGATGCTCCCGATGGCGCCACCTCCGGCGCCACTCGGACTTGCGCGTGGTGCCATCGTGGTGCCACTATGGCGTCATGGACCTCACCCCCTATGTCGACAACCTGCACCGCGAGCTCGCGGTGGCCGCCGAGGCCGGCGGGGAAGATGCTCGTGAGTTGGCTGCGCGGCTGACCGCTCCGTTGGAGTCGGCGACGCGGTTGGCCATGCTCAATGTGCTGTCCGATGCGATGGCCGAGATCACTCGCGAGCTGGCGCCGGGGTCGGTCGATGTGCGGCTGCGGGGGCTCGATCCCGAGTTTGTCGTGACGGCGCCGGAGGGGGACGGCTCGTACGAGGACGTGCCGGGGCCCGTCGACACCGTCAAGGCGCCTGTCGCCGATGTCGACGAGGGTGGCACCGCGCGCGTCAATCTGCGGCTGCCGGCGCAGCTCAAGGCGCGGGCCGAGGAGGCCGCGACGCGCGAAGGGCTGTCGGTCAATGCCTGGTTGGTACGGGCCGTGTCGGCTGCCGTCGATGGTGGCGGTGCGCGGCCGCGGACGCCGGAGAAGACCCAGCACATCGGACAGAGCTTTACCGGCTGGGTGCGCTAGCGCCCCGCCCCCTCACGCACTTCACCCACTTCACCTACACACCACGTCCCACCAGCGGGGACGACTCACCGACCCATAAGGACGGGACAGCCATGCCTACTTTCGACACTCCCGAAGCGATCAGCGTCACCGTGCACATGGACGCCGGCTCCATCCAGTTCGTCGCGAGCGATCGCACCGACACCGTCGTCGAGGCGAAGCCTCGTGACCCGAAGCGGGATCTCGACGTCAAGGCCACTCAGCAGACCAAGGTCGCCTACTCGGGCGGCGTGCTGGACATCAGGACGCCCAAGGGTGCGCTGCGCGGGCTCGGTCGTACCGGCACCGTCGATGTGACGGTCGAGCTGCCCACCGGCTCGAACCTCGACATGACCGGCGCCTGGGTGCAGGTGCTCGGCGAGGGGCGGCTCGGTGAGGTCAGCGTGCGGAACTCGTCCGGCGACGTCCGCTTCGACACCACCGGGCCGCTGCAGCTCAGGGCGGCGCACGGCTCGATCACCGTGGACCGGGTCGAGGGGCGGGCCGAGATCGCCACCAGCACCGGCAGCCTGCGGGTCGGCTTCATCGACGGCCCCGCCGTGCTGAAGAACTCGCACGGCACCACGATCGTCGGCGCCGCGATCGGCGAGCTGCGGGTCAGGAACGCCAACGGCGACATCGAGGTCCGGCGCGCCGAGGACTCGGTCACCGCCATTACCGCCCACGGCACCCTGCGCCTGGAGGACGTGGCCCGCGGCACCGTCCAGCTGGAGACCAGCTACGGCGCCATCGACATCGGCGTCCGCGAGGGCACGGCCGCCTGGCTCGACGCCAACTCGAGCTCCGGTCAGGTGCGGAACGCGCTCACCGCGTCCGACGCGCCGGAGGAGACCGAGGACACCGTCACCATCCGGGCCCGCACCAAGTACGGCAACATCGACGTCCGCCGCGCCAAGGTCTGAACCCCTCGCCTTCAATCACCCCCCACCACCACCCACTTCAGCCTCCGATTGGGAGGGCTCCATGCCTTCTTCTGTCATGCCCACGTCCAGCCGGAACGGCGGCATCCCGACGCCGCTCGCCATCTCCACCTCGGAGCTGCGCAAGGCGTACGGCGACAAGGTCGTTCTCGACGGCATCGATCTGCGCATCCCGGCCGGGTCGGTTTTCGCCCTCCTCGGGCCGAATGGCGCCGGCAAGACCACCGCCGTGAAGATCCTGTCCACCCTCATCTCCGCCGACGGCGGGCAGGCCCAGGTCGCGGGCCACGACGTCGCGACCGCCCCCGACGGGGTACGGGCCGCGATCGGTGTCACCGGGCAGTTCTCCGCCGTCGATGGGCTGATCACCGGCGAGGAGAACATGCTCCTCATGGCCGACCTGCACCACCTCTCCAAGCGGGAAGGCAGGCGCGTCACCGCCGAGTTGCTCGAGCGGTTCGACCTCACCGACGCCGCCAAGAAGCCCGCGCAGTCCTACTCCGGCGGCATGAAGCGGCGCCTCGACATCGCCATGACGCTGGTCGGCAGCCCGCGGATCATCTTCCTCGACGAGCCGACCACCGGCCTCGACCCGCGCTCCCGCAGCAACATGTGGGGGATCATCCGCGAGTTGGTCGCCGACGGCGTCACCGTCTTCCTCACCACGCAGTACCTCGACGAGGCCGACGAGCTCGCGGACCGTATCGCCGTCCTCAACGACGGCAGGATCGCCGCCGAAGGCACCGCGGAGGAGCTCAAGCGGCTGATCCCCGGCGGGCACATCCGGCTGCGGTTCGCCGACCCGGGCGCGTACCAGCGTGCCGCCGACGCCCTGCGCGAGGTCACCCGCGACGACGAGGCGCTGACGCTGCAGCTTCCCAGCGACGGCAGCCAGCGCGAGCTCCGCTCGATCCTCGACTGGCTCGACTCGGCGGGGATCGAGGCCGACGAGCTGACCGTCCACACCCCCGACCTCGACGACGTCTTCTTCGCCCTCACCGGGCCCGCCGTCCCCAACCAGTCCAAGGAGACTGCCCGATGACTTCCCTCGCCCTCGCCGCCCGCGACTCCAGCACCATGCTGCGGCGCAATCTGCTGCACGCCCGCCGCTATCCGTCGCTGACGCTGAATCTGCTGCTGACGCCGGTCGTGCTGCTGCTGCTCTTCGTCTATATCTTCGGCGACGCGATGAGCGCGGGCCTCGGCGCCGGGGCGGACCGCTCCGACTACATCGCCTATATCGTCCCCGGCATCCTGATGATGACCGTCGGCGGCACCGTGGTCGGTACGGCCGTGTCGGTCGCCACCGACATGTCGGAGGGCATCGTCGCCCGCTTCCGTACGATGTCGATCCACCGCGGCTCGATCCTGATCGGGCATGTCATCGGCAGCGTCGTGCAGTCCATCGCCAGCGTGCTCCTGGTCGGGGCGGTCGGCGTGGCCATCGGCTTCCGGTCCACGGACGCCAATGTGCTGGAGTGGCTGGCGGCGCTCGGTCTGGTCGCGCTCTTCGCCCTCGCCCTGACCTGGATCGCCGTCGGGATGGGCATGGTCAGCCCGAACGCGGAGGCGGCCAGCAACAACGCGATGCCGCTGATCCTGCTGCCGCTGATCTCGTCCGCCTTCGTGCCGGCCGAGTCGATGCCGGGCTGGTTCCAGCCGATCGCCGAGTACCAGCCCTTCACGCCGGCCATCGAGACCCTGCGCGGCCTGCTGCTGGGCAGCGAGATCGGCAACCAGGGCTGGATCGCCATCGCCTGGAGCGTGGCCCTGACCGTCCTCGGCTACTACTGGTCGAAGGCGAGCTTCAGCCGCGACCCGAAGTGACCCGCTGCCGCACCGCCCCCGCGCAGGTGAGCAGCCACGCCGCCACCGCCGGCCACAGCAGCACGCGCCCCACGGTCGCCGCCCAGTCCACCCCCGCCGCCGCGGACACGGACAGGGCGGCGACCGCCGTCATGCCCATCGGGAACACCGTCGCCCAGCGGCGCACGTCGTACCGCGGGCGCGGATAGCGCAGCTCGGCGAGGAGCAGCACGGCGTACCAGGCGAGGTCGAGGGCGAGGAGCGCGAGCGTTACGGCCCGTAGCACCGGGGCGTCGTGCCACTGCGGCAGCGCCAGCAGCTTCGCGCCGGCGAGGGCGGAGATGGCGAGCGCGCCGCCGGCCACCCATTGGTCGCCGGCGCCGGTACGGACGTTGCCGAGGTCGAAGCGGGAGAAGGCCGCCCCGTACAGCACCAGGCCGAGGGCGAAGATCACGACCGCGGGCCACGCCAGCCAGGCCGCGGGCAGCGTGGCGGCCAGCGTGCCGGCGAGCACGACGAGGCCCTGGGTGGCCACGCACACGAGGAAGACCGCCCCCGGCATCCGCCGCCCCCAGTGCCGTACCACCGCGGTCAGCAGCACCGGCCACAGCAGCGCGGCGACCACCAGCAGCGCCACCGCGACCGGCCGGGCGCCGCCGCCGAGCAGCGCGAGCCGGGTGCCGAGGACGGTGCTCGCGGCGACGGCGGTGAGCGCGGGCGGGGTGTCGGCCTCGGCGACCCAGCGGGCGGGGGTGCGCAGCAGCCGGTACGCGAAGAGGCCGGCGAGGGTGAGCCAGGCGGCGGCGGTGAGGGCGAGGGCGACGCGGGAGACGCCTTCGTGTCCGGTGAGATGAAGGCCCACGGAGAGGATGCCGGTGGCCATTACGGCCGAGCCGGCCGCGGGCGGCAGCGCCGTCCAGCGGCTTTCGGCGGTCATGACACCAGGGTTGGTGGCGGGGGCGGGGTTCGCAG
>NZ_JAAKZV010000380.1 GCF_011044975.1 Streptomyces coryli | reverse complement strand
GTCTGGGGGCGGAGCCCCCAGGTTTTGCGTCCCACCCTGCGCGGGAGCGCATGCGCGGCAGCGGGAAACGGCCTTCCCTGAAGGGGACAGGGGAGGATCGTTTCCGCTGCCGCGCGTCAGGAGCGGTGCCGCGCCGACTCGGCACCGCTCCCGGTCTCTGCGAACCTCACCCTGCGGCAATTCGTGTGTTCCCCACAAGAGTTGCAAAGCGTTGCAACGATGTCGTGAAAACGGCAGTGACTGACGCGCCGAAGACGCACCATAGGGAGGTAAGTACCTCGTTCGGGGGAGAGTCATGTACGAGGAGAGAGGCCCGGCCCGCCCGGAGATCGCCGAATCCTGGCGCCGCGTCAACCGCCTCCGGGTGGACCCCGACGACGGCCCCGACCCGCACCACCTCCCCATCGAGGAGGTCCAGCACCGCCGCGAGACCTCCCCGCTGGCAGGCGTGCTCCCCGAGCTCTACGAGGGCCTGAAGTCGGTCAGCGACGAGCCTGGTCACGTGCTGGTGGTCTCCGACGCCGAGGGCGTCGTGCTGTGGCGCAGCGGCGGCCGGCGCGGCCTGCGCGCCGCGGAGGCCATCGGCCTCCAGCAGGGCGCCCATTGCGGCGAGGAGGTCATCGGCACGAACGGCATCGGCACCGTGCTCGTCGCCCGCACCCCGCTCGCCGTACGGGCCCGCGAGCACTCCCTCCGTATCCACAAATCCTGGACCTGCATCGGCGCCCCGCTGCACGACCCGCGCGACGGCCGGCTGCTCGGCGTGGCCGATCTGAGCGGCCCCGCAGAAACGCTTCCTCCCACCGCTCTGCCGCTCATCACCGCCGTCACCCGCCTCGCCGAGGCCAGCATGCGCGAACGCCACCGCCAAGTCCTCGACCGGCTGCGGTCGGTGGCCGCCCCGGTGCTCGCGGGCCTGCGCGGCCAGGCGTTCGCGGTGGACGCGCACGGCTGGGTGGCCGGCGCGGTCGGCCTCGCGCCACCGGACCGGGTGCGGCTGCCGCTGCGGCCGGAGGCCGGCGAGTGCACGGTGCCCGGCGTCGGGCGGTGCGTGATGGAGCCACTGCCGGGCGGCTGGCTGCTGCGGGTCGGCAAGGACGAGGAGGATCAGGCCCCGAGCCAGGTGGTGCTGGACGTCAGCAGCCGCAACGCCTGGACGCTCACGGTCGAGGGCTACGCGGGCCGCTGGGCCCAGGAGTTGAGCCCGCGGCACGCCGAGGTGCTGCTGCTGCTCGCGCTGCGCCGGGACGGCCTGAGCGCGGCGTCGCTGGCGGACGGCCTGTTCGGCGACGCGACCCGGACGGTGACCGTACGGGCGGAGATGTCGCGGCTGCGCCGCACGCTGTCGAGCGTGCTCACCCACCGCCCGTACCGCTTCACGGACGGGGTGGACGTGCAGGTCCGCTTCCCGGAGCGGCTCGCCGACCTGCTGCCGCACTCGACCGCTCCGGGGGTACGGGCGGCTAGGTCCGGGTGACGGGCAGCCACGCGGCCGCGTCGGGCGGGAGGGTATCGGCGGCCGGCGTGCTTGCCAGCAGGGCGGGGCCGTCCAGCGCGACCGGCTCGGGGCCGAGGTTCACCACGCAGCGCAGCCCGTCGCGGCTGAAGTCCAGGGTGCCGGGGGCGGGTTGCGGGTGCCAGGTCAGGCCGCCGGTGGCGTGGGCGTGGCGCAGCCGCAGCGCCGCGCGGTACAGCCGCAGCATGCTGCCGGGGTCGTCGGCCTGCGCGCGCGCCGACAGCCGCCCCCAGTCCGCCGGCTGCGGCAGCCACCCCGGCCCGGGGCCGAAGCCGAGCGACGGGCCCGCGGGCTCCCACGGCAGCGGCACGCGGCACCCGTCGCGGCCTTTGCGGGCGCCGGCGGAGCGGGCGTACACCGGGTCGGCGAGCACCTCGGCCGGCAGGTCGGCGACCTCCGGAAGGCCGAGCTCCTCGCCCTGGTAGACGTAGGCGCTGCCCGGCAGGGCGAGCAGCAGCAGGGCGGCGGCGCGGGCGCGACGCAGGCCGAGCGCCGGGTCGGCCTGCGGGGCTGTGCCGTTGGTACGCAGCCAGGCCTCCGGGTCGGTGTCCGGCGGGAGGGCCAGCCGGGACGCGTGGCGGATCACGTCGTGGTTGGACAGCACCCAGGTCGGGGC
Organism: Streptomyces coryli; assembly: GCF_011044975.1. Taxonomy (GTDB): domain Bacteria; phylum Actinomycetota; class Actinomycetes; order Streptomycetales; family Streptomycetaceae; genus Streptomyces; species Streptomyces coryli. The sequence continues at coordinate 3,200 of NZ_JAAKZV010000380.1, read as the reverse complement.
GGCGCCGGTGGAGTCGGCGAGGGCGATCGAGCGGTCGATGGTGGCGCGCAGCTCCTTCTCCTCCCAAGGGGCGCCCAGGAAGTCGAAGTTGAAGGACTGGTGCAGCTCGTCGGGCCGGGTGTAGAGCGCGCGGCGGTCCAGCTCGGCCCAGGACTCGGCGACGGCGGCGCGCGGCGGTTGGTACGTGTCGAGCAGGCGGCGCCAGGAGCGCAGGATGTCGTGCAGCTCGTCGCGGTCCCAGAACGGGTGGGTGCCGTTCGCGCCCGCGCCGACGATCCGGTGGTGGACCTGGCCGGGGCCGAGGTCGCGCAGCGGCGGGGTGAGGTCCTTGGCCATGCCGTGGGCGACGTCGATACGGAATCCGTCGGCGCCGAGGTCGAGCCAGAAGCGGAGGATGTCGTCGAATTCGGCGGCTACTTCGGGGTTGCTCCAGTTGAGGTCGGGCTGCTCGGGGGCGAAGAGGTGGAGGTACCACTGGCCGTCCGCGACCCGGGTCCAGGCGGTGCCGCCGAAGACGGACTGCCAGTCGCTGGGTGGTGCGGCGCCGCCGTCGCGGCCGTCGCGGAAGACGTAGCGCTCGCGGGCGGGGCTGCCGGGCCCGGCGGCGAGCGCTTCCTGGAACCAGCGGTGCTGGTCGGAGGTGTGGTTGGGCACGATGTCGACGATGACGCGCAGGCCGAGCTCGTGCGCGCGGGCGATGAGCGCCTCGGCGTCGGCGAGGGTGCCGAAGCGGGGGTCGACGTCGCGGTAGTCGGCGACGTCGTAGCCGCCGTCGGCCATCGGCGAGGGGTAGAAGGGCGTCAGCCAGACGGCGTCGGCGCCGAGCCCGGCGATGTGGTCGAGGCGGGCGGTGGCGCCCGGCAGATCGCCGACGCCGTCGCCGTCGGAGTCGGCGAAACTGCGGACGTAGGTCTGGTAGATGACGGCGTCGCGCCACCAGGCGGGGTGGTTCTGGCGGTCTTGGCTGTCCTGGCGGTCCTGGCGGTCCTGGTGGTGCTGGCTGCTGGTCATGTGCGGTCCTTCGGGTCCTTCGGGTCCTTCAGGGCGGCGAGTTGGGCGGTGCCGGAGCGGGGCGAGGTGAGGACGGGGATCGGCAGCGCGTCGGCCGGGATGGCGGCGGCCATCGAGGCCTGGGCGAGGACGAGTACGTCGCAGCGGGCGGCGAGGCGTTCGGCCTCGGCCGCGATGAGCGTGTCGTGTTCCGCGGCGCGGCCTGCGGTACGGGCCTCGTACGCGCCCGGGCAGGTGGTGGCGGTGAGGTCGGCCGCGACGCCGGCGGCCGCGGCCTGGCGGCGGATCAGGTCTGTGGTCGGTTCGAGCGTGGAGGCCAGCGTGGCCAGCACGCCGATCCGCGGCCCGGTCCGTACCGCCTCGGCGGCCATCGGCTCGTCGACGCGCAGCACGGGGATACCGGCGAGCGGCCGCGCGGCTTCGGCGGCGGGGCCGACCGAGGAGCAGGTGACGAGCACGGCCTCGGCGCCCGCGGCCTCGGCGTGTTGGACGTAGGCGGCGAGGCGGGCGGCGGTGCGCGGCAGCGGGCCGTGGGCGATGGTGTCGGCGAGGAGGCTTTCGTCGACGACGTGGTACGGGCGGGTGTCCGGGGCGAGTTCGCGTACCAACGGGTCGAAGACGGCCGGAAGTGCCGCGACGGTGTGGAGGAGGCAGACGCGGGTCACGCGGGCACCTCCGGTGTGGGGGCGGGCGCGGTGGCGGGCGCGGGCGCGGTGGCGGGCGAGTTGGCATCGGATGGTGACGGCAGCGCTGCCGGGTTGCGCCCGGTCGCGGTGCCAGTGGGAAGGCTGGCTACGGAAGGGGAGAAGGGCGCGGCTGCGGGCGTGGTCCACCAGGGGCGGCCGTGCGTGTCGACGGTCTCGGCGAGCCGCCGCAGTCGGTCCGCGCATGGGCCGGCCAGGGTCTCGCGCGGGTCGGCGGCTTCCAGGGCGTCGGTCCACAGGGCCCGCCCCGCGAGGAATCCGGAGGCGCCGGCGCGGCAGGCAGCCTCGACGGCGTTCGGGAAGTCGGTGAGGGTGACGCCCTGCGAGAGCACGACCCAGGGGACGTCGACGACGGCGTCGATGCGCTCGGCCTCGGCGGCGAGCTCCGCCACGCTGCCGCGGCCGCCGCTGGGTACCTGGCACTTGTAGAGCGAGGGGCGCAGCGGGGCGAGGGCGCGGGCGGCGTCCACGATGGCGTCGTTGAGGCGGAAGGTGCCGGCGGCCTCCTCGGCGGCCGTGGGGCGGGCGACGGGTTCGAGTACGGAGGCGAGGCCGGCGGTGCGGCACAGCTCGGTGAAGCGGGCGGCCAGTTCGATACGGCGGTTCTCGTGGCCGTCCCGGCGCCAGATGACCAGGAGCTTCAGGCCGCGGGTGCCGTCGGCGGCGATGGCGGCGGGGGCGATGTCCGTATCGAGTGCGGTGTCCTCGACCGGGCCGCCCGGCTGCTGGTCGAGGGTGTCGACGGCGAGGATGGGGGCGCAGCCGGCCGGGAGCGCGGCGGCGTCCAGCATCGGGCGGTAGCCGTAGTCGCGGTCGATGAGCAGCGCGGAGGCGTACGGGCCGAGTTCGCGGGCGACGGCGAGCTTGAAGTCGGTGAGCCGGGTGTCGGGTATGGCCGCGCCCGGGACGCCGGCGCGCTCGGCCATCATCGTGCGGAGCGAGTCCCGCTGGTCCATGGCGACCATGGCGAACGTGCCGGTCGGGCGGGGCGGCCGAGACGGTGACGACGGCCTCGGCGGTGCCCATGGAGTCGGCGACGTGGCCTGGTGCGCGGGCGCCTGCGGTCCAGGCGCCGACGAGGTGGTCGTGGCCGGCGACGACGACGGGGGTGCCGGGGCGGAGGCCGGTGCTTGCCGCCGCTTCCGGGGTGACGTGGCCCACGGGCTCTCCGGGGCCGTGGACGGTGGGCATCTGTTCGGGCTTCAGGCCGGCGTCGGCGAGGAGTTCCGGGTGCCAGCGGGCGGCGGCCGGGTCCCAGGCCATGGTGCGTTGGGCGAAGGTGGCATCGGTGCCCGTACGGCCGGTGAGGGCGTGCGCGACGAGGTCGGCGGCGCCTGCCCAGGTGTGCATGTGCTCGAGGCGGTCCGGGTGTTCGGCGCGGAGCCAGTGCCAGCGGGCGAGCGGGACCTTGGCGCTGGGGAGGATGCCGGTGCGGGAGTGGAGTTCGGCGCGGCCGTAGGTGCGGGCGAGGTGGTCGGCGTGGGG
>NZ_JAAKZV010000037.1 GCF_011044975.1 Streptomyces coryli | reverse complement strand
GGGCGGCCGGGGGCGGGTTGTCAGTGCCGTATGCGAGGGTGACTGTGCGTGGGGCTTCGGTGGCGAAGAGTGAGAAGTAGTGGGCGATGAGATAGCCGGTGGCGATGGGGAGGAGGGAGTGGGCGAAGGCGCGTGAGCCGGCTTTCCGGGTGGAGATGAGGGCGTCGGAGTTGAGGCCGTCGGAGTTGAGGCGGGCGCCTGAGATGAGGCGGGCGGCGGAGGTGCAGAGGGTGAAGAGGGCGGCCGCGGCGGCGATGGCGGCGAGCAGTCCGAGGGTGGCTGCGCCGGTGCGGCCGAGGGGGGAGGTCTGGAGGGTGTCGATCCAGGAGGGGGTGGCGGAGAAGCCGTCGTAGGCGGTGGAGCCGAGCAGCACACAGGCGGTGGCGGCGAGGCCGGGGAGCTGCGGGACGGCGTCGAGGCTGTGGAAGGGGTGCCGCAGCACGAGGCGGCCTTGGGGTCCGCGGCCCAGCGGTGAGAGGTGCCCGAGCAGGGCGGAGTAGACCTCGAAGGCGTCGCCGCGGGCGAACCAGGCGCTGCCGTAGCGGGCGGCGGCGAGGAGGTGCGCGATGGCGTAGCCGGTGATGAAGGTGAGGAGGGTGGTGCGGGAGGCGGGTTCGGGCGAGGCGAGTTCAAGCCAGGTGAAGGCGGTGAGCCCGGCCGCGGCGGGCCAGAAGCCGAGTCGCGACGGCAGCGGCCGGCCGCCGGCGTCGGGGTCGCGCCGCAGGGCGCGGCACAGGAGGAGATGGAGGGTGCGGAGTGGATTGAGGAGTCGCCATACGGGACCGAAGAGGAGCGAGGCGGGCACGAGCCCGACCCAGAGGACGACGTAGATCGCGCCCGGCGCCGGGTTGCGATCGGGGTCGTCGGGGCCGAGCAGCAGATGCCCGAGGACGAGGGCGGCACCGGCGAGTCCGGCCACCCGCAGGCTCCGACGCAGCACGCGGCCGTCGACAACTCGCCGCAACCAGGCGGGGAGCGGCCGTCCGGCGGCGGCGGAGAACCGCGACTCGGGCCAGAGCAGCCCCAGCGCCAGAAAGGAGACGAAGAGCGCGGCGAACGCGCCCGCATACGCATAGAAGACCGAGATCGGCAGGTCCTGCCGGTCACCGACGCCGTGCGCGAGCATCACCGTACGAGCAGCTGGGTCAGCACGAGATGCGCGGAGTGCGTCTCCACCTGGAACAGTCCGCTCCGGTCCGCGGTGAATGCCACGGTCGCGGCCTTGCCCGGCTTGAGTTGGGCGGACTTGTCGTAGCCGTGGACGTGCAGCTCGTCGGCGACATCGCTGGTGACGCGAAGCTCTACGCGCGCGCCACGCTCGACCTCGACGCGGCCTGGCTTCGGGCTGACTTTGCCGCCGGCGATACGGATGACGACCTCACGCCGCTCCCCGGGCGCGGGCTGGGTCGCCGGTGCCACGGACCCGGTGGCCTCCTCGTGGCTGGTTCCGGGCCGGTGATGAGTGGTCGGCAACGAGCAGCCGCTCACGGCCAGAAGAACCGCGGCGAGCAGCGTGGTGCACGCACCCCGAACCGCGGGCGTCACGACACCGCCCCCGCCGCCGCGGCGGGTGGAGTGTCCGCGGGGCCGGATTCCATCGCATCCGCCTCTGCCGACCGCGAGGGCGTCCGCAGGCGGGCCGCGGCCACCACCGCCCAGACGACCCACACCACACCGAGCAGCATCCGCGCCCAGGCCGGGCTCAGCGGGATCCACGGGAGCATGAACACCGCCTTGTCGAAGGCGTCGAGCAGCGTCAGCGCCCCCATCGCCATCGTCACCCAGGCGAACGCCCGCCGTTCCTCCCGCAGCACCCACCCGGTCGCCGCCCACCAGCCGCCGAGCAGCACCAGCGCCACGACCGGGATCAGCGTGTCCGCGTACGACCCGGCAGACCCGACCACGTCGAGCACCAGACCCGCCGCCCCTGCCAGCGCCGCAGCCCCGGCCACGCGGCTGGACCGCAGGCGCCACCACAGCACGCCGCCGACCAGCGCCAGCACCCCGGCCACCCCGAGCGCGAGCTGCACCTCGACCCGTTCAACACCCCGCGCGCCGTACCAGTCGCACCCCGCCGGCAGTTTCCGCGCGCCCGCGTCGTACTCCGCGCACACCATCAGCTGCGCCAGCTTCCCCGGCTCGCCGGCCACCCGGTCCGTATCCCCGGAGACATCGCCCCGCCTGTCGCCGCAGGACGGGAGCGATCGCGGGTTGGAGGCGCCCGCGCTCGCCTGCCAGCAGTTGCCGCCGCCCTGGCCGTCCCACCACACGTCCATGTCGTTCGGGTGCGAGCGGCCCGCGCGGTCCGTCCCGAAGCGGTTCCCCGCGTACCGGTTGTGGTGCGACGTGTCGAATTGCTTGCCCAGCGCGCCCTCGCCCCGGATGAAGGCGGGGACGGCGCTCAGGAAGATCCCGGCCCGCTGATGGCCGTGGATCCAGTTGTTCTCGTAGATGTTCCAGTTTCCGCCCGCCGTGATGATCCCCGTCCCCGGCGGCATGGAGATCTGCGGGCACACCACGCCGCGCTCGTATCCCCGCTCGGCAGGCGGCTTGGCGCAGGTGCCGTCGCGTACGTACCGGTAGTAGTTCGCGTTGTTGTCGTGGATGTCGTTGCGCTCGAAGCGGGCGTGGTTCTGCGGCAGGCCCGGGTGGCCGGGGAAGGCGCTGTCCATCGAGGCGCCGCCCATGTTGTGGTCGAACTCGTTGTCGTGGACGTGGACGGAGTCGCCCGCGGTGCCGGAGTAGCCGACCATGTTGTGGTGGCTGCGGCAGCCCGTGATCTCGATCGAGTAGCGCGGGACGTCGTAGCCCCGGCCGTTGTTGATGTCCGACGCGCTGCCCGGGTAGATCCCCGAGTCGCCGTTCCCGTACGACTCGCAGTTCTTGTACAGGCCGTGATCCGAAGCGAAGGTCAGGAAGCCGTACTCGTCGTTCCAGCGGGTCAGCATGTCGTCGATGACGAAGCCGTCGCCGGCCAGCACGTACAGCGAGTTGAAGGTGGACCGCTGGGCCGTGAAATTCCGGAAGTAGACCCCGTCCGAGCCGTCCGCGCGGATCACGTTCAGCTTCTTGTACTGGCCGTCGATGATGACGTCCGAGCGGGACTGGCCCGTGCCCTCGATCTGCAGGTTCTTCTTGCCGAGGATGGCGACCAGGTTCTGATTGGACGGGCAGCGCTTCTGCTGCGCGTACGACAGGATCTGGTAGCCGAACGACGACTTGCGGGCCTTCAGCCGGGCGCAGGCGCCCGAGGGCTTCGGCTGGGTCGGCTGCTCCTGGTAGACGCCGGGCAGGATGGCGATGTTCATGTCCGGGCGGTCGACGGCGTCGACCGCGGCCTGCAGATGCCGGTAGCCGTCGCGCAGGCAGCGCTCGAAGTACCGCTCGTTGCGCTCCCGCAGCGGGCGCGGATAGTCGGCGATGCGCCGCTCGAAGTCCGCGCGGTCGGTCTTGCACACCAGCAGATCCGGCGCGCCCTCGCGGTACTTCGGCACGCTCCCGGAGCCGTCCGGGAAGGACACCGGCCGCTCCTCGTGCGCCCCCGCGGGAGCCGCACCCACCAGCACCACGAGCAGCGCCGCTACAGCGGCCAGGGCCTTACGCGTCCACGACATGCGCGGAAGAGTAGAACAACTCTCATCTTTTGTGAGCCCTATCGGCGTACGATCATTCTGGGCAAATCGGCCATCGCGCGGCTACCTTCGTGTACGTGAAGGCGATTCGTAGGTTCACCGTCCGCCCCGTCCTCCCCGAACCGCTGCGCCCGCTCAGCGAGCTGAGCCGGAATCTGCGGTGGTCCTGGCACCCCGAGACCCGCGAGCTGTTCGAGTCCGTAGACCCCGACCGATGGCGCGAGACCGGGGGCGACCCGGTGCGCCTGCTCGGCTCCGTCGCCACTGACCGCCTCACCGCGCTCGCCGACGACCGCCGCTTCCTGCGCCGGCTCGAGGCCGTACGGGAGGATCTGCGCGACTACGTCACCGGGCAGCGCTGGTACCAGCAGACGCAAGCCGGCGGGGGCGACCTGCCCGCCGCCATCGCGTACTTCTCGCCGGAGTTCGGCATCACCGGAGCGCTGCCGCAGTACTCCGGCGGTCTCGGCATCCTCGCCGGCGACCACCTCAAGGCGGCCAGCGACCTCGGCGTGCCGCTGATCGGCGTCGGCCTGCTCTACCGGCACGGGTACTTCCGGCAGTCGCTCTCCCGCGAGGGCTGGCAGCAGGAGCACTACCCGGTGCTCGACCCCAACGAGCTGCCGCTCGCCCGCCTCGCCGAGGACGACGGACGCGCGGTGCAGATCCGCCTCGCCCTGCCGCACGGGCGCTCGCTGCGCGCCGCGGTGTGGGTGGCGAAGGTCGGGCGGGTGCCGCTGCTGCTGCTCGACTCCGATGTGGACGAGAACGACCCGGGCGAGCGGGACGTCACCGACCGGCTCTACGGCGGCGGTTCCGAGCACCGGCTGCTGCAGGAGATGCTGCTGGGCATCGGCGGGGTGCGGGCGGTACGGGCGTACTGCCGGATCACCGGGCACCCCGGGCCTGAGGTCTTCCACACCAACGAGGGGCACGCCGGGTTCCTCGGCCTGGAGCGGATCCGCGAGTTGATCGCGGCGGCGGGGCAGGGCGACGACAAGGACGGCCTCGACTTCCAGGCCGCGCTCGAATCCGTCCGCGCCGGCACCGTCTTCACCACCCATACGCCGGTGCCGGCCGGCATCGACCGCTTCGACCGCGAGCTCGTCGCCCGGCATCTCGGCGACGACGCGGAGCTGCCCGGGATCGACGTCGAGCAGGTGCTGCGGCTCGGCCTGGAGTCGTATCCGGGCGGCGAGCCGAACTGCTTCAACATGGCGGTGATGGGGCTGCGGCTGGCACAGCGCGCCAACGGCGTGTCCACGCTGCACGGGAGCGTCAGCCGGGCGATGTTCGCCGGGCTGTGGCCGGGCTTCGACCCGGAGGAGGTGCCGATCGCGTCCGTGACGAACGGGGTGCACGCGCCGACCTGGGTGGCGCCCGAGGTGTTCCGGCTCGGGGCGCGGCAGATCGGGGCGCAGCGTACCGAGGACGCGCTCTCCGTCGGGGCCTCCGAGCGGTGGGACGCGGTCGCGCAGATCCCGGACGGCGATGTGTGGGAGCTGCGCAGGTCGCTGCGCGAGCAGCTGGTCGAGGAGGTACGGAACCGGCTGCGCGCCTCGTGGCGGGAGCGCGGCGCGGGCGCGGCCGAGCTCGGCTGGATCGACGGGGTGCTGGACCCCGACGTGCTGACGATCGGGTTCGCGCGCCGGGTGCCGTCGTACAAGCGGCTGACGCTGATGCTGCGCGACCGCGACCGGCTGATGGAGCTGCTGCTGCATCCGGAGCGGCCGGTGCAGATCGTGGTCGCGGGGAAGGCGCATCCGGCCGATGACGGCGGCAAGGCGCTGATCCAGGAGCTGGTGCGGTTCGCGGACGATCCGCGGGTGCGGCACCGGATCGTCTTCCTGCCGGACTACGGGATGACGATGGCGCAGAAGCTCTACACGGGCTGCGACGTCTGGCTGAACAACCCGCTGCGGCCGCTGGAGGCGTGCGGGACCTCGGGAATGAAGGCCGCCCTGAACGGCTGCCTCAACCTGTCGATCCGGGACGGCTGGTGGGACGAGTGGTACGAGCCCGACTTCGGCTGGGCGATCCCGACCGCCGACGGCTCCGCGACCGATGACGAGCGGCGGGACGAGCTGGAGGCGGCGGCGATCTACACGCTGCTGGAGGAGCGGGTGACGCCGCGGTTCTACGACACGGACGGCGGCGGGCTGCCGCGCCGGTGGATCGACATGGTGCGGCAGACGCTGGTGCACCTGGGGCCGAAGGTGCTGGCCGGGCGGATGGTGCGGGAGTACGTGGAGCGGCTGTACGCGCCGGCCGCGCGGGCGCACCGGACGCTGACGTCCGACATCGCCTCCGAACTGGCGGCGTGGAAGGCCCGGGTGCGGGCCGCGTGGCCGCGGGTCGCCGTGGAGCACGTCGAGGCGAGCGCGCAGCCGGCGGCCGCGGAGCTGGGGTCGACGCTGAACCTGCGGGTGCGGGTGACGCTCGGCGAGCTGGCGCCGGACGACGTGGAGGTGCAGGCGGTCGCGGGGCGGGTGGATGCCGGTGACCGCATCTCGGAGGCGACGGTGGTGTCGCTGAAGCCGTCGGCAGGGCCGGACTTGGAGGGCCGGTGGGTGTTCGAGGGGCCGCTGTCGCTGGACCGGACGGGGGCCTTCGGGTATACGGTGCGGATTCTTCCGGGGCATCGGCTGCTGGCGTCGCCGGCGGAGTTGGGACTCGTGGCGGTGCCTACCGAGGGCGGGGCCGAGCAGGAGGCAGGTGTGCTGCTGCGCTGACCGGGCGGCCCCTGGTCCGCGTTGCGTGGTGGTCGCGCGGGAACAACTGTTTCGAGGACGGGACTCCTCACCATTTGCCGCGAGCCGCTGGAGGCCATACGTGTCGAGCGCTGCCGACCAGGAGGCACTGCCCGAGAACGACATACGCCCGGCCGCGGCTGTGTGGCCGGGTGCACCACAGCCGCTGGGGGCGCGCTATCGGGCGCCGGGTAACGGGGCCGTCGAGGGCACCAACTTCGCCCTGTGGGCGGGCGGTGCGGAGGCGGTCGAGCTGTGTCTCTTCGACGAGGGCGGTGGCGAGCGGCGGCTGCCGCTCACCGAGCTGACGCATGAGATCTGGCACGGCTTCGTGCCGGGCGTCCGGCCCGGCATGCGGTACGGGTATCGCGTGCACGGGCGGTGGGATCCGTGGACCGGGCACCGGTTCAATCCGGCGAAGCTGCTGCTCGATCCGTATGCGCGGGCCGTGGACGGGGCCCGCGGCGGAGCCGCTGATGGATTCAGCGGCACGCCCGCCGAGGTCTACGCGCATGTGCGGGACTGGCCCGACCGGCATCTCGCGGACACGGTGCGCGATGAGCGGGACTCCGCGCCGTACGTACCCAAGGGCGTCGTGGTGGGCGGGGACGTAGGGGCCGATGAGTGGCTCGACGATCGCCGGCCCAAGACGCCCTGGCCCGACTCGGTCGTCTACGAGCTGCATGTGCGCGGCTTCACCATGAGGCACCCGGGGGTGCCGGAGCGGCTGCGGGGCACGTATGCGGGGCTCGGGCATCGGGCCGCCGTGGAGCATCTCGCCGGCTTGGGTGTGACGGCCGTCGAGCTGCTGCCGGTGCATCAGTTCGCGCACGAGGACGCGCTCGGGCGGCGGGGGCTGCGCAATTACTGGGGGTACAACTCCATCGGCTACTTCGCCCCGCACGCCGGGTACGCCGCCACCGGGACCCGGGGTGAACAGGTCGGGGAGTTCCGGCAGATGGTGCGGGCGTTGCATGCCGCGGGGATCGAGGTGATCCTCGACGTCGTCTACAACCACACCGCCGAGGGCAGCGAGCTCGGGCCCACCTTTTCGCTGCGCGGGATCGACAACCGCGGCTACTACCGGCTGGGGCCCGATCCGCGGCACTACGCCGACTACACGGGGTGCGGGAACACCCTGGGCGTCGTGCAGCCGCAGGTGCTGCGGCTGATCACGGACAGCCTGCGGTACTGGGTGACCGAGATGGGCGTGGACGGCTTCCGGTTCGACCTGGCGTCGGCGCTGGCGCGGGTGGCGCGGGGCGGGGACGACGGGTTCGACATGCTGCATCCGTTTCTCGCCGTGATCTCGCAGGATCCGGTGCTGCGGCGGGTGAAGCTGATCGCCGAGCCGTGGGATGCCACGGCGGGGGGCTATCAGGTGGGGGGCTTTCCGCCGCTGTGGTCGGAGTGGAACGACCGCTACCGGGACGCGGTGCGGGACTTCTGGCGGGGGGCGCTGCCGGATGTGCGGGACCTGGGGTACCGGCTGTCCGGGTCGAGCGATCTGTACGGGTGGGGCGGGCGCCGGCCGTACGCCTCGGTGAACTTCGTGACCGCGCACGACGGGTTCACGCTCCGGGACCTCGTGTCGTACGAGCGGAAGCACAACGAGGCCAATGGGGAAGGGAATCGGGACGGGACGGACGACAACCGGTCCTGGAACTGCGGGCATGAGGGGGAGACCGACGACGCCGGCATCAACGAACTGCGCCGCAAGCAGGTGAAGAATCTGCTCGCCACCCTGCTGCTCTCCACCGGCGTCCCGATGCTGGTGGCCGGGGACGAGATGGGCCGTACGCAGCGCGGCAACAACAACGCGTACTGCCAGGACAACGAGGTGAGCTGGGTCGACTGGTCGCTGCTCGACGACCCGGGGTGGGGCTCCGTGCACCGCCTCGCGCGGCGGCTGATCGAGCTGCGCCGCACCCACCCGGTGCTGCGGCGGCGCGCCTTCTTCGCCGGGCGGCCGCACGGGGACGGCGGGCTGCGGGATCTGGCGTGGTTCACGGCGCGCGGGACCGAGATGAGCGAGGCGGACTGGTACGCGCCGCGCGACACCTTCGGGATGTTCCTGTCGGGTACGGACATCGCGCAGCGCGGGCCGCAGGGCGAGGCGGTGCTGGACGACAGCTTCCTGGTGGTGCTGCACGCGGGCGGCGCGGAGACGGACTTCGTGCTGCCGGGGGCGCCGTGGGCCAGGGAGTACGAGGTCGTGGTCGACACCGCCGCGGAGGAGACGGGGGCGGAGAAGCGGGTGCCGGGCGGGGAGCGGCTGCCGGTGGCGCCCCGCTCGGTGATCTTGCTGAGGAAAACGGGATGAGGTCTGTCAGTAGCGGAACGTAGTCTCGTGAGTTGATGCCTCCTGCAAACAAACGCCGCTCTGCCGTCCGCTCCCTACTCCGTCTGTGGCCCTATGTGCTTCCCGTGCGAACGCGGGTGTTCGGTGCCGCCGCGGTCGCCGTCGTCGCCTCCTGTCTGGGGCTCGTCATTCCGCTGGTGCTGAAGTGGATCGTGGACGGGCCGGTGGCCGACCGTGATCCGGCCGGCGTGTGGCTGGGCGGCGGGATGCTGCTGGCGCTCGGGGTGGCGGAGGCGCTGCTGTTCGGGCTGCGGCGGTGGCTGGTGGCGCGGCCGCTGGCCGGCGTGGAGGCGGCGATGCGGGCCGATCTGTACCGGCATCTGCAGCGGCTGCCGGTGTCGTTCCACGACCGGTGGGCGTCCGGGCAGCTGCTCTCGCGCGGCACCACGGATCTGATGCTGCTGCGCATGTTCCTCGCCTTTCCGATGACCTTTCTGCTGGTCAACGGGGTCACGATCATTGCCGGGTTCGGCATTCTGCTGTCGCAGCGGTGGTCGCTCGGGCTGGTGCTGCTGGCGCCGGTGCTGCCGCTGGTGGCCGGCTGCTTCCTCTTCGAGAAGAAGTACTTCAAGGTGGCCCGGCGGGCGCAGGACCAGGTCGGCGATCTCACCACGGTCGTCGAGGAGTCGGTGCTCGGGATCCGTATCATCAAGGGCTTCGGACGGCATCGCAGCCAGGCCCGCGCCTTCCGCGAGCTGACCCGCACGCTGCGCGGGACGGAGCTGAACAAGGCGCGGCTGCTCAGCGCGATCATGGCGCTGATCACCACACTGCCGGAGCTGGCGATCGGCATCGCGCTGGTGCTCGGCTCGGTGCAGGTGGCGGACGGCGACCTGTCGGCCGGGACGCTGGTGGCCTTCCTGTCGACCGCGCTGGCGCTGCGCTGGCCGGTGGAGTCGATCGGCTTCCTGCTGGCGATCAGCAATGACGCGGCATCGGCCGCGGACCGCTTCTTCGAGGTGATGGACGAAAAGCCGGCGGCGGCCGGCGACGCGGCTCCACGGCAGCGGACGAAGAGCCTGCCGGCCCAGCAGGCCGGCATGAGCTTCGACGGCGTGGTCTTCCGCTATCCCGATGCCCCGCCCGACACCCCCGCCACCATCGAAGGCGTCGATCTGCACATCCGGCACGGCGAGACGATGGCGCTCGTCGGCGCCACCGGGTCCGGCAAGACCACGCTCACCGCGCTGGTGCCGCGGCTGTACGAGCCGACGTCCGGGCGGATCACCCTCGACGGGCGCGACATCACCGCCATGCCGCGCGAGGAGCTGCGCGAGCTGGTGGCGGTGGCGTTCGAGGAGCCGACGCTGTTCTCCGCCAGTGCGGGGGAGAACGTGCTCATGGGCGCGGCGAGCGCCGAAGAGCACGATCTGCTGCGGGCGTTGGACGTGGCGCAGGCCTCCTTCGTGCACGACCTGCCCGACGGGCACGCCACCCAGGTCGGCGAGCAAGGGCTGAGCCTGTCCGGCGGGCAGCGGCAGCGCCTCGCGCTGGCGCGGGCCATCGTCGGGCGGCCGCGCTTCCTGGTGCTCGACGACCCGCTGTCGGCGCTGGACGTGCACACCGAGGCGCTGGTCGAGGCGGCGCTCCGGCGCGTACTGGCGGAGACCACCGCGCTCGTGGTGGCGCACCGGCCGTCCACGGTGCTGCTCGCCGACCGGGTCGCGCTGCTGTCCGGCGGGCGGATCGCGGCGGTGGGCACGCACGACGAGTTGCTGCACGGCAATGCGGAGTACCGCGAGCTGATGTCGGGCGCCGAGGCACAGGAGCAGGAGGCGATCAGCCGATGACCACCACCGCATCGCACCCGGAGCAGGAGAAGTCCGGGAAGCGCGCCGACGATCCCGAACTGCCCGCGGGCCAGGGCCAGAAGGCCGGGCCCGGCGACCCCTTCGACCAGGACGTCCTCCCCGCCCCCAAGGGCGCCCCCCGCCGCCTGCTCGCCTCGCTGCTCGGGCCGCGCAAGGCGCGGGTGTGGCTGACTGCGGTACTCATCCTGCTGCAGCAGGCCGCCGTGCAGGCGGGGCCGCTGCTCGTCGCGTACGCCATCGACCACGCCGTGCCCGGCTTCCGCCGCGACGGCTGGTCCTGGACCGGGCCGCTGGCCGCCGTAGCCGCCGGGTATGCGGTGTGCGCCCTCGCGGGCGGCGTGCTGCAGCTCCTGTTCGTACGGTCCGCCGCGCGCGTCAACCAGGACGTGCTGGTCGATCTGCGCGGGCGGATTTTCCGGCACGCGCAGGCGCTCAGCGTGGACTTCCACGACCGGTACACCTCGGGACGGCTCATCTCCCGCTCCACCAACGACGTCGAGGCGCTGCGCGAGCTGCTCAACGAGGGGCTGCAGGAGCTCATCGTCGTCGCCCTGTCCACCGTCTACATCGCCGCGATGCTGCTGTGGCTGGACCTCGGCCTCGGCGGCGCGGCGCTGCTGTCGTTCGTGCCGCTCTTCGCCTGGGTGCGGTTCTTCCAGCGGCGCTCGCACCGGCTGTACAAGAAGCGGTCGACGGCCATCGCCGCCGTGATCGTGAAGTTCGTCGAGACCATGAACGGCATCCGCCCGGTGCAGGCCTTCCGCCGCGAGCCCGCCAACGACGGCGACTTCCACCGCCTGAACCGCCACCACGAGCGGATCAACGGCGACTCGATCCTGGAGATGGCGCGGTACGTCGTCGGCTCCCGGCTGACCGCCAACTTCTTCGTCGCCGCGGTGGTGGTCTGGGGCGCGTACCGGGTGGCCGAGGGCGAGCTGGCGCTGGGCGTGCTGGCGGCCGCGGTGCTCTATCTGCGGCGGCTCTACGACCCGATCGACCGGCTCGCCATGTTCCTCAACTCCTATCAGTCCGCGGCCGCTTCGCTGGAGAAGATCTCCGGGCTGCTGGCCCAGGCCCCGTCCGTACCGGAGCCGGCCGAGCCGAAGACGCTGCCCGAGCGGGCCGCGGGCGCGCCGGGGCGCGAGGTGGTCTTCGACGGCGTCAGCTTCGGCTACCGGACCGGCGGCGAGGTGCTGCCGCGCTTCGACCTGACCTTCCCGGCCGGGCAGACGGTCGCGGTGGTCGGCGCGACCGGGGCCGGGAAGTCCACCCTCGCCAAGCTGCTGGCCCGCTTCTACGACCCGACGGTCGGCGAGGTCCGCCTCGACGGGGTCGACCTGCGCGAGCTGGCCACCGCCGAGCTGCGCCGCGGGGTGGTGATGGTGACGCAGGAGGCGTTCCTGTTCTCCGGCACGGTCGCCGAGAACATCGCCATCGGCAGGCCGGACGCCGGCCGCGAGGAGATCGAGCAGGCCGCCAAGGCCATCGGCGCGCACGACTTCATCACGCGCCTTCCCGAGGGGTACGACACCGATGTGCGCAAGCGCGGCGGCCGCATCTCGGCCGGGCAGCGGCAGCTGGTCGCCTTCGCCCGCGCGCTGCTCGCCGACCCGGCGGTGCTGATCCTCGACGAGGCCACCTCGTCACTGGACATTCCGGGCGAACGGGCCGTACAGGCCGCCATGCACACGGTGCTGCGGGGCCGTACCGCCGTGGTGATCGCGCATCGGCTGTCGACGGTGGAAATCGCCGACCGGGTACTCGTGATGGCCGAAGGAAAGGTCGTCGAGGACGGCTCTCCCGAGGAACTGATCGCGGGCCGGGGCCGGTTCGCGGAACTGCATCAGGCGTGGCGCGAGAGCGTCGTGTGAGGCGGAAAGCGATTGGAACTGAACGGTGACATTCGCCAGAGGTGGCCCGACCGATGGTGTGGTTATCTATCTGAGGTGCGCGTATCGCGCTCGGGGGTATGCATAACGGGGCGTGCGAGGGGAGATCTCGGTCTTGATGGTGGAGCCGACGCGGGCAGGGACAGCCCGGACCGACCGGCCGGGGAAGCGTACGGGACGAAGCCTGATGGCGGTGCTCGCCGGCGCCGTAATGGTGCTAGTCGCGGCGTGCGGTGGCGGCGACGGGGACGACGACAAGGGCAAGTCCGGCGAAAAGGGCAAGGACGACAAGAAGGCCTCGCAGGCCGTCGTCGAGATCGCCCCGAAGAACGGCGCGGACGGTGTCGCCACCGAGGACGCGCTGAAGGTGACCGCGAGCAAGGGCAAGCTGACCTCTGTCAAGGTCGCGGACGCCAAGGGCAATGCGGTCAAGGGCGATATATCCAAGGACCGGACCGAGTGGAAGCCGGCTGACCACCTGGCCACTCAGACCAAGTACACGGTGAACGCCGTCGCCGAGGACGAGGAAGGCCTGAAGGCCGCCAAGCACGCCACCTTCACCACCGTCGTGCCGAAGAACACCTTCGTCGGCTACTTCACCCCGGAGAACGGCGAGACCGTCGGCGCGGGCATGCCGGTCTCGATCAACTTCAACCGGCCGATCGAGGACCGTCAGGCGGTCGAGGACGCGGTCAAGGTGACCGCGGACCCGGGCGTCGAGGTCGAGGGCCACTGGTTCGGCAACCAGCGCCTGGACTTCCGCCCGAAGACCTACTGGGTCTCCGGCACCAAGGTCAGTCTGAGTCTCCGCCTTGACGGCGTGCAGGGCGCCGATGGCGTCTACGGCAAGCAGTCCAAGGACGTGAAGTTCACCGTCGGCCGCAGCCAGGTCTCCACCGTCGACGCCAAGACGAAGAAGATGACGGTCGAGCGGGACGGCAAGGTCATCAAGACCATCCCGATCACCTCCGGGGCGCCGTCCAACCCGACCTGGAACGGTCAGATGGTGATCAGCGAGAAGCTCAAGGTCACCCGCATGAACGGCGCCACGGTCGGGTTCACGGACGACGACGGCGAGGGCGAGTACGACATCAAGGACGTGCCGAACGCGATGCGGCTGTCCACGTCGGGCACGTTCATACACGGCAACTACTGGCTGGCCAAGTCGTCCTTCGGCCAGGTCAACGGCAGTCACGGCTGCGTCGGCCTCTTCGACCAGCGCGGCGGGCGCAGCAAGACGACGCCGGGCGCGTGGTTCTTCAACAATTCGATGATCGGCGACGTCGTCATCGTGAAGAACTCCAACGAGAAGACGGTCGCCCCGGACAACGGCCTGAACGGCTGGAACATGTCCTGGGACGAGTGGACCGCGCCACAGGACTGACCGCGTTATGGCAGGTCATGGGGGCGGGCGGCTAGCCTCGCCCCCATGACTGCTGCTGCAACCCTCGACGTGGCCGACGGCGTCGGCACCCTCCGGCTCGACCGTCCGCCCATGAACGCCCTGGACGTCGCCCTCCAGGACCTGATCCGCGATCTCGCCGACGAGGCGGCCCGGCGCGATGACGTGCGCGCCGTGGTGGTCTACGGCGGCGAGAAGGTCTTCGCGGCCGGCGCGGACATCAAGGAAATGCAGGCCATGGACCACGCCGCGATGGTGGCGCGGGCCCGCGGGCTGCAGGACGCCTTCACCGCGGTCGCGCGGATCCCGAAGCCGGTGGTCGCGGCCGTTACGGGCTACGCGCTGGGCGGCGGCTGCGAACTGGCGCTGTGCGCGGACATCCGGATCGCCGGGGAGTCCGCGAAGCTCGGCCAGCCGGAGATCCTGCTCGGGCTGATCCCGGGGGCCGGCGGCACCCAGCGGCTGGCGCGGCTGGTGGGCCCGGGCCGGGCCAAGGACCTGATCTTCACCGGGCGGATGGTCAAGGCCGCCGAGGCGCTCGAGATCGGCCTCGTCGAGAAGGTGGTCCCGGACGCGGAAGTGTACGAGCAGGCGCACGCCTGGGCCGCACGCCTGGCGCAGGGCCCGGCGATCGCGCTCCGCGCCGCGAAGGAGTGCGTCGACGGCGGCATCGAGACGGATCTGGACACCGGACTCGCCCTGGAGCGGAGCTGGTTCGCGGGCCTGTTCGCCACGGAGGACCGGGAGACCGGGATGCGCAGCTTCGTGGAACAGGGCCCGGGCAAGGCCAAGTTCCGCTGATGCGCGGCGTGGTGGGAGCCTGCGGCGGGGATTAGGCCGACCTTAAGTGAACCTTAAGCGAATCCGGGGCGATACGGTGCGTGATCAACTGGATACGCCGTAACGCCGCAGGCCAAGGCGTCCTGTTCAGCCTTAAGTGCTTCTGGCATATGACAACGTCCACCACCGGAACGGTCAGTTCCGGTGGATTGATTCCGGCAGATCCCCTCCAAATAAGCGCCGTCGGCGCCATGATGGTGGGCATGGCGGGCCTCGAGGGAATGCAGCAGTCGCAGCGGCGGGCACCCGCCGCGCGCCCCGGGCCGCTGGACGAGGCCGCGCTCAAGGCCCTTGACCTGTGCGGCAATCCGTCGGTGGACGAGGTGCGGCTGCCCTCCCGGCCGGAGTCGGCGGCGACCGCCCGGCGGCTCACCGAGTCGGTCTGCCTCGGCACCTGGGGCCTGTCGGCCCAGCTCGCCGAGCATGCCGTGCTGCTTGTCTCGGAACTGGTCGGCAATGCCGTCCGGCACACCGGGGCCCGTACCTTCGGGCTGCGCATGCTGCGCCGCAGGGGCTGGATCCGGATCGAGGTCCGTGACCCCTCCCGCGGTCTGCCCTGCCTGATGCCGGTCCGCGAAATGGACACCAGCGGCCGCGGCTTGTTCCTGGTTGACAAGCTCGCGGACCGCTGGGGCGTGGATCTGCTGCCGCGCGGCAAGTCCACCTGGTTCGAGATGCGCGTCGCTGACCGCTAGGTGGCACCGTCGCAAGAGAAGAATCCGGGGGCTCCGCCCCAGACCCCCTGCCGAGTTCGTCCCGCGATGCGTGGGTGGTCGATAACGTGGGGTAATGGCGGACAGTGACAAGGCCGTGGCGCGGCTGCAGTTGGATGAGCTGCTCGACGAGCTCCAGGTGCGTATCGACGGCGTGCGCGGCACCCGGGACCGGGTGCAGGGGCTGCTGGAAGCGGTGCTCACCGTCGGTCGCGAGCTGGATCTGCGGCAGGTGCTGCACAGCATCGTCGAGGCGGCCGTGGTGCTTGTCGATGCCGAGTACGGGGCGCTGGGCGTGATCGGCGAGGGGCAGCGGCTGGCGCAGTTCCTGACGGTGGGCGTGGACGAGCGGGAGCAGGCGGAGATCGGACCGCTGCCCGAAGGGCACGGCATTCTCGGCGAGTTGATCCGCCATCCGGAGCCGCTGCGGCTCGAGGAGATCTCCCAGCATCCGGCGTCCTACGGCTTTCCGCCGGGGCATCCGCCGATGCACTCCTTCCTGGGCGTCCCGATCCGGGTGCGGGACGAGGTGTTCGGCAATCTGTATCTGACGCAGAAGCGCGCGGCGAAGGAGTTCGACGTCGAGGACGAGGCCGTGCTGGCCACCCTCGCCGTCGCCGCCGGCGTGGCGATCGAGAACGCCCGGCTCTACGAGGAGGCGCGCAGCCGGCAGCGCTGGCTGGAGGCGGCGGCCGAGGTGACCAACTCGCTGCTCTCCGGCTCCGACGAGCACGAGGTGCTGGAGCTGATCACCGAGCGGGCCTGCGCCATCCTCAGTGCCGACCGGGGGAGCGTGTCGCTGCCCACGGCACCCGACGGCGGGCTGCGGGTGGAGCTGGTCAGCGGTGCCGGCGCCGAGCGGCAGCTGGGCCGGGACGTACCGCTGCACGGCACCCTGACCGGCGCCGCCTACCGCACCGGCGAGACCGCCCTCACCGACGACGTCGACACCGATCCGCGGGTGACCGCGAGTCTGCTGCTCGACTCCGGCATCGGCCCCGCGGTGGCCGCGCCGATCGGCACCGGCGAGGGCGTGCGCGGCGTGGTGCTGCTGGCCCGGGTCCGCGGCAAGCCCGCGTTCACCCCGGAGGAGACGGCGCCGCTGCACACCTTCGCCGGGCAGGCCGCCCTGGCGCTCGAGCTGGCCGGGCGGCGGCGCGACGCCGAGCAGGTGCGGCTGTACGCGGACCGCGACCGGATCGCCCGCGACCTGCACGACCTGGCGATCCAGCGGCTGTTCGCCACCGGGATCACGCTGCAGTCGGCGACCCGCTTCGTCAAGGCGAAGGAGGGGCAGGAGCGGCTGGCCCGGGCGGTCGACGATCTGGACGAGACCATCAAGATCATTCGGACCACCATCTTCGGGCTGCGGGTGCACGAGTCCGGACCCGCGGTACGGGGCCTGCGGATACGGGTGGTCGAGGCGCTCGAAGAGGCCGTGCCCACGCTGGGGTTCACGCCGTCGCTGCGGGTGGAGGGCCTGGTCGATACGAACGTGGAGCCGCGGCTCGCGGACCAGGCGCTCGGCGTCCTCGGCGCACTGCTGACGGCGGTCGCCGAGGCCGGCGCCGGGTCCGCGGGGGTCGCACTGATGGCGGCGGACGGGGAGCTGGCGCTGACCGTCGCGGTGGACGGCGAGCGGGGCGCGGCCGTCTCGCTGGGCCTGGACGGGCTGGCGGAACAGGTGCGTGAGACGGGCGGGGAGCTCGCGGTGCGGCCCCAGGAGGGCGGCGGGGCACGGGTGTTGTGGCGGACGCCACTGTCCGTTAGCTGACCCCTCCTCGATGGGTACCCGGTGCGACACTGGAAAGGCCGGGGGGCATTGAGGGGCGCGATCGATGAAGCAGAGGCTGTGGTCGTGGCGCTGGCGGGAGAGTCCGCTGCGGCGCGGGGTTGATGTGGCGGAGGGGTGGCTGATCCTTGCCGCCGTGACGCTGGCGGCGGTCGGCGGACTGCTCGCGGGCGTGCGCACGGCGGGTGCCGTCGACGACTACCTCGACCGGCAGCGGGTGGAGCGCCAGCGCACCCCCGCCGTCCTGCTGCAGAACCCCAAGCAGCCACCGCGGGTGGACGGCACGAGCGAGGTGCACGGGGAGCGGACGCGGGCCAAGGTGCGGTGGCTGGACGGCGACGGCCGGCCGCACCGGGCGATGACGCGGGTCGCGTCGGACCTCAAGGTCGGCCAGACCACGCAGGTGTGGACGGACACGTCGGGCCGCCGGATTCTGCCGGCCCCGGCGTCGGGCGGTCAGGCCGCGGTGCAGAGCGCCTTCACCGGCGCGTCGGCGGCGCTGGGTGTGGTGGCGCTGGTGGCGGTCGGCTGCCGGCTCGGGCAGCGGCGCATCGACCGGGCGCGCGAGCGGTGGTGGGCGGCGGAGTGGGCCCGGGTGGGACCCGAGTGGCGGCGGAACGACGCGTAACGCCTTCCGGCGGGGTGGGTCCTGGTGGGCTCGGCGCCCCCGTTAGGGGTCCGCGACGACCGTTCGGGATGCGGTGGCCCGGCAGCCAGGTCAAATGCCGGGGTGCCGCCGGTCGCCGCGGCTGGGTGTTTCGGGCCGGCCCGGCGCCGCTCAAAGAACCGGGCCGGCCTTCCTTCCCCCCAACGTGCCTCCCCCGACATCACGGATCGGCGGGACGAGGCGTGACGTAATGATTGCGCCGCGTCATGGGCGGCCGCATGGGGCCGAATGGCCCCATCCGAAGCTCAGCGGCCAGTCATCGGAGCAATGCGGCCCGTCGGTGCCAATTCTCTTGCACTGTGCCTGTTGACGTGGGTGATTGGTCTGATGAATATTCACGGCTATGGCAGCGATCCCCGGTACCGTGTCCGACTCTGAGCCCGCGTCCGCCGTCGTCACCGCCGTCGACACGTACGACGTCCGCTTCCCCACCTCCCGCGAACTCGACGGCTCCGACGCCATGAACCCCGACCCCGACTACTCGGCCGCCTACGCGGTGCTGCGCACCGACGCGGGGGACGGGCTCGAGGGGCACGGCTTCACCTTCACCATCGGCCGCGGCAACGACATCCAGGTCGCCGCCATCGACGCGCTGCGGCCGTACCTGATCGGCAGATCCGTGGCGGAGCTCTGCGCCGACCCCGGCTCGCTCGCCCGCGACCTCACCGGCGACAGCCAGCTGCGCTGGCTCGGTCCGGAGAAGGGCGTGATGCACATGGCGATCGGGGCCGCCGTCAACGCCGCCTGGGACCTGGCCGCGAAGCGGCAGGGCAAGCCGCTGTGGCGGCTGCTCGCCGACGCCGACCCCGAGTGGCTGGTCCGGCAGATCGACTTCCGCTACCTCAGCGACGCGCTGACGCCCGAGGACGCGCTCCAACTGCTGCGCGCAGGGCGCGAAGGCGCCGCGGAGCGGGCCGCCACGCTCGGCGAGCGCGGCTATCCCGCGTACACCACCGCCCCCGGCTGGCTCGGCTACAGCGACGAGAAGCTCACCCGCCTCGCCAAGCAGGCCGTCGCCGACGGCTTCACCCAGATCAAGCTCAAGGTCGGCGCCGACCTCGACGACGACCGCCGCCGGATGCGCGCCGCCCGCGCCGCCGTCGGCCCGGACGTCCGTATCGCCATCGACGCCAACCAGCGCTGGGACGTCGGCCCGGCGGTCGAGTGGGTCAAGGCCCTTGCCCCGTACGACCCGTACTGGATCGAGGAGCCCACCAGCCCGGACGACGTCCTCGGGCACGCGGCGATCCGCGCGGGCGTCGCCCCGGTGAAGGTCGCCACCGGCGAGCACTGCCAGAACCGGATCGTCTTCAAGCAGTTGCTGCAGGCCGGCGCCATCGACATCCTGCAGCTCGACGCCACCCGCGTCGCCGGCGTCAACGAGAACCTGGCGATCCTGCTGCTCGCCGCCAAGTTCGGCGTGCCGGTGTGCCCGCACGCGGGCGGGGTGGGGCTGTGCGAGCTGGTGCAGCATCTGTCGATGTTCGACTACGTGGCGCTGACCGGGACGACCGACCAGCGCGCCATCGAGTACGTCGACCATCTCCACGAGCACTTCGAGGATCCGGTACGGATCGAGCGCGGGGCCTATCTGCCGCCCACCGCACCGGGGTTCTCCGGTCAGCTCAAGGCGGAATCGATCGCGGCCTACCGTTATCCCGGCGGGACGTACTGGGCGGCAGAAGGCGAGGAGGCGGCCGTATGAGCGGCGAATTCGAAGGGCTGAAAGCGCTGGTCACCGGCGGTGGCAGCGGGATCGGGCTGGCCACCGCGCGGCTGCTCGCGGAGCGCGGGGCGGAGGTGGCCGTACTCGATCTGAAGCCGGACGCGGTCGAGCCGCCGATACGGGCCTACGCCGCCGACGTCGCCGACGACGCCTCCGTGCAGGCGGCCGTCAGCGCGGCGGCCGGGGACCTGCGCGGCCTGGACATCCTCGTCAACAACGCCGGCATCGGCGCGGCGGGGACGGTCGAGGACAACGACGACGCCGAGTGGCAGCGGGTCCTGGACGTCAACGTGCTGGGGATGGTGCGCACCAGCCGCGCCGCGCTGCGCCATCTGCGCCGCTCCGCGCACGCCGCCATCGTCAACACCTGCTCCATCGCCGCCACCGCAGGACTGCCGCAGCGCGCCCTCTACAGCGCCAGCAAGGGCGCCGTGCTGTCGCTGACCCTCGCCATGGCCGCCGACCACGTACGCGAGGGGATCCGGGTCAACTGCGTCAACCCCGGCACCGCCGACACCCCGTGGGTCGGGCGGCTGCTGGACGCCGCCGCCGACCCGGCCGCCGAGCGGGCCGCGCTGGAGGCCCGGCAGCCGATGGGCCGCCTCGTCAGCGCGGACGAGGTGGCGGCGGCGGTCGCGTATCTCGCCAGTCCGGCGGCCGCGTCCGTCACCGGCACCGCCCTCGCGGTCGACGGTGGCATGCAGGGGCTGCGGCTGCGTCCCGCGGGGCAGTGAGGATGGCGACCACCGAACCCCCGGCGCCGCTGCGTGTCCGCACGCTCGGCCGCAGCGCCGTCCCGGTCACCGCGCTCGGCTTCGGCGGCGCCTCCATCGCGGGCCTGTACACGCCGGTCGACGCGGACACGGCCGCGCGGACCATCGAGGCCGCCTGGCACCAGGGCGTCCGGTATTTCGACACCGCGCCGCACTACGGCGTGGGCCTCTCCGAGCGGCGGCTCGGCGAGGCGCTGCGCGCGAAGCCGCGTGCGGAATACGCCCTCTCCACCAAGGTCGGCCGGCTGCTGGTGCCCCGGGAGGAAGGGGCCGGGGCGGGCGACGACCTCGGGCACGGCTTCGCCGTCCCCGGTACGTACACCCGCCGCTGGGACTTCTCCGCCGACGGGGTGCGCCGCTCGATCGAGCAGAGCCTGGAGCGGCTCGGCCTCGACCGGATCGACGTGGCGCTGATCCACGACCCCGACCGGCACGAGGAAGCCGCCTTCCGCGAGGCCTACCCGGCGCTGGAGCGGCTGCGCGCAGAAGGCGTCGTCGGCGCGATCGGCGCGGGCATGAACCAGGCGGAGATGCTGTCCCGGTTCATGACGGACACCGACGTCGACGCGGTGCTGTGCGCCGGCCGCTACACCCTCCTCGAACAGCCCGCCCTCGCCGAGCTGCTGCCCGCGGCGGCGGCCCGCGGCAAGTCGGTCATCATCGGCGGCGTCTTCAACTCCGGCCTGCTGGCCGACCCCGCGGCCCCCGGCGCCACGTACAACTACGCGCCCGCCGGCGATGAGGTCCGCGAGCGCGCCCGCCGCATGCAGGTGATCACCGAGTCGTACGGGGTCCAGCTGCGCACCGCCGCGCTGAACTTCCCCTTCGGGCACCCTGCGGTCGCGAGCGTGCTGGCCGGCGCCAGGTCGACCGCCGAGGCCGCGGACGCCGCGGCGGCGATGCGGCACCCCATTCCGGCGGCCATGTGGCGGCAGCTGCGGGACGAGGGACTGATGGGGACGGATGTGCCGGTCCCGGGAGAGTATTGAGCCCATGCGGATAGCGCTCTTCATCACGTGCTTCAACGACACGATGTTCCCGGACACCGGCAAGGCGGTCGTCCGGCTGCTGGAACGGCTCGGCCACACCGTGGACTTCCCGGCGGGCCAGGCGTGCTGCGGGCAGATGCACTTCAACACCGGCTACCGCCGCGAGGCGAAGCCGATGGTGGGCCGCTTCGCCGAGGCCTTCGCCGGTTACGAGGCCGTGGTGACGCCGTCCGGGTCCTGCGCCGGGATGGTGCGCGACTACCACAAGGTGCTGGATCCGGAGGTCGATCCGCCGCCCGTGTACGAGCTGTCCGAGCTGCTGGTCGACGTCCTCGGCGTGACGGACGTCGGCGCATATTTCCCGCACCGGGTCACGTACCACCCGACCTGCCATTCGCTGAGGATGCTGCGGGTCGGCGACAAACCGCTGAAGCTGCTGCGGGCGGTGCGCGGCATCGACCTCGTGGAGCTGCCCGCCGCCGAGTCCTGCTGCGGCTTCGGCGGCACCTTCGCGCTGAAGAACGCCGACACGTCGGACGCGATGCTCGCCGACAAGATGCGCCATGTGCAGTCGACCGGCGCCGAGGTGCTGACGGCGGGCGACAACTCGTGTCTGATGCACATCGGCGGCGGCCTGTCCCGGCTGCGTACGGGCGTGGGCACCCGGCACCTCGCCGAGATCCTGGCCGCGCAGGAAGGAGACGCGTGATGCCCGACAACGTGACCTGGCTGGGCACCCCCGCCTTCCCCGAGGCGGCCCGTACGGCCCTCGGCAACAACCAGCTGCGCACCAACCTCCGCAAGGCCACCGGCACCATCCGCGACAAGCGGCTCGCGGTGACCGGCGAGCTGGCGGACTGGGAGCAGCTGCGGGACGCGGGCGCGGCCCTGAAGCTCCGCACGCTGCGGCATCTGGACTCCCATCTCGTACGGCTGGAAGAGGCGGTCACCAAGGCCGGCGGCACGGTCCACTGGGCCGCGGACGCCGCCGAGGCGAACCGGATCGTGACCGAGCTGGTGCGCGCCACCGGCCAGACCGAGGTGGTCAAGGTCAAGTCGATGGCGACCGCGGAGATCGGCCTCAACGAGGCCCTCGCGGAGTCCGGCATCAGCGCGTACGAGACCGACCTCGCCGAGCTGATCGTGCAGCTCGGCGACGACCGGCCCTCGCACATCCTGGTCCCCGCCATCCACCGCAACCGCGCCGAGATCCGGGAGATCTTCCGCGGCGCGATGGGGGAGTGGGGGCGGGCGGCGCCCGACGACCTCACCGACGAGCCGCGGGACCTGGCGGAGGCGGCGCGGCTGCATCTGCGGGAGAAGTTCCTGCGCGCGAAGGTCGCCGTCTCCGGCGCCAACTTCGCGGCGGCGGACACCGGGACGGTGGGGGTCGTCGAGTCCGAGGGGAACGGCCGGATGTGCCTGACCCTCCCCGAGACGCTGATCACCGTCATGGGCATCGAGAAGGTGCTGCCGTCCTTCGCCGACCTGGAGGTCTTCCTGCAGCTGCTGCCGCGCTCCTCGACCGGCGAGCGGATGAACCCGTACACGAGCATGTGGACCGGCACGACGGAGGGCGACGGCCCGTCGGACTTCCACCTGGTGCTGCTCGACAACGGCCGCACGGCGACGCTGGGCGACGAGGTCGGGCGGCAGGCGCTCGGCTGCATCCGCTGCTCGGCCTGCCTCAACGTCTGCCCGGTGTACGAGCGGACCGGCGGGCACGCCTACGGGTCCGTGTACCCCGGGCCGATCGGCGCCGTGCTGACGCCGCAGCTGGTGGGGGTGGCGGACAAGCAGGCGGCTTCGCTGCCGTTCGCCTCGACGCTGTGCGGGGCGTGCTACGACGCGTGCCCGGTGAAGATCAATATCCCGGAGGTGCTGGTGCATCTGCGGGCGCGGGCGGTGGACGAGAAGCGCGGCCCGGTGCCGTCGCCGGAGACGCTGGTGATGAAGGCGGCGGCGATGACGCTGAGTTCGCCCCGGCGGCTGGGCTGGGCGCAGCGGTTCGGCGCCATCGGCGGGCGGCTGGTCTCGCGCGGCGGGCGGATCGGGCGGCTGCCGGGTCCGCTGAAGCGCTGGTCGGATACGCGGGATACGCCCGTACCGGCGAGGGAGAGCTTCCGCGCTTGGTGGCAGCGGACGCGCGGAGAGGGGCGCTCGTGACGGAGCATGCGAACGACAAGGCGGGGACGAGTGCCCCGGTGACCGCGGGCGGCGCGCCCGCGGCCCGCGCGACGATCCTCGGGCGGATCAGGACCGCCCTTGCCGACGTGCCGGCGAGCGAGCAGCCCGACGACGTCGAAGTCCCGCGCGATTACGCGCGTTCGCACGCCGGCTCCGACCACGTGGCGCTCTTCGCCGAGCGGGTCGCGGACTACCGGGCGACGGTCACCCGTGCCAGGGCCCGGGAGGCCCGGAAGGTGATCGCGGGGTCGCTGTCCGCGCGCGGGGTGAAGAGCCTCGTGGTGCCGGACGGCTTCCCCGCCGACCTGCTGCCGGACGAGAACGGGCTCGCGGTGCTCACCGACGAACCGCCGCTGTCCGTACGGACCCTGGACGCCGCCGGCGGCGTGCTCACCACCTGCGCCGTCGGGATCGCCGTCACCGGCACCATCGTGCTGGACGCGGGCCCGGGGCAGGGGCGGCGGGCGCTGACGCTGCTGCCGGACTATCACCTGTGCATCGTGCGCTCGTCGCAGATCGCCGAGGACGTGCCGGAGGCGCTGGAGCGGCTGGAGCCGACCCGGCCGCTCACCTTCATCTCTGGGCCTTCCGCCACCAGCGACATCGAGCTCGACCGGGTCGAGGGCGTGCACGGGCCGCGCACGCTGGACGTAGTGATCATCGAGGAGCCGTAGGGAGCCGCCGTGGCCTTCACCGACGCCCACCACCATGTCTGGGATCTGTCCGTACGCGACCAGGAGTGGATCACGGGCGCCGCCATGGCCCCGATCCGCCGCGACTTCGCGATGGCCGACCTGGAGCCGGAGGCACGGGCGGCCGGGGTGACGCGCACCGTGCTCGTGCAGACGGTCACGGTGGCGGCCGAGACCCCGGAGTTCCTGGCGCTGGCGGCGGCGCACGACCTGGTGGCCGGGGTGGTCGGCTGGACGGACCTGACGGCCCCTTCGGTGGCCGAGGAGCTGGCGCGGCTGCGCGAACTCCCCGGCGGCGAGCACCTGGTGGGCATCCGCCACCAGGTGCAGGGCGAGCCGGATCCGCGCTGGCTGGAGCGCGAGGACGTGCTGCGCGGGCTGCGCGCGGTCGAGGCGGCGGGGCTGACGTACGACCTGCTGGTGCTGCCGCACCAGCTCCCCGCCGCGGTGACCGCGGCTCGCGCCGTGCCGGGCCTCAGCTTCGTCCTGAACCACCTCGCCAAGCCGCCGATCGCCGCCGGCGCCCTGGAGCCCTGGGCCGCCGACCTCCGCCGGCTGGCCGCCCTCCCGAACGTCGCCGCCAAGCTCTCCGGCCTGGTCACGGAGGCCGACTGGCGGCATTGGTCGGTCAAGGACCTGCGCCCGTACGCGGATACGGCCCTGGACGCCTTCGGCCCCGACCGGCTGATGTTCGGCTCGGACTGGCCGGTGTGCCGGCTGGCGGCGTCGTACGCCGAGGTGGTGGAGGCGGCCGAGGCGCTGACGGACGCACTCAGCCCCGCCGAGCGCGACCTGTTCCGGTCGGGCACGGCGAGGCGGGTGTACGGGCTGGACGGGCGCTAGACGGACGCCGCCGGCTCGATGTTCTGGTTGATCCGGAAGACGTTCTCCGGGTCGTACTCGGCCTTGATACGCGCCAGCCGGGCGTAGTTGTCGCGATAGCTGGCGCGGACCCGCTCCTGGCCCTCGTCCATCATCATGTTCACGTAGGCGCCGCCCATCGAGTACGGGTGCAGGGCGTCGAAGTAGTCGACGGTCCAGCGGCTGACGAGATCCGCGTTCGCCGCGTCGGCGTCCACGCCCGCGTAGACCGAGGCGAAGTTCGCGTCGCGGAAGGACCAGGCGGTGTCCTCGGAGGCCAGGTCGTGGGCCGCGCCGCTGACCGGGTAGAGGTGCATCGTCGACTGGCCAGTGGGCAGCTCCGCGGCGAACTTGGCGTGCAGCGCGGCCGCGTCGTCCGGGATGTCGCGGACGAAGTCGGCGCGCCAGTACCACTGCTGGCCCGGCGGGTAGAGGCCGTCGAAGGCGGCCTGGATGCCGGGGTGCGGGACCTCGTGCGGTCCGTGCAGCAGCGGCTCGGGGAGCACGTCGAGGAACGGCTTCATCGCCGTCTGCGCCGCCTCCAGGTCGGGCTTGGCGTAGTGCCAGACCACGCCGCAGATCTTGTGGCCCCAGAGGTCCTCGGGGAACGGCTCGGCGGGCGGCACCGCGCCGATCAGGAAGAAGCCGTTGAGGTCGCGCGGTGCGGTGCCGATGAAGTCGCGGTAGGCGACGAGGACTTCAGCCGTCTGCTCGACCGGCCAGAAGGTCGGCCCGGCGATGACGTCGCCGACCGGGTGCGCCCGGAAGACGAACGAGGTGACGACGCCGAAGTTCCCGCCGCCGCCGCGCAGCGCCCAGAACAGCTCCGGGTTCGTGGTCGAGTTCGCCCGCACGCTCTCGCCGGAGGCCAGCACGACGTCCGCCTCGAGGAGGTTGTCGATGGTCAGGCCGCCGCGCCGGGTCAGGTGCCCGACGCCGCCGCCGAGCGTGAGGCCGCCGACGCCGGTGGTGGAGATGATCCCCGAGGGGACCGCGAGGCCGTGCTCGTACGTGGCCCGGTCCACGTCGCCCCAGACGGCGCCGCCGCCGACGCGGACGGTGCGGCGCTCGGGGTCGACGCTGATCTCGTTCATCGGCGACAGGTCGAGGACGATCCCGTCGTCGACGGAGCCGAGCCCGGCGCCGTGGTGGCCGCCGCCGCGGACGGCCAGCGGGAGCTGCTGCGAGCGGGCGAAGCGGATGACGCGGGCGGCGTCGGCGGCGTCGGTGCAACTGGCCACCACGGCCGGGCGCTTGTCGTGCATGGCGTTGTAGATGGCGCGGGCCTCGTCGTAGCCGGCGTCGCCGGGGCCGGTGATCCGGCCGCGGAAGCCGGTGAGCTCGCGGCGGGCGGCCTGGGCGGGTGTGGTCGTCATGAGTGTGCTCCCCCTCGGGCGATGTCGATGGGGCAGTTCTACGCGGGGAGAACGGCGCGCGTATGGGGGGCGATTGCCTATCCCGCGAGGTGACCTACCTAGACCGGGCGCCGCGCCGGGAGCAGGCCCAGGGCAGCGGCACGGGACAGGACGTCGCGGCGGGACTGGGCGCCGAGCTTCTCCAGGACGGCGGCGACGTGGTTGTCCACGGTGCGTACGGACACCACCAGACGCGCGGCGATCTCGGCATTCGTCAGCCCCTGCGCCAGCAGCCGCATCACCTCCAGCTGGCGGCCGGTCAGCCCGGCGGCGTTGCTACGGGTGGCGGGCGCCGGGCCGCGCGGAATGTGCCGCACGCCCTCGGCCTTCAGCCCCGCCCGGACGACCCGCGCGAGCGGCCGCGCGCCGAGGGCGTCGAGCTGGGAGAGGGCGGCGAACCGGTCCTCGGGGAGCGGCGATCCGGCGAGGGCGGCGGCACGCTCGTACGGGCAGCCGGCTTCCTGCCAGGCGGCGGCCGCTTCGCGCCAGAGTCCGGCGGCTTGCAGGTCGTACGGGTGGCTAAGAGGCTGTGGGCGGGCGTTCCGCGGGGCGGATCCCGTCCCACCGAAAGCCGGACCGCACGCGGCGGCGTCACCGGCACCGAGCTCCGGCGCCCCCGCCCACCACAGCCAGTACCCCAGCTCCGCCCGCAGGTGCTCCACACCCAGCCGCTGCGCCTGCTCGTACACCGGCAGCGCCGCCGCGACCACCGCGGGATCGTCGCCGCGTAACGCCGCCGCCTCGGCCATCGCCGCCGCCACCGGTCCGGTCCGCTGCAGCTCCCCGGTCCGTACGGCCAGCTCCCACGCCTGCGCCAGCAGCTCCTCGCCGCCGGGGCTGCCGGTGCGCACGCGGATCCGCCCGAGCACGGTGAGCGCCGGGCAGCGGGCCGGGACGTGCAGGTCGGCGGCGAGGCCCGCGGCGCGGGCGGCGGCGTCCCAGCGGGCGGCGGCGAGTTCGCGCATGGCGCGTTCCGCGTACATATAGCCCAGGAAGCCGAGGTGTTCGGCGTGGTCGGCGAGGTCCATCGCGGCGGTGAGGAAGCGGTCGGCGTCGGCGTACTTGAGGTTCTCCAGCAGGCTCCAGACGATATTCACGTACGCCCGGCAGGCGTGCTCCACCTCGCCGGCGGCCAGGGCCACCCGGAGGCTCTCCTCGAGCACCGGCCGTCCCGCGGCCGCGTCGCCGCTCCGCCAGCGGGCGCAGCCGACGTTGTTGAGGGCGTGCGACAGCAGCGCGGGATCGCCGAGTTCGCGCGCGAGCGCCACCGCGCGCTCGCCGATGTCGATCGCGGTGGCGTGCCGGTCGCCGAGCATGTGGAGCTGCGCCTGGTTGCTGAGGGCGAGGGCCAGGAGCTCGGGGTCGCCTTCGCGTTCGAGTACGGCGATGGCCTCGCGCGCGGCCTCGGCGGCGAGCGGCACATCGCCCGCCCACCAGTGGATGCGGGACAGCCAGCGCAGGTCGGCGCCGAGCTTGCGGTTGTCGCCGAGGGCGCGGCGCAGCGCCACCGCGTCGTGCTGGGCGGCGACGGCGGTCCCGGAGTCGCCGAGGGTGTAGCACTCGATGGCGTACTGCTCCAGCAGCGTGGCCAGTTCGGGCGGCTCGTAGCGCCCGCGCTGCCGCAGCACGAGCGCGAGGTGCGCGGCCGCCTCGCGGTGCGCGCCCGCGCGGGCGGCGTCCGCGGCGGCGGCGGGGCCGTGCCGGGCGAGGGCGTCGAGGTCGCCCGCCTCGGCGGCATGGTGCATGATCCGCGACAGATCGCAGGCGCCGCCGCCGTCGCAGGACGCGGACTCGGGGTACGCCAGCAGGGCGGTGAGCACCTCGCGGTTGAGCGCGATGCGGCGGGCGGCGGGGAGGGAGTCGGCGAGTGCGCGGCGGATCAGTTCGTGCCGGAAGCCGGCCCGGTCAGGGGTGACGACGAGCAGGCCGCGCTGCTCGGCGGCGGCGAGCGCCTGGATGCCGCCGGGCACGAGGGTGTCGACGAGCCACCGCTCCAGCGCCGTCGGCACCACGGCGAGCTGTTCCAGGGCGTCGACGGTGGCCGGGGGCAGGCCGCGCAGGCGGCCGAGGACGGCGTCCACGACGGTCGGCGGGACGCCGCCCTCCTGCCCGTTGGCGAGTACCTCGGTGACGAAGAAGGGGTTGCCCGAGGTCACCGCGTACACCTCCGCCGGGTCCAGGCGGCTGCCCGCGCCCAGGGTGCGTACCGCCGCCTCGCTGAGGCGGGGGAGCGGCAGCCGGTGCAGCCGGTCCGAGCGCGGGACTTGGCCGAGGAGGTGGCGGAGGGGGTGTTCGCGGTCGAGCTCGTCGTCGCGGTAGGTGAGGACGAGGAGGGCGGGGAGCTGCGCCATGCGGCGGACCAGGTAGCGAAGGGCGTCGAGGGTGGCCTCGTCGGCCCAGTGCACGTCCTCGACGACCAGTACGGCCGGGTGCGGAGGCGCGCTCAGCTCGGTACGCAGGGCGTCGTACACCCTCTGGCGGTCGCCGGCGTCCGCCAGCGCCTTGGTCAGGTCGGGGCCGACGGTGCCGACGAGGTCGGTGAACGGGCCGAGGGGGCGGCGGGTGGTGAGGTCGTCGCACTGGCCGACGAGGGTGCGGGACCCGTCCGGGAGGGTCGGCGGCAGCGCTCTGACCAGGCTGGACTTGCCGATGCCGGCCTCGCCGAAAACGAGCGCCACGGAGCCGGCTCCCGCCGCCGCTTCCCTCGCGGCCGTCACGAGCTGCCCGAGTTCTTGGTCGCGCTCGAGGATCCCCCGCTCCACGAAGGGATTGTGGCAGGGGGTGGGCTGTTTTGAGCCGCTACGCCGCGTCCAGCCAGAGGTCCGGGCGGTCCCACTGGACGGCCGGGGGCTTTGCCAGCACCGTGCCGGTGCGGCGGGCGCCCTGGCTGAGGTAGAAGTCCTCCGCGGGCGGGTGGGCGACGATGCGGAGGCCGTCGAGGCCCGCTGCGCGGGCCCGGTCGCGGGCGTGGGCCAGCAGTCGGCGGCCGACGCCGCGGCCCTGGGCCGCGTCCGAGACGAAGAGCAGGTCCAGCTCCGGGGGGTCGAGGACGATGCTGTAGAAGCCGAGGACGCGGGTGTCGTCGGCGGCCACGTAGACCTCGTGGCGGTGGATGTACTCCGTGCTGACCCGGTAGCCCTCGATGATCGACGCGTAGCGGCCCTCGTACGCCCGGGAGGCCCGCATGATCGCGGTCAGCCGCCGTGCGTCCCGCGGCTCGGCCCGCCGGATCGTGATGTCGTTCATACCGCGAGTATGCCGGGCCACCGCCGCGGAAAGGACGCGCGGGTGGGCGGGGGCCGGTGGCATGATCGGCTCGGCGATCGAGGAAGGGTTGGGGCAGGGGCATGGCGATCATTCACCACACGACGATGAAGCCGACCAAGCTGGAGCTGCTCACCGCATGGCTGCCGAAGCAGCCGTGGTATGTCGGTGAGGCGGGGGTGCGGCCGGAGCTGGCCAAGGCCGGGGGGTTCCGGCTCGATGATCCGGAGGGGGAGGTCGGGATCGAGTTCATGGTCGTCAATGACACGGCGGGCGCGAGCCCGGTTTCGTATCACGTGCCGATGACGTATCGGAGCGATCCGCTGCCGGGCGCCGAGGACGCTCTCGTCGGGACGTCCGAGCACGGCGTGCTCGGGCTGCGGCGGCTGTACGACGCCACCGCTGACCCGGTGTTCGACGCCGAGCTGCGGGCGCTCTTCTCGGGTGGCACCGTGCCGCAGATGCAGAGCGTCAACGACACCCCGGACCCGACGGTGACCGCCCGCCTCGACGGGGCTGCCGCCGAGGGCACGATCACCGTCTGCCGCGTCCTGCACCCCACCCCCGCCGACGCCCCGGCGCGCGGCGACGTCACCGCCGGATGGAAGCTGCCGGACGGCACGGAGCTGCGCGGGCGGTTCGTGGTGCTGGGCTGACGATTATCGGAGTAACCAACTTCGTGGGTGAATACGGGGATCGCCCCGCGCTCGACGCAGTCGGGAGTTCCGGCATGCTTCGCGCGCCCCCCTGGCTATGTTGACCCGGCAACATTCATCCCGGAGGCTCGGGTAAGGGCCGAAGCGAGTGCGGAAACGCCGCCGGCCGCCGGCCGGGAGTTGAGTGACAGGCCTCCCGGAATCCCTGAGTCAGTCTCAGGGCAGAGCCGCGAAGAAGGGATTTGTGCATGGAATCAATGCTGCGTGCTTTCAAGTTGGCGCCCGATGGGCGTACCCGGGCCAATACGGAAGACCTTCGCGAATTGGCGCACTACTTCCGTAGCGCACAGCGGAAGATGCTTGGCTATCAGTGGTCGCAGGACATCGACATGCCCAAGCCCATCACCGATTTCCTCGACCTGCACCTCGACAACATCGGTGACCCGATGGCGAATTCGCTCACCAAGCTCAACACCAAATTCCTGGAACAGGAGGTGCTGAAATACTTCGCTCACCTCTGGCACGCGCCGCCGCTGGCAGGTGAGGACTCGACCGCGGATCCGGCAACGCGTGCGGCGTCGTGGGGGTATGTGCTGTCGATGGGGTCCACGGAAGGGACGCTGTACTGCCTGTGGAATGCGCGCGACTATCTGGCCGGCCGAGACCTGTGCGGCACTGTACCGGGAGGGCAGGAATCCGCGGCCCGCAAACCGCTGCTGTTCGCATCCCGGGAGGTGCATTACAGCTTCGCCAAGGCCGCCCAGATGCTGCAGCTCGACATGATGGGCGACGTCGGCAGCCGTGACTTTCCCGGACAATGCCCCATCACCGACGACGGCACCTGGCCGCTTTCCGTGCCCACGGAGGCGTGCGGAAAGAACGACGGTCTGGTCGACGCCGCGGCTCTCGCCCAGCTGATCGACTTCTTCGCGGCCCGTGGGTACGCCCCCATCGTCGTGTGCAATGTCGGATCCACCTTCAAGGGTGCGATCGATGACCCCCGGGCAATCTGGGACTGTGTGCAGCCGGTCCTGGAGCGGCACGGCCTCCTCGGTTCGGAAACCCAGCGGCGGGGCTACTGGATTCATGTCGACGGGGCGCTGGGCGCCGGCTATCTCCCCTTTCTCGAAATGGCCGGGGGATACGGCAACGCGCCGGTCTTCGACTTCCGGCTGCCCTACGTGTGCTCGATCGTGACCAGCGGGCACAAGTGGTTCGGCACCCCGTACCCGACGGGCGTGTACCTCACCCGCAACGAGCTGCGTGTCGCTCCCCCCTCCAAGCCGGGCTACGTCGGCTCCCCGGACACGACGATCGGTGGAGCGCGGGACGGACTGGCCCCGCTGCTGCTGTGGGCGGCGATCTCCCAGCGCACCCACGACCGGCAGATCGAGGCGGTGGAGCGCTGCCTGCGGCTGGCCGCGCACACCCATGAGCGCCTCGGTGAACTGGGCCCGCATATCGCGGCGGAACGCGCCCGGAACGCACTGGCCATCCGCTTCCTTCGGCCCGCGGAGCACATCATGCGGGCCTTCGGTCTGGTGGGCCAGCAGACGCCGGGACCGGACGGCCGGTTGCGCGATGAGGCGCATCTCTACGTCATGCCGCACGTCACCGACGAGACCATCGACAGCTTCCTGGAAGCGATGGCCGCGCCGGACGCGTACGACACCAACAGCGCCTGAACAGGAGGGCATCGTGGCAGAAGACATGGAGCACGCGATCCGCCATCGGCTGTGCGAAGAGATCGACCGCGCGATAGCCCGCCTCCAGCCCACCGCCGACCCCGTCCTCAAGCAACAGCTGACCGGCATGCGCCGCGCCCGTGACATCGTGCGGCCGCGCGAGCGGGACGACCCGCCGGACCGGCGACCGGTCCCGGACGAATGGTCGTGCCGCTGCCCGCAGTGCACTTGGGGCTGAGAGGTCAGCGCACCAGCCGGCGGCTGCGCGCCGCCGCGACCAGCTCCGGGACCGTCGCCAGCTTGACCCGGGTGCGGCCCTCGCGGGCGCCGCGGGCCCGCTCGGTGCGCTCGATCGCGGCCAGTCCGCGGGCGTCCACCAGGTGGCGGGTGCGGCGGCGGGCCAGGCGGCGGAACTCGCGGGTGGAGCGGGCGGGTTCGGTGAGCGAGCCGTCGACGGCGTCGGCGAGGAGGGTGCTGATCGTCTCGGCGGCGCAGGCGCGATTGGCGCCGATGCCGCCGGAGGGTCCGCGCTTGATCCAGCCGACGACGTAGGTGCCGGGGTGACCGGTCACGCGGCCGGCGGTGTGCGGGACGGTGCCGGTCTCGTCGTCGAAGGGGAGGCCGGTGACGGGGGCACCGCGATAGCCGATGGCACGGACGAGGAGGCCGGCGGGGATCGCCGCCTCGGAGCCGTCGGAGCCGTCGGAGCCGCCGCGACCTTCCGAGCCGTCGGAGCCGTCCGCCGAAGCCGCGCGCCCCGTCACGCGTACCGCCCCCACCCCCTCCGCACCATCCGCCGCCACCGGCGCCGAGTGGAACCGGAAGACGATCCGGCGGCCCTCCGCAGGCGGTGCCGACCAGTCGACCGCTGTCCGCGGCAGCCCCGTCAGCAGCGCCGCCGTGTCGTCGGGCCCCGCCGCGTCGATCGCGTCCGCGGTACGCGGATCGTGCGCGTCGACCGTGACCTCGACACCCCGCAGGTGCTTCAGCGCCAGCAACTCCGGCCGCGTGCACGCCAGATGTTCCGGCCCGCGGCGGCCCAGCAGCACCACCTCGCGCACCTTCGACGCGCGCAGTGCCGCGAGCGCGTGGTCCGCGATGTCCGTGCCGGCCAGCTCCGCCGGGTCCGCGACCAGGATGCGGGCCACGTCCAGGGCGACGTTGCCGTTGCCGACGACGACCACGCGCTCTGTCGACGACAAGTCGATCGCGTCCGGGGCGATGTCTGGGTGGGCGTTGTACCAGGCGACGAAGTCCGTCGCGGTGATGCTGCCGGTCAGGTCCTCGCCGGGGATGTCCAGGCGGCGGCCGGTGGAGGCGCCGACCGCGTAGATGACCGCGTCGTGGTGGGCGGCTACTTCGGCCGTCGATACGTCGTCGCCGACGTGCAGCCCGAGGAGCAGGCGCACCCGGGGGTGGTTGTGGAAGCGGGCGAAGGTGCCGCCGATGCCCTTGGTGCCGGGGTGGTCGGGCGCCACCCCGTAGCGGACCAGGCCGCCCGCCACCGGGAGCCGGTCGATCAGGGTGACCTCGGCGCTGGTGTGGAGGAGCAGGTCCTCGGCCGCGTACATGCCGGCCGGACCGGTGCCGATCACCGCGACCCGCAGCGGGCGGAAGTCCGAGGGCAGGACGCGGTCGAAGACGGGCGGGCCCCAGGCGTGGAAGTTCGGGCTGCCGGCGGGGGGCTCCTGCTGATCGGCGTCCGCGTAGTACGCCGCGTTCATGGCCGCGTACTGGCGCTGCGGACCGGTCAGCTCCTCCACCGGGAAGATCGCGTCGACCGGGCAGGCGTCGGCGCAGGCGCCGCAGTCGATGCAGGCCTTGGGGTCGATGTGCAGCATCTCGGTGCTGCCGAAGGCGCGTTCCTCGGGGGTGGGGTGGATGCAGTTGACCGGGCAGACGGCTATGCAGGTGGCGTCGTTGCAGCAGGTCTGGGTGATGGCGTACGTCATGGGTGCGGCTCGGGTCCCTGGGGCTCGTAACGGAGGCGTCAGATCAGGTGGGCGCGTCGGTAGAACACGAGCGCGGGCTTCGTGAGCAGCTTGGCGGAGGCGAGGAATTCCATCAGCCCGGCGCAGCTCGAGCGCATCATCGACTTGTGGTGCTCGTTGGCCTGCGCCTCGGCGATGGCGCGTTCGCTGTCCAGGCCCGCGCGCTGGTAGACCTTCTTGTTCACCATGCTGGTGACGATCACGTACGAGGCGATCGAGATGACGAGGGCGTGGATCTGGCGGCGGACCCAACCGGCCTTCGCCAGCCGCTTCTTGGTCTCGTCCCGGGCGAACTTCATGTGCCGGGATTCCTCGACGACATGGATGTTGTTGATGGTGCGGACGAAGGGCACCACCCGCTCGTCGCGCATCCAGTCGCGCTGCATGACGTCGAGGACCTCCTCGGCGACGAGGATCGCGGCGTAGGCGGCCTCGCCGAAGGCGATCGTCTTGAAGGCGCGGCCGAGCTCGATGGCGACGCGGTGCGGCTTGTACGGGGGCGCGTTCAGCTTGCGGGCGCCGCGGGCGAACATGATGGAGTGCCGGCACTCGTCGGCGATCTCCGTCAGCGCCCACTGGACGTCGTCGGAGGAGGCGTCCTTGGCGTAGACGTCGCGCAGGATCATCTGCTGCAGGATCATCTCGAACCAGATGCCGGTGCAGGCGACCGACGCCGCCTCCTGGCGGGTCAGTTCCTTCTGCTGGGCCTCGGTCATCTCGTCCCAGTACTTGGTGCCGTAGAGCGTGGACCACTCCGGGCTGGCGCCGTGGAAGTCCTTGTCCAGCGGGGTGTCCCAGTCGACTTCCACCGCCGGGTCGTACGACAGCATCGCGGACGATTCGAGCAAGCGGGTGGTGACCATGCCGGAACTCCTCGGCTCGCGTTACAGCTCCATTGCTTGCTGACGGACTGTATAGCAAGAGCCGTTGGGCCGCCTACCCCTTGGTAACGACCTTTCGCGGGCGCCGCAGTTATCACATAGGTTCATTCGGCACGCAGAAGTTACCGGAACGTTGCCGTATACATCTCGTCTCACCCTCAGTAGAACCCGTTGCTATCCAACGGAGAGTGAGGCACGTCACATGGGCAACTCACCCCAGCCCGAGGGTCGTTCGGCCCGATTGAGCCGAAGACGGTTCGTCGCTGGAACCGGTTCCATTCTGGGCGCCGCCGCCGTCGGCACGTACGCCACTCCGGCCCGCGCCGCCGCCCACATCGCGAACGGCGCACAGGTCGCCGCCCTCGTCATCGGCACCGGCTACGGCGGCTCGGTCACCGCCTTACGCCTGGCCGAGGCGGGCGTCGCCGTCCACATGATCGAGATGGGCCAGGACTGGGCCACCGTGGCACCGGGCCCCGACGGCCGGATCCACCCCAAGGTCACCAGCCCCGACTACCGCTCCTTCTGGATGCGGACGAAGACCAAGGCCCCGCTCAGCAACTTCCTCGGCTTCCCGCTCGACAAGGCCGTCCCGAAGCACGCCGGGATCCTGGACGCGGAGGAGTTCCCCGGGATCACCGTTTACCAGGGCCGCGGCGTCGGCGGCGGCTCGCTGGTCAACGGCGGCATGGCGGTCACGCCGAAGCGGCAGAACTTCGCCTCGGTGCTGCCGTCGGTGAATGCCGACGAGATGTACGGCACCTACTACCCGCGGGCCAACGCCGGGCTCGGGGTGGGTCTGGTGAACCCCGACTGGTTCGAGCGGACGTCGTACTACCAGTACTCGCGCGTCGGCCGTAAGCACGCCAAGCGCTCCGGCTTCGCCTGGACCTTCGTCCCGGACGTATACGACTGGGACTACATGGTCGCCGAGGACAACGGCACCGTGCCCAAGTCCGCGCTCGGCCAGGAGATCCTCTACGGCAACAACTACGGCAAGAAGACGCTCGGTAAGACCTATCTGCAGAAGGCGAAGGCCACCGGCCGGGTCACCATCTCGCCGCTGCACGAGGTCACCGGCGTCGCCCCGGTCGCGGGCGGGACGGGCTTCACCGTCACCATCAGGCAGCTCGACACCGCCGGCGCCACCGTGGCCACCAAGACCGTGACGGCCGCCAAGGTGTTCTTCGCCGGCGGCAGCGTCGGCACCAGCAAGCTGCTGGTCAAGCTGAAGGCCACCGGCGCGCTGCCGAAGCTCAACGGCGAGGTCGGCAAGGGCTGGGGCGAGAACGGCAACGTCATGTGCGGCCGCGCCAACCACATGTGGGACGCCACCGGCGATGTGCAGTCCACGATCCCGTGCTCCGGCATCGACAACTGGGACGCCGGCGGCGCCTTCGCCGAGGTCGCGCCGCTGCCGACCGGCATCGAGACGTACGCCTCCTTCTATCTGTCGATCACGAAGAACCCGCACCGCGCCGAGTTCACGTACGACGCGGGCGCCGGAAAGGTCGGGCTGTCCTGGCAGACCGCCTGGAAGCAGGACTCGATCACGATGGCGAAGTCCATCTTCGACAAGATCAACCGGACCGAGGGGACGATCTACCGGATCGACCTGTTCGGCAACAACAGCAAGGTCTGGGGCGACCACCTCACGTACCACCCGCTGGGCGGTGCGGTGCTGAACAAGGCGACCGACAACTACGGCCGCCTGCACGGCTACCCCGGCCTCTACGTCACGGACGGCGCGCTGATCCCGGGGAACACCACGGTGAACCCGTTCGTGACCATCACCGCGCTCGCCGAGCGCAACATCGAGCACATCGTGCGCAACGACCTCTGATCAGCGCGGCTGCGCAGCGCCGCCCCCGCCCGCACCGCGGGTCCGCACCCGGCGCTCCGGACGACCCGCAGATCGCCCTATCCCCGCAGCAGCCGGTCGAGAGCCCGGCCGAAGACCGCCCGCGCGGCGCGGGCCAGCAGGGGGTCGAAAACCCGCGGCATGCCGAGCGGCCGCAGCTCCTCCCGCCATCCGACGCGGGTGCCCGCCCCTTCGCCGTACACCTCGATCTCGGCCCATCCGCGCACCAGTCGGCCGCGCTTCTCCAGCCGGCAGCGGCCCGGCGTACCGCCGTCGCCCGGGGGCTGCCAGCGCACGATCTCCATCGGGTCGTCGAAGCCCACCCGCCGCCATCCAGTACGCGCGGTGAACCGTCCGCCCACGGCGGCGATGTCGCCGGACCGCACGATGCGCGTGGCCGGGATGCCGTCCGCGTGCCGGGCGAAGTCG
Organism: Streptomyces coryli; assembly: GCF_011044975.1. GTDB lineage: Bacteria > Actinomycetota > Actinomycetes > Streptomycetales > Streptomycetaceae > Streptomyces > Streptomyces coryli. Next base: position 9,897 of record NZ_JAAKZV010000037.1, on the reverse strand, counting down.
GTGGCCCGCCGCCAGGCCTCCGCGGCGGGCAGCGGGACGTGCCGCTCGAGGTGGAAATACGCCATCGCGCCGAGGCTACGCGGTCGGCGGCTCTCGGCGTGGCCCGTTCACCGTGTCCCTGATGTACGGATATGCATAGGTAATGACCTGGCTGGTCCTCGCCCACTTCGCCGTCGCGCTCTGCGCCGCCCCGCTGATCCGGCGGTCGGGGCCGCGCGGTTTCGTGGTGCTGGCGCTGCCGCCCGCGGTGGCGTGCGGCTGGGCGGTGGCGCAGTGGGGGAGCGTGGCGGTGGGCGGGGCGCGCACCGAGGCGTGGTCGTGGATCGGTCCCTACGGGGTCGATGTCGCCTTCCGGCTGGACGCGCTCGCGTTGGTCATGGTGCTGCTGGCCGCCGGCGTCGGGGCCCTGGTGCTGCTCTACTGCGGCAGCTACTTCGCCGGCGGGACGCGCCGGCTGGGGCAGTTCGCGGGCACGCTGCTCGGGTTCGCGGGGGCGATGCTCGGGCTGGTGCTGGCGGACGACCTGATCACCCTCTATCTCTTCTGGGAGCTCACCACCGTCCTCTCCTTCCTGCTGATCGGATACGACAGCGAGAAGCGCGCCGGCCGCAGGTCCGCGCTGCAGGCGCTGACCGTCACCACGGTCGGCGGGCTCGCCATGTTCGTCGGGTTCCTGATGCTCGGGCACGCGGCGGGGACGTACCGGATCTCGCGGATCATCGAGGACCCGCCCGCCGCCACCAACACCGTCTCGGCCGCCGTGGTGCTGGTGTTGTGCGGGGCGCTCGCCAAGTCGGCGATCTGGCCGCTGAGTCTGTGGCTGCCCAACGCGATGGCCGCGCCGACGCCGGTCAGCGCCTATCTGCACGCGGCGGCCATGGTGAAGGCCGGGGTGTATCTGGTGGCGCGGCTGGCGCCCGCCTTCGCGGACGTGCCGGCGTGGCGGCCGCTGCTGCTGACGCTGGGGACGGCGACGATGCTGCTCGGCGGCTGGCGGGCGCTGCGGCTGAACGACCTCAAGCTCGTCCTCGCCTACGGGACCGTCAGCCAGCTCGGCTTTCTCATCGCGCTCGCGGGCGCGGGCACGTACAACACCGCGCTCGCGGCGATCGCGATGATCCTGGCGCACGGGCTGTTCAAGGCGCCGCTGTTCCTGGTGACCGGGATCGTCGACCGGGCCGCCGGGACCCGGGATCTGCGGCGGCTCTCGGGGGTGGGGCGGGCGCTGCCGTGGGTGGCCGCGACCGCGGTCGTGGCCGGGGCGTCGATGGCGGCGCTGCCGCCGCTGCTCGGGTTCGCGGCGAAGGAGGCGGCGTTCGCGGCGCTGCTGGACGGCGGGACGGCCGAGCGGTGGGTGCTGGCGCTGACCACCGCGGGGTCGGCGCTGACCACCGCGTACACGCTGCGGTTCCTGTGGGGCGCGTTCGCCCGTAAGCCCGGGGTCGAGGACACCCGGGTGCGGCGGGCCGGGCCCGCCTTCCTGGCGCCGCCCGCGGTGCTCGCCGTGGGCTGCGCGGTGTTCGGGCCCGGCGTCGGGTGGCTCACCGGCCTCTTCGAGCGTTACGCGGCGCAGTTCCCGGCGCCCGCGCACCCGTACCACCTCGCGCTGTGGCACGGCCTCGGGATCGCGCTCGGGCTTTCGGTGCTGGCCTGGGCGGGCGGCGCGGCGCTGTTCGCGGCGCGCCGGCAGGTCGCGCGGATCGGGCGGCGGATCGCCTGGCCGACGGCCGACGAGGCCTTCGGGCGGAGCGTGCTGGGGCTCGAACGCGCCGCCCTCCAGGTGACCGGCACCGTGCAGAAGGGGTCGCTGCCCAGCTACGTCGTCACGCTGCTCGCCGTCATGGTCAGCGGCCTCGTCGCCGTCCTCGCCGCCGACCGGCCCTGGCAGGGCGCGCCCGCGCCACGCGTGTGGGACTCCGCGTGGCAGGCCGCCGCCGGCGCGCTGACCTGCGCGTGCGCGCTGATGTGCCTCGTGGTGCAGCGGCGGATGAAGGCGGCCGTGCTGGTCGGCCTGACCGGTTACGGGACGGCGCTGCTGTACGTCGTGCACGGTGCGCCCGATCTGGCGCTGACCCAGTTCGGGGTCGAGACCGTGTCGACCGTCGTGCTGGTGCTCGTGCTGCGCCGGCTGCCGCTCTTCTTCGGCGACGCGCGGCACCGCAACCGGCGGGCCGCGGGCATGGTGTTCGCGGCGGTCAGCGGCCTGGTGCTGGCGTGGGTGCTGTGGCTGGCCGCGGCCGCGCGGCAGGTGACGCCGGCCGGGCCCGCGATGACCGAGGAGACGGAGCACCACGGGCTGAAGGACGTGGTCGCGACGATCCTGGTGGACTTCCGCGCCTGGGACACGATGGGGGAGTCCGCCGTGCTGGCGGCCGCCGTGCTCGGCGTGGCCAGCCTGCTGTACGTATATCCCCGGCAGCGCCCCGCCGGAGAGGCGCAGCAGCTGCCCCGCGGGCTGACCGCCTGGTCGCTGATCGGGCGCCGGATCAGCCCGGGCGGCGGATACCGGGAGGCCGCCCCGGAGGGCAGCTGGCTGGCGGCCGGGGACACCCTCGCGCCCGAGCACCGCTCGGTGGTCTTCGAGGTCATCGCCCGGATCGTCTTCCACCCGATCCTGATGCTGTCGGTGTATCTGCTGCTGTGCGCCGAGAACCTCCCCGGCGGCGGATTCGTCGGCGGGCTGGTCGCGGGCGTGGGGCTGATGATCCGTTATCTGGCGGGCGGGCGGCACGAATTGCGGGCGGCGATCCCGGTGCGCTCCGGCTTCTTCGTCGGCCTCGGCCTGGCGCTGTCCACCACCGTCGCGCTCGCCGGCCTCGCGAGCGGCACCGTCCTGCACGCCTGGACCTGGCACGGGCACCTGCCGCTGATCGGCGACTGGCACGCGGGCACCGCCGTCATCTTCGACCTGGGGGTCTATCTGCTGGTGGTCGGGGTGGTGCTGGACATGGTGCGGGCGCTCGGCGGCGAGATCGACATGCAGACCGAGGAGCGGGCGCGCTACCAGCTCGCCAGGAAGGGGGCGCCGTGACCGTCAGTGCGACCCTGCTGACCTGCGCCGCCGTGCTGTGGTTCGTCGGCGGCAACCTCATCATCACCCGCAGCCTCACCCGGGTGCTGATGGGCATCATCGTGTGCGGCAACGGCGTCAACCTCTTCCTCCTCGCCGCCAGCGGCCCCGCTGGCGCGCCGCCGCTGCTCTACCCCGGGACCTCCAAGTCGGCGATGAGCGACCCGCTGCCGCAGGCCATCGTGCTGACCGCGGTCGTCATCACCCTCGGCACCACGGCCTTCGTGCTGGCCATGGCGTACCGCAGCACGCAGCTGACCGGCTCCGACTTCGTACCGGACGACCTGGCGGACCATCAGGTGGCGCTGCGCGCGCAGCTGACCGCCGAGCGGGCGCGGCTGCGGGAGGAGCGGGAGCGCGAGGAGCGCCCGAAGGAACGGCGCGACCTGCGCCGCGAGCTGCGCCGCCGGATCCGCGACGCCCGCGCCTACCAGGCGCGCGAGGCGGACGCCTCCGACGACCTGTGGGACGACGTGCTCGGCGCGGACCCCCCGGAGGAGCCCCAGTGAACTACCTCGTCCCGCTCCCCGTCCTGCTGCCGCTCGCGGTGTGCGGCTGGTCCGTGGTCCTCGGGCCGCGGGTGACCCGGCTGCACCGGGTGCTGTCCGTCGCGATGCTCGCCGCGGTCGTCGCCATCGACCTGATCCTGCTCATCGAGGCCGACCGGCACGGGCCGCTCGCCGTCCACCTCGGCGACTACGCCCCACCGCTCGGCGTCTCCCTGGTCGCCGACCGGCTGGCCGGGCTGATGCTGACCGTGTCCGGGGTGGTCACCCTCATCGTGCTGCTCTACGCCTTCGGGCAGGACACCGCCGAGGGCGGCGGCAGCGCGCCGTTCTCCTTCTTCCACCCCGCCTACCAGATCCTCGTCGCCGGGGTCTCGCTGTGCTTCCTCGCCGGCGATCTCGTCAACCTCTACGTCGGCTTCGAGATCATGCTGATGGCCAGCTTCGTGCTGCTCACCGTCGGCGGCACCCAGGCGCGGCTGCGGGCCGGGTCCACATACGTCATCGTCTCCCTCGTCTCGTCCATCGTCTTCCTCGCCGGCATCGCCGCGACATACGCGGCCGCGGGCACCGTGAACTTCGCGCAGCTCGCCGTCCGGCTGCCCGATGTCCCGCTGGGCGTACGGACCTTCAGCGAGGTGCTGCTGCTCACCGTCTTCGGCGTGAAGGCCGCCGCGTTCCCCGTTTCCGCCTGGCTGCCGGACTCGTATCCGACGGCGCCCGCGCCGGTGACGGCCGTCTTCGCGGGCCTGCTCACCAAGGTCGGCGTGTATTGCGTGATCCGCGCCGAGACGCTGCTCTTCCCCGGAAACCGGCTGTCCGCCGTGCTGATGGCGATCGCCTGCGCGTCGATGGTGATCGGCATCCTCGGCGCGGTCGCGCAGACCGACCTGAAGCGGCTGCTGTCGTTCTGCCTGGTCAGCCATATCGGGTTCATGCTCTTCGGGGTGGCGCTCGGCACCCGCGCCGGGATCGGCGGCGCGATCGTCTATACGGCGCACCACATCACCGTGCAGACCACGCTGTTCCTGGCGGCGGGCATGCTGGAGCGGCGCTACGGGACGACGGAGCTGACGCGGCTGGGCGGGACGGCGCGGTCCGCGCCGTGGCTGGCGGCGCTGTGGTTCGTGCCGGCGATGAACCTCGCCGGAATCCCGCCGCTGTCCGGCTTCATCGGGAAGCTGGGCGTGATGCGGGCGGGGGCGGCGGATGGCGGGGACTGGGCGTATCTGCTCCTCGCCGCCGCGGCGGTGACCAGCCTGCTGACGCTGTACGCGATGGCGAAGGTGTGGAATCTGGCCTTCTGGCGGGCGGCGCCGGTGCACGGACCGGAGGACGGAGAAGAGGGAGGCGGGGGAGTCGCGACCGCCGTGGCCGTGCGCGCCCCAGCGAAGATCCCCGGCCTGATGACCGCCGCGACCGCCGCGCTCGTCGGCCTCGGCCTCACGTATACGGTCCTGGCCACCCCGCTCACCGGCCTGGCCGACCGCTCGGCGGCCGAACTCCTCGACAGAGCCCCCTACATCGAGGCGGTGCTCAAGCCATGAACAAGCGCCTGGACCTGCCGCTGATCGCCTGGCTCACCATCATCTGGATGTTGCTGTGGTCCGGCGTGACCTGGGGCAATCTCATCAGCGGCGTGGTCGTCGCGGTCATCCTGTGCCTGGTCTTCCCGCTCCCGCCGGTGGCCATGGAGCTGCGGCTGCGCCCGCTGGGCATCCTGCGGCTTGCCGGCTATCTGGTCTACGACATGGTCGCCTCCAGCGTCGAGGTGACCCGGCTGGCGCTGCGCGGGAAGCGGCGGCCGGCCGCGGTGGTGCGGGTGCCGCTGCGCTGCCGCACCGACCTGATGATCGCCGCGACCGCGGTCGCCGTCTCCAGCGTGCCGGGCGGCGCGCTGGTCGAGGTCAACGCCGGTACGGCCACGCTGTATCTGCACCTGTCGGGCGCCGACGACCCCGCGGTGGTGGCGCGCGCCCGCCGCGACGTCTGGCAGCTGGAGGCGCTGGCGGTACGGGCCTTCGGCACCCGCGAGGAGATCGAGCGGGTCCAGGCCGCTCCCGTAGACGGAAAGGCACCGCAACCATGACCACAGCCGACGACATCCTGCTCAACGCCGCGCTGGCGCTGATCGTCCTTGCCGGGGTGCTGCTGCTGGTCCGCATCTGGCGCGGCCCGTCGATGCTGGACCGCGCCGTCTCCGTCGACGTCGCCGCGGTCCTCATCATCGCCGGCATCGCGGTGGACGCGGCGATGACAAGGACCCGCTACTACCTCTCGATCATGCTGGTGCTGGCCTTCCTCGGCTTCACCAGCTCGGTCGGCATCGCCCGCTTCATCGCCACCCGCGACCGCGTCACGCGCAAGGAGCGCCGATGAACTGGACCGCCGCCGCCGACCTCGCCGGCGCCGTCCTGCTCCTGCTGGGCGCCGCGACCTGCCTCACCGGCGTCATCGGCATGCTGCGCCTGCGCGACGTCCTCACCCGCAGCTCGGCGGCCACCAACCCGCAGACCTTCGGCATGATGCTGCTCCTGGCGGGCCTCGCCCTGCGCCTGCGCACCGGCGTGGACGCGGGCACCCTCGTCCTGGTCGCCTTCTTCCAGCTGCTGACGAGCGCGGTCGCCGCCCACCTGGTGGCCCGGGTCGCGTACCGCACGGGAGCGGCGGACGCGTCGGCGCTGCTGTACGACGAACTGGGGGAGGACACCGAGCACTAGCCGGCAGTCTTCGCCGCCTGCGCCCGGTGGCGGCGGACCGCGTCGCGGTTGGCGCAGCGTTGGGAGCAGTAGCGCTGGCGGCCCGTGCGGGAGGTGTCGGCGAAGATCGTGAGGCACTCCGTCACCGCGCAGCGGTGGAGGCGGTGCATGCCGCGGCCGGAGAGGTGGAAGGCGGTGCCGACCGCGATCAGGGTGTGCAGGACGGCGCCGGCCGGCTGGTGGTCGTCGCGGTAGTGCACGTGCCAGCCGGTGCCGGTGTGGTTGGTGAGCCGGGGGTGGGCTGAGGCCGTCGCCAGCATCTCGTTGAGCAGCGCCGCGCGGTCGTGTTCGGCGTCGGCGTCGACGATCTTCTCCCAGGCGTCGAGGGCCGCCATGGTCCGTACGAGATCGGCGGGCGTCGCATCGTCCAGCGCCAGCCCGGCGGCGCGGCAGCGGGCCGTGAGCTCGGCGGGGTCGCCCGGGCGCCGGTTGGCGAGGTCGGCGGCCAGGTTGACGACGTCCTCGCCGTAAGGGTTGAGATGCATAAGACCATTACAGCAGGGTGGGCCGCATGAGGCAACGCATCCGCAGCAGGCCCGGCCACCCGATGACGCTCGCCGCCGAGCCGCGCGACCCGTGGCGCTACCGCTGGGTCGTCCTCGGCGTCGCCACCTTCACGCAGGCGGCGGCCGGTTTCTTCGTGCAGGGCATCGGGTCCATCGGCGTCCACCTGCAGCAGGGCCTGGAGTTGAGCACGACACAGCTGGGCCTGCTTGTATCGGCGGCCCAACTGGCCCCGCTGGCCGGTCTGCTGGCCGCCGGCGAGCTGCTGGACCGGGTCAACGAGCGCTGGGTGGTGGGCATCGGCGCCGTCGTCGTCGCCCTGTGCCTCGCGGCGGGCGGGCTCGCGCCCGGCTATCCCGCCCTGCTCGCCGTCCTGTTCGTCGCCGGGATCGGCTACAGCGCGGTGCAGCCGGGCGGCAGCAAGTCGGTGGCGGCGTGGTTCGACACCTCGCGGCGGGGGCTCGCGATGGGAATCCGGCAGGCGGGCCTGCCGCTGGGCGCCGCGCTGGCGTCGGCCGCGCTGCCGTTCCTGGCGGAGGCGTACGGCTGGCGGGCGACGCTGGTCGCGGGCGGGGCGATGGCGCTACTGGGGGCGGCCGTCTTCATGGCCTGCTACCGGCGGCCGCCGGTGCGGAGCGGGGGCGCGGCGCGGCGGCCCGCACCGGAGGGCTACTCCCGGCGCCAACTCCTCCGCTCCCCGGCCATGGTGCGGATCATGCTCTCCGGCACGAGCCTGATCGCCACGCAATACGGCGTCGGCGTGCTGACCGTGCTGTACCTGCACAAAACGGCCGCCCTCGCCGTCGGCCCCGCCGCCCTCATCCTGGTCGCCGCCCAACTGGCCGGCGCCGCCGGCCGCATCGTCCTGGCGGCTCTCAGCGACCGCATCGCATCCGGGCGTTACGCCACCGTCGCCGCCTGCATGATCGCCGTCATCGCCGGCATGACAGTGCTGCTCACCCCCGCCGGCCGCTCACCCGCGACGGCCGCCGCGGTCCTGATCTGGCTCGGCTTCTTCGGCTACGGCTGGTACGGCCCCTGGGTCGCCGCCGTAGCGGAGGCGGCCCCACCGGACCGCACCGGCTTCGCGCTGGGCCTGGCCATGTCCGCCAACCAGATAGCGATCATCCTCATCCCACCCCTGCTGGGCCTCCTCATCGACACGAGCGGCAGCTTCACCCCGGCGTGGGGACTGCTGATCGCCATGACCCTGACCGCTCTGCTGGCCACGGCACGGAGGCGGTCCTGATGCCCCGCCTCCTCCCGGAGACCGGCCCACAGCGCGTCCTGGCCGCCTTCCTCGTCTCCTGCTCGCTGATCTCGCTGGCCGCGGACGGTCCCGCCTGGGCGGCGGCCACGCTGCTGCTCACCGGCGCGATGGTGCACACCGTCGGCGAACTGTGGCATGCCGCCGCCGGCTTCGAGGTGTCCTTCGCGCTGGCGCCGCGCCACGCGACCGGCCAGTACCTGGGCGTCTTCGGCCTCGGCGCGGGACTCGCCGAGGCCCTCGGCCCGGCGCTGCTGATCTCGCTGTGCATCGGCTGGGGCCGCCCCGGCTGGTACGTCGTGGGTGCCCTCTTCGCCGTTACGGGCCTGGCCGCCCCCTGGGCCGTCCGCCGGGCGAAGGTGCCCGCCGAGCCGGTGGCGACGAGAACGGCAGCCGCGACGGGAGCCGCCGGATATTAGTCGAATATTAGTCACCCCGGATCTCTTGACCCTGCTCACGGCCCGGCGGCAGAGTTCTCGCTAATCCGCATTAGTCAACGAGGGCAGTGCCCGGATCCGTGACTAATGCGCATTAGCTGGAGGGGCTGACGAATGGCTGAAAAGGGACCGGTGCGCTCCCGTCGGGGGCGGCCGCGACAGGCGGAGGTCGCGCGCCTCGCCGGGGTGTCGCAGACGACGGTGTCGCTGGTGCTCGGCGGGAACAAGCAGGGCATCGCGCTGCACGAGGACACCCGGCAGCGGGTCCTCGACGCCGCCCGCGAGCTCGGCTACGTACCGGATCCGGCCGCGCGCCGGCTGGCCGCCGCCCGCAACAACCTGCTCGGCGTCTTCAGCTTCACGGCCACCTTCCCCACCGCGGTGGAGCACTCGTACTACCCGATCCTGGTCGGCGTCGAGCAGGAAGCCGCGGCCCAGGGCTACGACCTCGTCCTCTTCACCGCCTCCAGCCCCGGCGGCGCGCAGGCGGGCGCGGCCGGCGCGCTGGAGCGGGTTCGGCTCGCCGACGGCTGCCTCTTCATAGGCCGCCACATACCCGCCGACGAACTCCACCGCCTCGTCGACCACGGCTACCCGGCCGTCCACATCGGCCGCCGCGACGAACTCGAGGGCCTGGCCTGGGTCGGCGCGGACTACGTCGCCGCCAGCGCCGCGGTCGTCCGCCACCTGACCGCCCTCGGCCACGACCACATCGTCCTGGTCCGCGAGGACGACGACGCGCCCGCGTCGACCGACCGCGAGCAAGGCTTCCGGACCGCGCTCGGGGAGGCGGGACTACCTGGCGGCGGCGACACGATGCGCCTGCCCGGCGGCGACGCGACGGGTCTGCACGCCCCCGACGCCGCAGCGGCGGTCATCCGCACCGCCGACCCCGCCACCGACATCACCGCCGACTGGCTCCGGGCCCGCCAAGCCGAGGGCGTCACCGCCTTCGTCGCCGAGGAGACCGACACCGGCGCCGCCTGGCGAGCGCTGCTCGCCGCCACCGAGGCCGCCGGCCTCCAGGCGCCCCGCGACCTCTCCCTCGCCCTCCTCGGCTCCCCGCCCGCCGACCTCGGCGACCGCCCCGTACCCACGGGCTTCGACATCCCCCGCGCCGAACTAGGCGCCGCCGCCGTCCGCATGCTCACCGCCCAGCTAGCCGGCCGCCAGACCGCCGAGCCACTGGTCGCCTGCACCTTCCGACCAGGCGGCACGGCGGGCCCACCACCCGGCAGCGCAACCAGCCAGACCTAGCCACACCTAGCCACACCGACCCACCCGGCCCCCAGGGCCAACCGCACCAACCCGCACCAACCCGCAAGGAGACCACCCCACATGCCCACCCCCATAG
>NZ_JAAKZV010000379.1 GCF_011044975.1 Streptomyces coryli | reverse complement strand
CCCGAGGCCCCATCGGACGCGCCCCTCCCCGCCCTCGCCAGCCGCGCCGAAGTCCTCCGCCACCGCGACGTCGCCTCGCTGTCCCCCGCCGAGCGCGCGGAGGTCAACCGCCTTCTTGCCGCCCTCTCGCTCCGCGGCCCCGACCGCCGCACCGCCCGCCGCCGCGCCTCCCACCGCGGCCCGGTCGACCCGCACCGCACCGCCCGCGAGACCCTCCGCCGCGGCGGCGAACCGGCGCTGCTCCGCCGCCGCACCCGCGCCGCCAAGCCCCGCCGCGTCATCCTCCTCGCCGACGTCAGCGGCTCGATGACCCCGTACGCGGACGCCTTCCTCCGCTTCGCGCACGCGGCGACCCGCAGCCGCGCGACCCCCACCGAGGCCTTCACCATCGGCACCCGCCTGACCCGCGTCACCCGCCAGCTGACCCACCCCGACCCGGATACGGCCCTGCGCGCCGCGGCCGCCGCGATCCCCGACTTCAGCGGCGGGACCCGGCTGGGCGAGACGATCGCCGAGTTCCTGGACCGCTGGGGCCGCCGCGGCCTGGCCCGCGGCGCGGTCGCCGTGGTCCTCTCCGACGGCTGGGAGCGCGGCGACCCGGCCCACCTCGCCGCGCAGATGCGCGCCCTGCACCGGCTGGCCCACCGCGTCATCTGGGCCAACCCGCTCAAATCCCGCCCCGGTTACGCCCCCCTCGCAGCCGGCATGGCCGCCGCGCTGCCGAGCGTCGACGCGTTCACCGAAGGCCACAGCCTGGCCGCCCTCGAGGAGCTGGCGGCCGTCGTACGAGAACGGAGCTGACCACACCATGGAGCTGCACCACGAGTTCAACGTCCCGGTCGCCATCGACCAGGCCTGGGCCATCCTCAGCGACGTCGAACGCGTCGCCCCCTGCCTCCCGGGCGCCGGCATCGAGGACTACGACGGCGAGACGGTCAAGGGCGGCGTGAAGGTCAAGGTCGGCCCGGTCACCGTCACGTACCGCGGCACGGCCACCTTCGAGGAGCGCGACGAGAAGACCCGTCGCATGGTGCTGGTCGCCAACGGCCGCGAGATCCGCGGCCACGGCACCGCGCGCGCCCGGGTGACGTCCACGCTGGCGTTCCTGGAGAACGGCGTCACCTCGGTGGCCGTCGACACGGACCTGAAGATCACCGGCCGCCCCGCCCAGTTCGGCCGCGGGATGATGGAGGAGGTGGGCGAGCGCCTCATCGGCCAGTTCGCCGACTGCCTGTCCGCGGAGCTCGCCGACCCCGCGACGAAGGCGCAGGGCCGTACCGAACACGCCGAGGCCGAGCCGATCGACGCGCTCCGCACGGCCGGCGTCCCGGTCGCCAAGCGCATGGGCGCGGCGGTTGCGGCGCTGACGCTGGCCGCGATAGCGGTGGGCGTGCTGCGCCGGGCCAGGCGGGCGCGGCGGCGGCAGGCGTCGCGGTGGGCGTTCCGGAGGCGGTGACGCTGTCGGACCCGGCACGTAGGGTCGCTCCCAACCAACGAACGGGGAGACGGCCTTGAACAGCGAGCAACTGCTGCACGTGAACGGGATCGACCTCTGCGCCCAGACCTTCGGCGACTCCGCCGCCCCCGCGCTGCTGCTGATCGGCGGCGCCGAGGCGTCGATGGACTGGTGGGACGACGAGCTGTGCGAGCGGCTCGCCGCGGGCGGGCGGTATGTGATCCGCTACGACACCCGCGACACCGGCCGCTCCACGACCTTCCCGCCGGGCGCGCCGCCGTACGCGGGCGAGGCGCTGGTCGCCGACGCCGTCGGCCTGCTCGACGCGCTCGGCATCGAGGCCGCGCACATCGTCGGCATCTCGGCGGGCGCCGGCGTCGCCCAGCACCTGGCCGTGCACCACCAGGACCGGCTGCTCTCGCTGACGCTCATCTCCACCACCCCGAACGGCCCCGGCGGCGCGGGCGACCCGGAGCTGCCGCCGATGAGCGAGAAGCTGCAGAAGATGTTCGCCGAGGGCGGCGACGAGGGACCCGACTGGTCCGACCGCGAGTCGGTCATCGCGTACTTCATCAAGGGCGAGCGCGGCTTCGCGGGCAGCATCCCCGTCGACGAGGAGCGGCTGCGCCGCATCGTCACCCGCGCCTTCGACCGCAGCCCGTCCCTGGCCTCGGCGCAGAACCACTGGCAGCTGGAGGGCGGCGAGCCGATCCGGCACCTGCTCGGCGGCATCACCGTGCCGACGCTGATCCTGCACGGCACCGAGGACCCGCTGTTCCCGTACGGCCACGGCGAGGCGCTGGCCCGGGAGATCCCGGGGGCGCGGCTGGTCCCGCTGAAGGGCATGGGCCACCAGATGCCGCCGCCGGAAGTCTGGTCCACCGTGACGACGGAGATCCTGCGGCACGGGTAGCGACGGCGACAGGCGCCGCTGAAGACTCAGCGGCGCCTGTCGGTCGGTCGTACGGGCTGCGGTCAGCCGCGGCCGCCGATGCGGTGCGACCGGAAGAACCAGGCCTGCTTCTCGAGATCGCCGGTGATCCCGATGAAGAGGTCCTGCGAGACCGGGTCCGCCGTCTCGGTGTCCGCGATGCGCTCGCGCATCCGCGCGGCGGTCTGGCCCAGCAGGTCGGAGAAGTCGTCGATCACCTTCTGGTCGGAGAGCTCACCGGGACCGACGTCCGGGCCCTGCCGCGAGCCGGAGAGCGTCGAGGCCCGTCCGTCCGGGGCCTGCCCCAGCGCGGCGGCGCGCTCGGCGACGGTGTCGGCGTGCTCGCGGGCCAGCTCCACCACCTCGTCGAGCTGCAGGTGCAGCTCGCGGAAGAGCGGACCGCTGACGTTCCAGTGGGCCTGCTTGGCCTGCAGCGAAAGGTCGAGGAGATCCACCAGCGCGCTCTGCAGAGCGTCACCGGTGACGTCGAGGTCCTTGCCCTCGAGGATGGTCGTGCGCATCGTCGGCGCCTCCTTCTTCACGTCCTGTCTTATGGATCCCATCCTACCTTAGACTTTGTCTAAGTTCCTGTTGAGCGTCGACCGGGCGTCCGGTTCTGAGCGCTCGCACGGAAAACACTTGGACTGCGATCGCGCCATCGCGGGAGAATCTTCGCTTCCCAGCCCCGCCTCACGCGTCGCCACGCGCTGCGCTGCGGGCTGCCCCACGACCTCTCCGAGGTGGAATGAAATCTCCTGAACCGCACAAAATCCGGCCGGGGAAAGGCTCGGTCGTCCTCGCTCTGCGCTTTTACGGGCGGGAGCTCTTACGCCTCCGCCTGCTGACCCTGCCCGGCATGCTGCTCCCCGCCGTGGGCAACATCGGGCTCAACTACATCGCGCCCCTGGTCGTCGCGAAGCTCGTCGGCCGGATCGCCGATGACGGCGATACCGGCCTGGACACCGCACTCCCGTACCTCCTCGCCTTCGCCGGCGTCCTGCTGCTCGCCGAGACCATGTGGCGGATCGGCCTGCACTGCCTCAACCGCCTCGCCGCCCGGGGCATGGAGCAGCTGTATGTGACCGGCATGGACGAGCTGTTCGCCAAGGACGCCGCGTTCTTCCACGACAACTTCGCCGGCTCGCTGACCAAGCGGGTGCTGAGCTTCGCCTCCCGCTTCGAGGCCTTCGTGGACGCGCTGACCTTCAACGTCATCGCCAATCTGGTGCCCCTGATCTTCGGCTCGGTGGTGCTGTGGCAGTACGAGCCGCTGCTGGTCATCGTGCTGCTGGCGATGGTCTCCGTGACCGCGCTCATCGTCTATCCGCTCATCCGCCGCCGCCAGGCCCTGGTCGACCAGCGCGAGGAGGCCATCGCGCGGGTCGCCGGACATGTCGCGGACAGCCTGATGAACATGGACACGGTCCGGGCGTTCGCCGCCGAGGACCGCGAGGCGGCCGAGCACCGCTCGCGGGTCGCGCACTCGCGGCGGCTGACGCTGCGCTCCTGGGACTACGGCAACCTGCGCATCGACACCATCGTCGCGCCGATGGCCGTGCTCACCAACGTGCTCGGGCTGCTGGTGGCGGTCGCGCTCGGCGCGGGCGGGCACGGGGTGGAGGCGGTCGTGGTCGCCTTCACCTACTTCTCCAACGCCACCCGGATCATGTTCGAGTTCAACCAGATCTACCGCCGCCTCGAGAGCTCGATGACGGAGGCGGCCCAGTTCACCGACCTGCTGCGGGAGCCGCCGACCGTGCTCGACCCGGCGGACCCGCTGCCGCTGACCGGCCGGCCCGCCGCGGTCCGCTTCGACCGGGTGCACTTCACCCACGGCGGCGGCAACCCGCTCTTTACGGGACTCGACCTGGACGTCCCCAGCGGCACCAAGGTCGGCCTGGTCGGCCGCTCCGGCGGCGGCAAGACCACGCTCGCCCGGCTGCTGCTGCGGATGAAGGACATCCACGGGGGCCGGATCCTGATCGGCGGCCAGGACATCAGCGCGCTGCGGCAGGCGGATCTGCGCAGCCTGATCTCGTACGTGCCGCAGGATCCAGCCATGTTCCACCGCACCCTGCGGGAGAACATCGCGTTCGCCCGGCCGGACGCCACCGAGGCGGAGATCCGGCAGGCGGCCGAGGCGGCGCATGTCCCGGAGTTCGCCGACGCGCTGCCCGACGGCTTCGAGACGATGGTCGGCGAACGCGGCGTGAAGCTGTCCGGCGGCCAGCGCCAGCGGGTCGCCCTGGCCCGGGCGATCCTGCGGGACGCACCGCTGCTGCTGCTCGACGAGGCGACCAGCGCGCTGGACTCCGAAAGCGAGGTGCTGGTGCAGGAGGCGCTGTGGCGGCTGATGGACGGGCGGACCGCGCTGGTGGTCGCGCACCGGCTGAGCACGGTCGCGGGCATGGACCGGCTGGTGGTGCTGGACCGGGGCCGGATCGTGGAACAGGGCTCGCATCAGGAGCTGCTGGCCGCCGACGGCGCCTACGCGAAGCTGTGGCAGCACCAGTCGGGCGGATTCCTGGATGAGGGCGCGACGGAGGGCGCTGACGCGGCCGAGTCGACGGTGCCGTCCGGCTAGACCCGCTTGCCCTCCGGCGGCTTCCGCCGGAGGGCTCCGGCGCGGCCGGAGGGACCGCGACGTCTCGACGATGGCGGGAACCGTCGACCATCCGGATGTTCTCATCATCCGGATGGTCGCTGTATCCTGATGCGCATGGTGCGACTGACCCGGGCCCAGCAGCAGGAGCGCACGCGTGCCGCGGTGCTGACGGCGGCGCGGGCGGAGTTCGCCGAGCGGGGCTATGCCGCGGCGAAGGTCGACGGGATCGCCGAGCGGGCGGAGCTGACCCGCGGCGCGGTGTACTCGAACTTCCCGAGCAAGCGCGCCCTCTATCTGGCGATGCTGGCCGACACCGCCGGGCACGCCGCCGCGGACACCGCCCCCACCTCCCCGC
>NZ_JAAKZV010000378.1 GCF_011044975.1 Streptomyces coryli | reverse complement strand
ACTATTTGTCTCGTCGGCAGCGTAAGTGTGTATAAGAGACAGGGGGCCGGCGGCAGGTGCTGAAGCCCCGCCGGAGCCCGGGATGCCCGCACCGGCCTCCGACGGGGGGCCTGTGTGGACGAGGTTCTGGTCCGCGTCTTCCGCGCGGGCAGGAGGGACAGCCGCCGTCGGCGCATCTCCGGCACCTGTGCCGGTCGGCACCAGGCGCTCCACCAGCCACGACGTGATCGCTCCGGCGGTCCTCGCCTTCGCCAGCTCCTCCAGCTCGTCGTCGGCCAGGGCGGCCGCGTCGCCGCCGGGCGACAGCCGCATGGCCAGTTCGCCTGCGATTTCCGTGCGCTTGATGGAGTCGATGCTGAGGTCGGCCTCGAGGTCGAGGTCGGGTTCGATCATGTCGGCCGGGTAGCCGGTGCGTTCGCTGATGATGGCCAGGACGGCGGTGAGGACGCCGTCCTCGGTGAGTGGGCCGGAGTTCGGCTCGTCGGTTACGGGAGCCGGCTCGGGCTCCGGGGTCGCCACCGCGCGCAGTTGAACGGGATCGGCCGCCGCAGGCAAGGGCACCGGGGCCGCCGCAGGCACCCCCGACCCGCCCAGCAGCGCCAGCACCACCTCCCGCTGCGCCGCCACCATCTCCCGCGAGCCGCGCAGGAATTCCGTAACGACGGCCTCGCGCTCCGTCTGTCCGCCAGCACCCACGCCGCTGTCCTCCCGATCCCAAGCGATTCGCCGGGCCGGCTGCAGCGCCCCGGGCAGCGGTTCTCCCGCCGCGTCCCTGACCAGCTGTCCGTCGACCGTCCAGGCCGGCGCGCGGCGCGGCTCGGACGTCCCGGCGTCCACCACCCCGCGGCCCTGGAACAGCCATCCCGTCCGCACCTCGACCCCGGCCACCGCCAGCCGTGCCAGCCCCTCCAGGAAGCCGGGCAGGCCGCTGCCGGGCCGGGGCTCGATCGGCACGGTCACGTGCGGTCGGTCGCCGAGCACCTTTCCGACCAGGCCGCTCAGTACGGTCCCGGGGCCGGCCTCGACGAAGGTCCTTGCCCCGGCCGCGTACATCGCCTCGACCTGCTCGGCGAAGCGCACCGGTGCGCCGATCTGCGCGGCCAGGCCGCGCCGTATCGCATCGGGGTCGTCCGTCGGGTACGGCTCGGCGTTGCGGTTCGCCCAGACCGGGAACTCCTGCTTCTGGAGCGGGATTTCGGCCAGTTCCGCTGCGAAGGCGGGTTCTGCCCCTGCCACCACCGGACTGTGGAAGGCGCAGGCGACCGGCAGCGGCTTTGTGCCCAGGCCCGCGGTCTTCAGGGCTGTTACGGCCTCCGCCACCGCAGCCGTCGGGCCCGAGATGATCGTCTGGCGTGGTGCGTTGCGATTGGCCGTGACCACCCGCTCCGCCAGACCGGCCTCCTTCAGCGCCTGCTCGGTCTCGTCCGCGGAGGCGGTCACCGCCGCCATCGTCCCGGGGTCCGCCCCGGCCGCGTCGAGGATCACCCGTGCCCGTCGCTCGCTCAGCGCGATCAGCTCCGCCGGGGTGAAGACGCCCGCCGCGCACAGCGCGACGAGCTCGCCGTACGAGTGCCCGCCGGCCATGCCGGGGCGCACCCCGGCCCGGCCGAGCAGTTCGTACGCGGTCAGCCCCGCAATGCCCAGGGCCGGCTGGGCATTGCGGGTGTCTGTGAGGCGCTCGCGCTGCTGCTGCCCGGCGTCCGGCGCGAAGCCGGTCGGCGGGTAGAGCGCGGGCGCGTGTGCCGCCCCGAGCTGCAGGTGATGCTGCAGCTCCGGTACGGCGATGAGCAGGTCGCCGGCCATGCCGGGGTATTGGCTCCCCTGCCCGGGGAAGAGGAACGCGACGGTGCCGGGGGCAGTCTCGTCGGCGGCCAGAAAGACTCCGCGGCCCGCCTCGCCCGCCAGAGCCTGGCGCAGCCGGTCGGCCAGCTCCGTAACGTCCCTCGCTACGACGGCGATCCGCACCTGACCGGGCCGCGACGCCGCTCGCCGGGCCGCCGTGGCCGCCCAGTCGCGGAGCCGGTACGAGCCGGCGTCGTCCAGCAGACCGAGCAGCCACTCCACATCGGTGGTCGCGCCGAAGGTGAACAGCTCCGCCGGCCACTCCGCGTACCCGAAGGCAGGCGGTGCCCCTGCGGCGTGCGCACCGAGCACCACGTGGAAGTTCGTCCCGCCGAAGCCGAACGCGCTGACCCCTGCCACCCGTTCATCGGCGGGAGCCGCCCACGGGCGGGCCTCGGTGTGGAAGACGAAGGGGCTCGAGCTCTCTTCCCACCCGGGGTTCGGCGACGTCAGCTGCCGCGTCGGCGGCAGCACACCCGTGTGCAGTGCCAGCGCCGTCTTGATCAGGCCGGCCAGACCGGCCGCGCACTTGGTGTGGCCGATCTGCGACTTCACCGAGCCGAGGGCGCAGCTGGCCTGCTCGGCGCCGGAGGCCGCGAAGACCTCGGTCAGCACCGACAGTTCCGTACGGTCGCCGACCACCGTTCCGGTGCCGTGCGCCTCGACCAGTCCCACGCGCACCGGCGAGATCCCGGCTCCGGCGTAGGCCCGCTCCAGCGCGGCCTTCTGGCCCTCGGGCCGCGGTGCCGTAAGGCCCTTGGCCCGTCCGTCGCTCGCGCTGCCGACGCCCTTGATGACGGCGTAGATACGGTCGCCGTCCCGCTCGGCGTCCGCCAGCCGCTTCAGCGCCACGCAGGCGACGCCCTCGCCGAGCGCGATGCCGTCCGCCGCGGCGTCGAAGGTCCGGCAGCGGCCGGTCGGGGACAGCGCGCCGACGGAGGCGAAGAGCAGGTAGTCGTTGATGCCGTTGTGCAGGTCGGCGCCGCCGCACAGCACCATGTCGCTTGTTCCGGCGGTCAGTTCCTTGCAGGCCACGTCCACCGCCGCGAGTGATGATGCGCATGCGGCGTCCACCGTGTAGTTAGCGCCGCCCAGGTCCAGGCGGTTGGCGATACGGCCCGAGATGACGTTCGCGAGCATCCCGGGGAAGGAGTCCTCGGTCAGCCGTGGCAGCTGCTCGGCGAGTGCCTCCGGCAGCTGGTCGACGTATGACGGGAGGACGGTGCGTAGCGTCGTCGCGTTCGCGAGGTCGCTGCCCGCCTCCGCGCCGAAGACCACGGAGGTACGGGACCGGTCGAACGTCCGGCTCCCGTAACCCGCGTCGTCCAGCGCGCGCTTCGCCGCCTCCAGCGCCAGCAGCTGCACCGGCTCGATGCTGCCGAGGGACGCCGGCGGGATGCCGTACGCGAGCGGGTCGAAGGGGATGGGGGGAAGGAAGCCGCCCCACTTGGACGGCGTGCCGTCCCCACCGGCGGCCCGCTCTCCCCCGAAGTGCACCTCGGGGTCCCACCGCTCGCGCGGCACCTCGGTGATGGCGTCGTCCCCGGCCAGCACGCGGGCCCAGTAGGCGTCGAGGCCGTCCGCGCCGGGGAACATGCACGCCATCCCGACCACGGCCACATCGAGCGGCCTGGCCGCTTCCTGCCGTTCGCCGGCGGGCTCGACCCGTTCCACCAGCTCCGCCGCCCGCAGCCGCAGGTAATCTGCGGCCCCGGTGGACACCTCGCGGTGCAGCTCACGCACGCTCGTCGCGCGCGTGCGCAGCACCGCGACCTGGCCCGCCATGAACATCCCGGCGGTCAGCTGCCGTTCCTCGTCGACGAGTTGCGGCTCGCCGCCGTTGATCCGCTCGACGCCCTTGCTGGCGATCCGCAGCCGGCCGACGTTGAGGCGCTCCAGTTCCTCCCAGGCCTGGCGGTCCGGCACGGCGTCGGCGCGCAGCGCCCGCTTCCGGGTGCTGAATTCCGTGGTGAACGGCGAGGGCACGCATCGCGTGGCATGCCCGGGCGCGGTCTGCAGCAGCTCGGTGGAGTCGGCGGCGAGCACCTGCCGCTGGAAGAGCGGCTGCACGGCGCCGCAGTCGACGGCCTCGCCGGTGAAGAGATAGGCGGTGCCCATGAGCACCCCGGCAGCGAGCCCGTCGATGCGCCCGGCCAGCGCGGCGACCATCGCCGCGGAGCGCGCGTCGTGCACGCCGCCGGCGAAAAGAACCTCGACGCCCTCCGCCCCGTACTCCTCCAGCACCCCCAACTGCGCCTCCCACAGCGGGAAGCTCGCCAGCGGCCCGACATGCCCACCGCACTCGGAGCCCTCGAAGACGAAGCGCCGCGCGCCCGCGTCCAGGTACTGCCGCAGCAGCCGCGCGGACGGCACGTGCAGAAAGGTCCGTATCCCGGCCCGCTCGAGGTCGGCGGCCTGGGACGGCCGCCCGCCCGCGATGATCGCGTGGCTGGGCCGCAGCTCCCGTACGACCTCCAGCTGCGCCGCCCGGGTCGTCTCGTCGGCGAAGCCGAGCACGCCGACGCCCCACGGGCGGTCGCTTCCCAGCTCTTCTCTCGTACGGGTCATGAGCTCACGGGTCTGGGCACCATCGGCCAGCGCCAGCGCGAGGAACGGCAGCCCGCCCTCCTCCGCCACCGCCTTCGCGAACCGCGGCTGGTCGCTCACCCGCGTCATCGGCCCCTGCGCGACGGGCAGCCGGGTGCCCAGCGCCGCCGCCATGTCAGTGGCGGGACGCAGCGCCTCGCCCGACGCCGCGCCCCGCACCGCTTCCCCGACGGCGGTGCGCACCGCACGCACCGCCTCCGCTGCATCGCCCCAGCGCGATGAAAAGCGCGCGGCGAGGAAGCCGTCTTCGCCGGCGGGGAGGGCCTGATCAGCGTCGACCTGCCCCTCCCCGCCACGCTGGTCACGCGAGGCACCGCCTGCCCGCGTGACCCCCTGGACCGAAAGGCCTCCGCGCCGGCGCAGGAGCCGCACTCCGCCGGCGACGGCCGTCTCGGTCCCGTCCATGCCCTCCAGCAGGGCGCGTTCGCGCTCGGGCAGCGACGACTCCGGCAGGAGCGCCAGCTGCACATCGAGTACGACACCGGCCGCCCCGCCGAGCACGGCCGCCGCGGCGGTGTGCTCGCCGATGCCGCCGGCGGCCCAGACGGGAAGGGTGAGCCGGGGCTCGGCCAGAAGCTGCTGGAGCAGCACGAAGGTGGACAGCTCGCCGACCGGGCCGCCGCCGCATTCGCTGCCGCGGGCGATGAGCCCGTCGGCGCCGTCGGCGACGGCCTGGAGCGCCTCGGCGCGGGAGGTCACCTCGACCAGGACCCGGTAGTAGCCGCCGAGTTCGCCCAGCTGCCAGGTGGCGTCGGCGCCGCGGATGACGGTGTGCGGCGCACCGCCGGGCGCCAGGCCCTCGAGCTCTTCGGGCCCGAGCGCACACCCGCCCCCGATCCGTACGCCGAAAACGGCGAGCGGACCACGTCCGCGGCCCGCGCAAGGGTGTCCTCGGCGTCGTCCCAGCGGCCCAGGGAGCGCTGTGCCTCCGCCTTGTTGGCCAGCGCGAAGGCCGCGGTGCAGCCGCGGCCCTGTCTCTTATACCCA
>NZ_JAAKZV010000377.1 GCF_011044975.1 Streptomyces coryli | reverse complement strand
GCTCCGCTGGTCGTGGCGCTCATGCTTGCCTCACAGACAGTCCCAGGCTGCGCATGTCCGGCAGCGTTTCGGCCTCGGTGGTCTCGAGCGCCTCGGTGATGGTGGTGCCGTACGACAGCCGGGCGAGGGCGTGGTGCAGGGAGGTGGCGGTTGCCTGCATCCGCGGGCCCCAGACCCATCCGGTACGGAGGAACTGCGCCTGCTCGGCGACGAGTTCGTAGAGGTCCTGGCCGCCGTAAAAGTCGGTGTTGAACTGCTTGGCGGCCGGCCGCAGCAGCTTCCCGTCCGCGGGCAGGATGCTGGAGCGGCCGCTGGAGAGCCGGGCGGTGATCGCTTCGGGTGTGGTGGTCAGCCATTCGAGGAAGCGCATGGCGCGCTCCTTCTTGTTGCTGTCGGCGGTGATGACGTGGACGGAGACCCCGTCGGTGCCGAGGACCGGCTTGCGGGGATTCCACTGCGGCAGCGGCGCGACCCGCCATTTGCCGGCGCCACCGGGCACCGAGGCGACCAGGGCGGCCAGGCCCCAGGGACCGACGATGTGGCCCGCCACCCGTCCGCCGGCGAGGGCGGACAGCCACTCCTGGCTGCTGCCGGGCGCGACCATCAGCAGGTCGTCGTCGATCAGGCCCTGCCAGTACTCCGCCACCCGGCGGGTCGGGCCGTCGAGGAAGTCCACCACCCAGCTGTCGCCCTCGATGCCGAACCACTGGCCGCCCGCCTGCATGGCGTGCCCGGCGAGGACGTTGTAGGCGTTCGGGTGGAAGGTGGCGAGGTCGATGCCGGCGGAGCGCTTCAGGGTGCGGGCGGCGTCGCGGAATTCGTCCCAGGTGGTGGGCACGTCGACGCGGTGCCTGCGCAGGAGGTCCGCGCGGTACGCGAAGAGCATCGGGCCGAGGTCGAAGGGGACGCCGTAGATGCGGCCGCCCAGCTCGGCGTTCGTCCAGGCCTGCGCGCCCAGCCGCCCGCGCAGCCGCGGGGTGACCAGCTCGGTGAGGTCGGCGCAGACGCCGTCGATGGCGAAGCCCGGCAGGTCGGCGTCGACGAGGGAGACGATGTCGGGCGCGTTGCCGGCGCGGGCGGCGTTGGAGAGCTTGGCGTTCCCGCCCGCCAGCCCCGAGGTCATCATGTCGAACTGCACCGGGTCGTCGGGGTGCTTGGCGTTCCAGGCCGCTACCAGGGTGTCCGTGCCGCGCAGCGCCGACCAGAAGGTCAGCGGCCCGTCGGGGTCGCCGTGGGCGGCGCTGGCGGTGCTGCATCCGGCGGCCGTGGCGCCGGTCGCGCCGGCCAGGGTGGTCCAGGCGCCGGCGGCCAGGAGGCCGCGCCTGCTGATCATGGGGACTCCTCTTGTCAAATACATGCCAAATGAATGTGCGGGTGCCGGGCGGGCGTTACGCGTCGAGCACCCGGTGAAAGGCCCCGAGCGCCTCGCCGAGCGGGGCGGCGCCGGGGTACCAGGCCCGCTCCCACTCGAGGCTGACCCAGCCCCGATAGCCGATCCGGTCCAGCGCGGCGCGGATATCCCGCAGCGGCAGCACGCCCCGGCCCGGCAGCACCGGGCTCAGGTCGGTCGCGGAGGCGACGTCCTTGAACTGCACGTGCCGCAGCCACGGTTCGAGCGCGGCGGCGGTCTCCGCGACCGGCTCGCCGGCCCGCCAGGGGTTCACCGCGTCCCACACCGCGCCGACGGACGGCGAGCCGACCGCCCCGAGCACATCGGCCACGGCGGCGCCGGTCAGGAACTCATCGTGGGTCTCGAGCACGATGCCGACGCCCGCGGCCTCGGCGGCGGGCGCGGCCGCGGCGAGGTTACGTATCGCACGCTCGCGGCGCCCGTCCGGCTGCTCCGCGCCGCCGCCGAAGACCCGCACGTACGGGGCGCCGAGCCGGGCCGCCAGCCGCAGATGCCGCTCCAGGTCGGCGGCCACCGCGGCCGCCGTCGAGGCCACCTGGACGTACGAGGCGAGGCAGATCACCGACAGGCCCGCTGCCGCGAGCCGGGCGCCGATCGCCTCCGCCTCCCGCTCGCCCGTATCAGGGGTGACCAACTGGCCGTCGGCGCACCGCAGCTCGACCCCCGTGCAGCGGCCGTCCGCCCGTGCGAGCCGGAGGACGTCGGCGAGGCTCGCCTCCGGGCAGCCGAGGGTGCTGAACGCACGCCGGTTCACGGCACCACCGCCGGCGCCGGGACCGCAACGGTGTGGCCGCGCTCCGCCGACGCGTACACGGTGAGGGCGGCCGAGACGACCGAGCGCCCGTACGCCCCGTCGGCGTACTCCCCGTCACCCCCGCGGGCCGCCGCGACGAAGCCGTCCAGCTGGGCCCGGAAGGCCGCGTGCCCGTGCGCCGGGTCGGCGGCGAGCAGCGGCGTGGACGCGCCGTCGCGCAGCAGCGACAGCCCTTCGGCCCGGGAGGCCCGCAGCGTGGCGCTTTCCAGCACCACCTCGGTCTCGTCGTAATACGGCGCTCCGCGGCTGGTCAGCGCAAGGCTCGCGTGCACGCCGTTGTCCAGCTCCAGCAGCGCGAGCGCGTCGGTCTCCACCTCCATGCCGGGGCGGCCGCGCACCACCGCGCTGACGCTGCGCACCGGCGCGCCGCCGAACAGCTGGATGCGGTCCAGGCCGTGCGTGCCGACATTGAGCACGATCCCGCCGCCCGCGACCGCGCGGTCGAAGAACCAGCCGGGCCGGGAGCCGGGTTCGTAGTGCGAGGAGCGGCGATGGGTGATGAGCAGCGGCTCCCCGAACTCCCCCGAGGCGATCAGCCGCCGGACCTCGCGTACGACGGGGTCGAAGTGGATGACGTGCGCCACCGCGAGCAGCGTGCCTGCTTCCCGGCAGGCTTCGATCATGCGGGTGCAGTCGTCGGCGGTGGTCGCCATCGGCTTCTCGACCAGTACGTGGAGCCCCGCCTGTGCGGCCTCGATGACGAGCGGCGCATGCAGCGCGTGCGGCGCGGTGACGATGACGGCGTCGAGCCCGGCGTCGGCGAGCATCGCGCGGTGGTCGGTGTAGACGGGCGTGCCGGCGGGCGTCGCGAGCGCTTCGGCCGTGGCCCGGTTCACGTCGCAGATCGCGGCGATCTCGTACGCCCGGGCGCCCGCGGCCGCCCGTACGTGTTCGGCGCCGACGGCACCCGCGCCGAGCACGCCGATGCGGAAGATTCCGTCCTTCACGCCGGCACCACCGACCGGCGCACGCCCGCCTGTTGCACGGCTCCGCAGGACGCGCGGATCACCAGCCGGGGCTGGAGCTGCACCCGGTGCGTGGGCGCCTGCTCCCCCGACTCCAGCCGGCGCAGCAGCAGCTCCGCCGCGAGGCTGCCGACCTCGGCCTTGGGCGGGGACACCGCGGTCAGCGGCACGTCGCCCACCTCGGCGACCTCGTCGTCGTACGCGACCACGGCCAGGTCGCCGGGGACGGCGAGGCCGTTGCGGCGGGCGTGCACGATGAGCGCGGCGGCGTCCCGGTCGCCGTGGCAGAAGACGGCGGTGATGCCCGCCTCCGTGCAGTGCCGGGCGTAGTCGGCCAGGTCCGCGGGCGCCCACTGCTCGCTGCGGACCACGGCGCCCTCGACCAGTTCGACGTCCAGCAGCCGGGCGGCGGCGTCGAAGCCCCGCGCGACCAGCTCGCTGGTGCCGGTGAGCCGCCGGCCGACGAGGCCGATCCGCCGGTGGCCGAGCGAGCGCAGGTGCCCGAGCGCCCGGTACACCCCGCCGGCGTGGTCGGTCTCCACATACGTCGTCGGGTCGTCGGGGGCGGGTCGCGGCGGGCGGCGCTCCACCAGCACGTACGGCACGGGGAGTTCGCGCAGCCCGTCGACGTAACCCTGCGGGTCGTCCATCAGGTGCAGGTTCGGTACGAGCAGCAGGCCCCGCACGCCGGTCTCGCGCATCGCCCGCAGCTCGCCGCTCTCGATGCCGAGGTCGTACTTCGACGACGCGAGCATGACGCCGGCCCCTGCGTCCCTGAGCACCCGCTGGATGCCGTCGACGACGCGGGGATAGTAGTAGGTCGTCGAGGGCACCAGGACGCCGATCAGGCGGCGGGCGCCGGAGGGTGGTTGCGCTGCCGCGGCGGGCGGCGCGTCGCTGGGCCGTACGAACGTGCCTGCGCCCTGCCGCCGTTGCACGACGCCGTCGGCCACGAGCTGGGTGACGGCGCGGCGCAGGGTGTTGATGCTGACCGAGAGCGAGTCGGCCAGGTCGCGCTCGACGGGAAGCTGTGCTCCGGCGGCCCAGGTGCCGTCGGCTATCTCCTGGCGCAGGCGCTCGGCGACCTGCCGGTACTTGGGCCCGGGAAGGAATGATTCCTTCTCTTCTGGCGATTTCATGCCGAGGAGATTGCAGTAATCATCCTCTTGCGTCAACCCCTTGACAGTGCTTTTGTAACCCCAGCCCGCAGAATTCCAGCAATTCATTCTCCTTTCAGGAATGAATTCGGTACCCGGGAGTGAGGAACGAATGAGATCGAGAAAGCTCAAGTCGAAGAAGCTGATGCTCACCACCGCCGCGGCCGCCACGCTGCTGGCGCCCGCCGTGCTCTACCCGCAGTTCGCGTCCGGCTCCCCCGCCGAGGCCGAACAGGCGGCCGCGTACCAGGAGAACACCTTCGAGCGCCCTGCCGCGGGCGGCCCGTACACCCTCGACGAATGGACGCAGGACGGCTGGAGCGCCCCCTGGTCGCTCGGCATGGACGAGCGCACCCTCGTGGACGACACGACCCCGGCGCACAGCGGCGACAAGTCGCTGCGGGTGCTCTATCCGGAAGGCAAGATCGGCCCCGAGGACTCCGGCGCGCAAGCGCCGTTCCAGCTGGACAAGGCGCGCGAGTACTACGTGTCCATGTGGATCAAGTTCGACGAGGACTTCAGCTGGGGCACCAGCCAGTACGCCGGCAAGGTCGGCATCGGCCTGGCGGGCGGCAAGTCCTGCTCCGGCGGCCAGACCTGCGACGGCACCAACGGCTTCAGCTCCCGCTTCATCTGGCGGCGGGCCGGCGGCGAAGCGGCGCTGTACTACTACCACATGGACAAGCAGGACACATACGGCGACTACGTCTCGCTGGAGAAGAACGGCTCGGTCATCCAGTGGCCCAAGGGCGAGTGGGTGAACGTCGTGCAGCGGGTCAAGGTCAACTCCGTCACCGACGGGCAGGCCAACCGCGACGGCG
Organism: Streptomyces coryli; assembly: GCF_011044975.1. GTDB lineage: Bacteria > Actinomycetota > Actinomycetes > Streptomycetales > Streptomycetaceae > Streptomyces > Streptomyces coryli. The sequence goes on along the minus strand of NZ_JAAKZV010000377.1, from coordinate 293 downwards.
AGATCGAGGTCTTCTACAACGGCGAGTCCGCCGCCAAGGTCACCGGGCTGCGCTTCGTCACCAATGGCGATCAGGTGGACAAGGCGTACTTCGACAGCTTCGCCGGCGGCGCGACCACGGACTTCGCCCCGCAGAACGACAGCTACATCTGGTACGACGACGTCAAGGTCTCCACCGATCCGGCGGACATCTGCGAGCTCAACGGCTGTTCCTGAGCCGCCCCGTTCCCCGTGCCGGGAGGACCACTCGCCCTGTCCTCCCGGCACGGGGAACGGGGCGGCTCAGGAACAGCC
>NZ_JAAKZV010000376.1 GCF_011044975.1 Streptomyces coryli | reverse complement strand
CGTCCACGGGCACGGACACCCTGGAAGGGCTGATCAAGTCCGTGCTGGCGGAGTTCGACACCCGGCCGCTGGCGCGCGTGCTGCACGGGATCGAGGAGCGCCGGCCGCTGCTGATGGCGGCGTGGATCCCGGCCCGGCTCGCGGTGCGCCTGGCGACCGCGTACTTCGGCCTGCCCGGGCTGGTCGACCTGCTGTGGCGGACCGTGGGATCCGACCCGCGAGCCCGCAACGACATGCGCGAGACGCTCGTCAAGGCGGTGGACGAATGGCGGGCGGAGCAGCCCCGGCTGCAGCGGACGCTGGTCGTCTTCATCGACGACCTCGACCGCTGCCCGGGCGAGACCGTACTAGCGGTGTGCGAGGCGCTGAAGGTCTACCTCGATATTCCGGGGCTGGCGTTCGTGATCGGCTGCGACCGCGCCGAACTGCGGTTGCGCGACGGCGATGGCCCGCTGCACGGTACCGGCTTCCTGGAGAAGATCTTCCAGACCAGCTTCCGGCTCCCGCACGCGGACCCGGACCGGGTACGGGAATACGCGCGCGGATGCGCCGGCGACGCGGGCATCGCCCATCTGCTCGACGATGAGCTCACCGAGCTGCTGGTACGCCGCGCCGGCCGCAATCCGCGACGCATCAAGCTCCTGGTCAACGGGTTCGTACTGGAGATAACCCTGAACCCGGTGTGGCGGCTGCAGCCGGCGGCGGTCGTCTTCCGGCTGCTCCTGCTCCAGTACTTCTACGCCGACTTCTACCGGCTGCTGACCCGCCCGCGGGAAGCGGACGACGACGACGGCGTCGTCGCGGAGTTCGACGCGTACCGCCGGGCGCGGCAGCTGCTCCCGCGGATGCCGAACGACTGGAGCGGCGAGCTGATCACCGAGGCCGCGCGGATCCTGGAGCCGTACGAGATCGAACTGGACCGCGCGGACACCGGCCGCACGCTGGAGCGCCTGGAGCAGCAACTCCCGGTGGGCTTCCGGGAACTGGTCGCCGACCAGGGGTTCGTATCGCTGCTCGACGACCTGAAGGCCGTCGATGACGCGGATGAGCTGTTCCGGATGCTGCGCTCCGAGCCGGCGGTGCGCGGCGAGGTGGAGGCGGAGAGCATCGCCTCTGCCCACGCCTCCGCGTTCGACGCCTCCGTCTCCGTCGCTGTCTCCGCCGGTGAGTGGGACGGCATGCGCATCCTGTGGGTGGACGACCATCCGGAGAACAACACCCGCGAACTCGACCGCCTGCGGGCCGCCGGGGCCTCGGTGGCGACCGCAAGCACCAGCAGCGAGGCCGGGGCGTACCTCGGGGCCGGCGGCCTCCACCTGCTGATATCGGATGTGCAGCGCGGCAGCAGCCGGATGGCGGGGCCCGATGACCTCGCGATGTGGCGCGAGGAGGGGTCGTACAAGGGCCCGGCCGTCTTCTACACCATGCGGGTCTCGCCCGCCCTGAAGGAGCGGGCCCGTGAGCTCGGCGCGCTCGTGGCCAGCACCCCCTCCGAGCTCTTCCGCGCCATTGGTCTCATCGACGACGTCGTACGGACCGCCCCGGAGTCGCGTCCGTCCGCCGCCCGTCGCGCATGACGAACTCGCCATCGACGAGCACATGCGGGATGCCGAGCGGCGCCGTCCGCGGCGCGTCGAAGCCGGCCCCCGCCGCCACCGTCTCCGGGTCGAAGAGCACCAGGTCGGCCCGGTAGCCCTCGCGCACGAGGCCGCGGTCCGGCAGCCTCAGCCTGGCCGCCGGGCGGCCGGTGAGGTGGTGGATGCAGTCCTCCAGGCCGAGCACGCCCAACTCCCGCACGTACCGCCCGAGATACTGCGGGAAGGTCCCGTAAGCCCGCGGATGCGGCTTGTCGCCCTGGAGGATGCCGTCGCTGCCGCCGGTGTGGACGCGGTGGCGCATGATCGCGCGGACGTTCTCCTCGTGGCCGACGTGCTGCAGGATCGTGGAGCCGAGGCGGTCCTCGAGCATGATGCGGCGGGCGGTCGGCCAGTCGGGGACGCGGGTGCCGACGAAGGCGGCCAGGGCCGGGTTGCCGACGCCGGAGATCTCCAGGTCGGTCCAGGTCATCGGGACGCCGTGGGAGCCGTCCGCGCCCTCGACCTCCATCACGTGCCGGATCCGCTCGGCGGTGTCCGCGTCCTTGAGGCGCGCCAGCGTCGCCTCGGGACCGCCCTCGGTCGCCCAGCTGGGCAGCATCGCGGCGAGGGTGGTGCAGCCGGGGAGATAGGGATACGTGTCGAGGGTGACGTCCGCCCCGTCATCGAGCGCCTTGTCGAGGAGGGTGAGGAGCTCGGGGGCGCGGCCCTTGTTGACGGAGAAGTTCATGGTGGCGTGCGCGAGGTGCAGCGCGCAGCCGGCCTCCGCGGTGAGGGCGACCATCTCCTCGTACGCTGCCAGCGCCCCCGCTCCGTACGAGCGGTGGTGCGGGCAGTAGTAGCCGCCGTAGCGCGCCACCACCCGGCACAGCTCGGTGAGTTCCGCGGTGGGGGCGTACATGCCGGGGGTGTAGGTGAGCCCGGAGGACAGGCCGACCGCGCCCTCCTCCATGCCCTGCGCCACCAGGTCTTTCATCCGCGCGAGCTCCGCCTCCGAAGCGGGCCGGTCCTCCCAGCCGAGCGCGAGCATGCGGACGGTGCCCTGGGGGATGAGGTAGGCGGCGTTGACGGCGAGGCCCTGGCGGTCGAGGCGGTCGAGGTATTCGCCGACCGTGCGCCAGCCGAAGTCGATGTCCGAGCCGTCGCCGTTCCAGCCCGCGATCTGCTGCCGGACCTCGGCGAGCGTGCGGTCGTCCACCGGCGCGTACGACAGGCCGTCCTGGCCGAGGACTTCGAGGGTGACGCCCTGGGCGGTCTTCGCGAGATGCTCCGGGTCGCGGAGCAGGGCGAGGTCGCTGTGGGCGTGCATGTCGATGAAGCCGGGGGAGAGGACGAGGCCGTCGGCGTCGAGGACGCGGCCGCCGGAGAGGCCTTCGCCGATCTCAGTGATGCGGCCGTCCCGGATCGCCACATCCGCGTGGTACGCGGCGGCGCCGGTGCCGTCGACGATCCGGGCGCCGCGTATGAGGAGATCCATTTAGAAGTACGTCCTCACGAGCTCCGTCACTGTGCCGTCGGCCTCGGTCACCGGGATCAGCTGCCACTTGTCGAAGATCGTGCAGGGGTGGGAGAGGCCGAGGGCCACCCACTCGCCGACCTCGAGCTCGACGCCCTCCTCGATGTCCACCCAGGCGTGCTGGTCGGACAGCTTCCGCACCGAGAGCCCCTCGGCCGCCCGCTCCTTGCCGTCCGCGTCCCGCACCGTCATCGGCACCGGCATGTCGAGGTCGTAAGCGGCGTCCCGCTTCCCGGCGTTGAGGAACGCCTGCCCCGGCTCGGGACGCGAGACGACCTGCGCCCACAGCCGGAAGGCCGGCTCCAGCGAGCCCTCCTCGGGGACCCGTACGAACGGGGTGATGTGGGCGTAGTGCACATCGTCGTGCGAGACATACGCGCCCGAGCGCAGCAGCTTCAGCACCGGCCGGGACAGCTGCGGCACCTCGGCGAAGACCTCGGCCACCGCGTCGAACCAGGCGCTGCCGCCCGCGCTCAGCACGATCTCGTCGAGGCCGTCGGGGAACCGCCCCGCCTTGTCGAAGCCGGCCGCCAGTGAGACGAGCCGCCGCAGATACGCCCGTACGGACTCGCCGTCGCCGCCCGGCACTTCGCCCTCGTAACCGGCGATGCCCACCAGCCGCAGCCGGTCCGCGCCGGCCACGGCGTCGGCGATGGCGGCGCAGTCCGCGTCGGTACGGGCCCCGGTCCTGGCGCCGAAGCCGCCGCCGAGCTCGACGACGACATCGACGGGGCGGCGGGCGCCGGCCTCGGTCAGGGCGGACTGCATGAGCTCGACGCCGCGTACCGAGTCGGCGTAGCAGATGAGGCGGAAGTCCGGGTCCGCGTCCTGCTCGGCGGCCACCCAGCGCAGGGCCGCCGGGTCCACCTGCTCGTTGGCGAGGAAGATCCGCTGGATGCCGTGGGCGCGCGCCACCCGTACCTGGTGCGGGACGGCGAGGGTGATGCCCCAGGCGCCGTGGGCGAGTTGGCGCTCGAAGAGCTGCGGGGCCATGGAGGTCTTGCCGTGCGGGGCGAAGGCGAGGCCGTGGGCGGCGGCGAAGCGGCCGAGGGCGGTGAGGTTGTGCTCCAGGGCGGGGGCGGAGAGCGTCAGCACGGGGGTGGTGAAGCCGCCGGTGAAGAGCGACCGGCGCTCGGCGGCGAGCTCGGCCGCCGTCAGGCCGTCCGCGTCCGGCGGCAGGCCCTTGAAGCGGTAGTCGAGCCGGTCGTCCACTCGCCCTGCTACGGCTGTCATGCGCCCTCCATCTGCTGCGTTGCAGAATGTGCAACACCCATTGCGTGTATCGCTCCCCGCTGTCTAACATCCCGGCGAACAGCGGGTCAATGGTGCCCGGGACGGCCGGAGCGAGGGAGTGCGAGTGCGCGTGGACGCCGACACAGCCTGCGATGTCGTCTGCCTGGGCGAGTCCATGGTCGCCTTCCGGCCGACGCGCCCTGGGCCGCTCGCGGACGTGCCGTCCTTCGACCGCGGCATCGGCGGCGCCGAGTCCAATGTCGCCTGCGCGATGGCGGCCGCGGGCCGCCGGGTGCGGTGGGTGAGCCGGGTGGGGGCGGACGGCTTCGGAGATCATCTGGTCGCGGGGATCGCCGCCGCGGGGGTGGATGTGTCGGCGGTGACGCGGGATGCGGGGCGGCCGACCGGGGTGTACTTCCGGACGGCGGGGGAGCGGTCGGCGCAGGGCGCCGGGGGGAGCGGCGGCAGCGGCGTGACCGGGACCGGCCACGAGGTGGCGTACTACCGCGCCGGGTCCGCCGCGTCGGCGATGGCGCCGGGGACGGTCGACACGGCCGCCCTCGACGCGGCCCGGGTGCTGCACCTGACCGGCATCACTGCCGCGCTCTCGCCGGGCTGTCTTGCTCTGCTACGGGCTCTCACCGAGCCGCGGGCGGGGCGGCCGCTGGTCTCCTTCGACGTCAACTACCGGGCCGGGCTGTGGGAATCGGCCGCCGACGAGGTGCTGCTGGGCCTCGCCCGACGCGCCGACATCGTCTTCGTGGGCGACGACGAGGCGATGGCGCTCTGGGGCGCCGCCGACCCCGCCGCGGTACGGGCGCTCCTGCCGGAGCCGGGCGTGCTGGTGGTGAAGCAGGGGGCCGCCGGCGCCGCTGCGTTCGCTGATCGGCCTGAACGGCCTCGTCCTCAAACGCCGGACGGGCTGGAGTTGCCGTCGCTCGCCGAGCAGAGCCCCCTTGAGCGCACCGCCCACGTCCCCGCCCCCACCGTCGACGTAGTCGCCGCCGTCGGTGCCGGTGACGCCTTCGCCGCCGGCTTCCTCGACGCCACCCTCCGCGAGCTCCCGCTTGCCACCCGCCTGCGCCACGGCCACCTCTGGGCCGCCGCCACCCTCACCGACCCCGGCGACCT
>NZ_JAAKZV010000375.1 GCF_011044975.1 Streptomyces coryli | reverse complement strand
CCCCGCGGCTCCCCCGCCGCCGCCCGCTCCGGCCCGGGCCACCGCGCAGACGCCGCCGCCTCCGCCGGCCGGCCAGCAGGCGGCTCCGTTGCCGCCACCCCCGCAGGCGGCCGCGGCTCCGGCCGCGGCTGCCGGCTCCGGGAAGATCAACCTGGACAAGGGCCGGGTCAACCTCCAGAAGAACCAGACCGTCTCCCTGGTCAAGGGCGGCCAGCCGTTCCTCTCCTCGGTCAAGATGGGCCTCGGCTGGGAGCCGGCCTACGGCGGCGGCCGCCGCGCCAAGTCCATCGACCTCGACGCCTCCGTCATCGCGTACGGCCCGCAGCGCAACAAGGTCGACGCCTGCTTCTTCGGCAAGCTCCAGATCCTCAACGGCGCGGTCCAGCACTCCGGCGACAACCTCACCGGCGAAGGCGCCGGCGACGACGAGGTCATCACGGTGCACCTGGGCGGCCTCCCGCCGGACGTGACGGGCCTGGTCTTCACGGTCAACTCCTTCTCCGGCCAGAAGTTCACCGACGTAGCCAAGGCCTACTGCCGCCTCCTCGACGCCCAGACCAACGAGGAACTGGCCCGCTTCGACCTCACGGGCTCCCAGCCCAACACGGCGGTCCTCATGTGCAAGCTCATCAAGCAATTCAGCGGCGAATGGGAAATGACCGCAATGGGCCAGTACTTGGACGGCCGCACGGTCCGCTCCCTGATCAAGCCGGCGGCAGCGGCGCTGTAACCACGCGACCCAGCGGCCGCCGCCCACCCCAGCGGCGGCGGCCGCCTCGCTCGTCGGCTAGGTGCCGGCGACCTTCTTCAGCACGGCCTGGCGAGTGGACTCGCGGCCGACGACGAAGACCGAACGAATCGGGCTCTTCGTGGAGTTGGCGGCCGACACCGGCCCCGTCGGGTCCGTGGGCTTCGCGCGCTCTTCGCTGTCGTACTCGACATACATCGTGCTCTTGCCGCACGCCAGGTCCAACCAGGTGGCCGGATTGGTCGACCCCGGTGTGGTCGCGGACTCGTAAGGTCCGCCTGGCACAGGGTCATCACTCTCGTCATCGGGGAACCCAGCCCCTACCTGGATGGTGCCCCCATCCTTCCCGGGGTTGGGGCTGGTGACGTAAACGCCGCAGTTCTTCCCCTCCGTGTAGAAGAACAGCCGGACCTTGCCCGCCTGCGCGGCCGCGATCACCCGGCCACCGTCCAGGGCGACTCTCTCAGCCACCTCCGAAGCGCCCTTCCCCCGCAAGGCGATTTCCTGGTATCCGGTCAGGCGCGGCCCCGCCGACGGCGAGTCGGACGAGGACGGGCCGCCCTCATCCCCGTCCCCCAGAAGCGACACGAGCGTGATACCGCCGAAGACACCGACGGCAATGGCGACAGCAACACGCCACATGACGGTCTTACGCAATTTTCCCCCCGGTAGTCGCGGTCGGGGGACCGTAACACGACGTCGCTTTTGACTTCCCGTCACACGCCCGTCTCCCTACACTCCCGCGCATGTCGCGACGCAGCAGGCTCACAGGGGGAACGGCGCTGGTGACCGGGGCCGGGAGCGGGATTGGTGAAGCAAGTGCACTGCGTCTGGCGGTGGATGGGTGGAGTGTGGTGGCCGCCGATGTGGATGGCGCGGCGCTCGAGGCGTTGCGGGGGCGGGACGAGCGGATCGCTGTTGAGCGGTGTGATGTCCAGGACGCCGACGCCGTGGGGGCGTTGGCCAAGGCGGTCGGGCCCGTAGACCGGCTCGTGCACGCCGCCGCCGTGTCGTATCTCGGGTCGGCGCTCGGTCAGGAACGCGCGGAATTCGACGCGATCTGGCGGATCAATTTCCTGGGGACGGTGCAGATCGTACGGGCGGTGGTGCCCGGCATGGCCGAGCGCGGGCGCGGTGAGGTCGTGTTGTACTCCTCGCTCGGCGGCTGGGTCCCCGCCCGTAAGCTCGCGGCCTATGCGTCGTCCAAAGCCGCGGTCAACGCATTCGCCGACGTGCTCGACCAGGAATGCCGAGGCTCAGGCGTCGCGATCCGCTGCGTATGCCCGAGCCAGGTGGACACGCCGCAATACCGTCGCATCGCCGCCGAAGACCCCGCCGCGACGGCGCACCGCGCCGGGATGCCGGTCGCTGCCGTGGTCGAGGAGGTCGAGCGGTCGCTCGGGCGGAAGGGGCTGTATGTGTTTCCGGGCGCTGCGGCCAAGGTGACGGTGCGGCTCAAGCGGCATGTTCCGGGCATTTTCGGCAGGATCCTGGAACGCGAGACGCGTTGAGTCCGCGAGCCCCGGCGGAGGCGTTTCTTCCGCCTATTTTTTGGGTAATTGCTTTCCTCAGGTAGGCAATTCCGCAGCGAATTCTGCGATATTGAACACACTCACTGAGCAGCCCCCTTCAACTAAACTGTCATCAACCTGAATCGCTCAATGACGAACGAGAAGGGGATGACATGCTTGCTCACGCGATACTCGCCGACGGAGACGTCTCGGGCTCCCTCCGCTCCATCGGCGGACCCATCGGATACGGAATGGCCGCCATCGGCCCCGGCATCGGAATCGGCTACATCTTCGGGAACGGCGTCCAGGCCATGGCCCGGCAGCCCGAAGCCACCGGCATCATCCGCCAGAACATGATTCTGGGCTTCGCCTTCTGCGAGGCCCTGGCGCTCATCGGCATCGTCATGCCGTTCGTGTTCAGGTAGCCCGCCGACCGCCGAATTCCCAGTCGTGGACCTCGATTTCCGCATACGGATCCGGGGAAAGCACCGCGCGTGCCGCCTCCGGATCCGGCGCCCGCAGCAGGGCAGCGACCCCCAGCTGCAGGGTGCCGTCGTCGGACAGCAGAGGTCCGTAAGCGATCAGCTCGTCCCGGTCGGCCGGCGGCGCCACGGGGCCGGCGTCCGGCGCCAAGCCGAGGCCGAGCACCAGATAGCGGTTGCCGCCGGTCCGGCCACCGGGGAAGTCCCACATCGTGCGTCCCAGCAGATTGCGCCAGCGGCGCAGCAGTACGTCCCGGTACGCGCCCGCCTGATATCCCGGCTCGTCGAAGGCGAACGCCCGGGCGGCCGCGGCGTCCGGCAGGTCGACGATGTGCACGCTGCCGGTCGGGGTTTCCCCGTCGGCGGCGAACGTCGGGCCGCGGGCGATCAGCTCCTTCGCGTATCCATCCATATAGGACCAGTGCTCCTCCAGCAACTCCATGCGGAGCGCCAGGGAATCGGCCCGGTCGCGGTGATAGCAGAAGAACTCCATGCCCACACTCTCCCCGAGAGTGTCCTGGCAGCGCACGCGGGGGCTTGCGATGGAGTGCGCTCCAACGCCCAGACTCCCTCGCAGCGGCACCCGGTGAGCGGGGCCGCGGCGAGGGGAGAGCCATGAAGTACCGCGTGATCGGGGCCGGTTCGGCCCACCGGCGTGAGGTGAGCGTGCTGAGCCTCGGCGCCATGCTGTTCGGTACGAGGACGGACGAGGAGACGGCGTACGCGATCCTCGACCGGTACGCCGAGGCCGGCGGCACCTTCATCGACACGTCGAACAACTACGCCTTCTGGGAGAACGGCTCCCAGGGCGGGCAGAGCGAAACGGTGGTCGGGCGGTGGCTGCGCAGCCGCGGGGTCGGCGACGAGATCACCGTCGCCACCAAGCTGGGCGCCCGCCCGCTCGCGCCGGGCACCGGCTACGTCGACAACGCCGAGGGGCTGTCGGCGAAGGTCATCCGCGAGCAGGTGGCGGTGAGCCGGGAGCGGCTCGGGATGGACCGGCTGCACCTGCTGTACGCGCACATCGAGGACCCGGCGACGCCGCTGCGGGAGACGGTGGAGGCCTTCGCCGAGCAGGTCGGCGAGGGGGCGGTGGGGCTGCTCGGGGCGAGCAACCACTGGACCTGGACGGTCGAGCGGGCGCGGCGGATCGCGGCGGAGGGCGGGCTGCCGGGGTACGACGTGCTGCAGTACCACCACACGTACCTGCGCGGTCGCACCGATCTCCCGAGCGAGCTCTCGCCGGACGGCAGCCCGGGAGCGGCCGGCGGCGACCTGCTCAGCTACGTACGCGATGAGCCCGAGCTGACGCTGGTGGCCTACTCGCCGCTGCTGCGGGGCGCGTACACCCGCGCCGACAAGCCGCTGGAACCGGAGCTGGACCACCCGGGCACGCCGCGGCGGCTGGCGGCCCTGCGCGAGGTGGCGCAGGCGACGGGCGCGACGGTGAACCAGGTGGTGCTGGCGTGGCTGATCGGCGGGGACGTCCCGGTGGTCCCGCTGATCGGCGCCTCGTCGGTGGCGCAGTTGGAGGAGAGTCTGGCGGCGGCGGACCTGGAGCTGACGGCGGAGCAGCGGGCGCGGCTGGACCGGGTGCGCTGAGCGGCGGCTCGGCGGGTAGGGGGTGGGGGAGTGATCGGGTAGGGCGACAGGGAGGGGCTGGACGTGGCGTACGACGTGGTCATCGCCGGTGGCGGGGTCATCGGGCTGGGAATCGCCTGGCAGGCGGGCGTGCGGGGATTGCGGGTCGCGGTGGCCGATCCGGCGCCGGGAAGCGGGGCCACGCACACCGCCGCCGGCTTGCTCACGCCCGTCGGTGAACTCGCCTACGACGCCGAGCCGTTGCTGCGACTCGGGATCGCCTCGCGGCTCCGCTACCCGTCCTTCATAGCCGAGCTCGAGGAGCTGACCGGCGCCGATACGGGGTATCGGGCGGACGGCATCCTCGAGCCCGCTCTTGACGACGCGGGCCTGGCGTATCTGGAGGAGTTGCGCCGCTTCCAGGCGTCCCTGGGCGTCGCGAGCCGGATCCTCGACGCGGCGGAGTGCCGCGAGCTTGAACCCGGCCTCACGCCCCGGGTGCGCGGCGGGCTGCTCTCCCCCGAGGACGGCAGCATCGACCCGCGCCGGCTCGTCCCGGCGCTGCTCGCGGCGGCGCTGAAGACCGGCACCACGCATTACGAGCAGCCGGTCGCCGCGCTGCTGAGCGAGGGCGGCCGGGCGGCGGGGGTGCGGCTGGCGGACGGCCGGGAGGTGCGTGCGGGCCGTACGGTGCTGGCCGCGGGCAGCGGCATGGGTGCGATCGACGGGGTACCGCCGGGCGTCGTCCCGACCATCCGCCCGGTGAAGGGCCAGACAGTGCGGCTACGGGCCCCGGCGCCGTATCTCGGCCGCGGCCTGCGCGGCGTGGTGGACGGCTCGCGGGTGTACGTGGTGAGCCGCAGCGACGGCGAACTGGTCATCGGCGCCACGCAGGAGGACGCCGGCTACGACACGACGGCGTCGGCGGGGGCGGTACGTGAACTCCTCACGCGTGCGGAGGCGTTGCTACCTGGCATCGAGGCGCTGCCTTTTACGGGCACCACGGCGGGACTGCGGCCGGCGTCGCCGGACGACGCGCCGGTGGTGGGGCCGACGGTGCTGCCGGATCTGGTGGTGGCGAGCGGGCACTTCCGTAATGGGGTGCTGTTGGCGCCGGTGACGGCGGATGTGGTGGTGGGGGCGCTGGTGGATGGGCGGGTGTCGAATGTGGGG
>NZ_JAAKZV010000374.1 GCF_011044975.1 Streptomyces coryli | reverse complement strand
TCGAGCGCCAGGCCGGTACGACGATGGTGCCGGCCTTGGCGAGCGCCTCGAGGCCGTGCGGAGTGGCCAGCTCCAGGCCGCCGGTCGTATGCAGCGGCGGCTCCTCGCCCGCGCAGACCAGCAGGCGGTACTGCGAGTCGCCCACACCGCCCGGGCTCGCCCCGAAGGCGGAAACGGGGATGGAGCTCTCAACGAACGGCACGCCGCTGAACAGCAGCACCGCCACAGTGTGTCTTCGGCGCCTGTCCGAGAGGCCGGGGGATTCCCCGCCGCGCACCAAAAGCTGTGCGTCCTCACTGGCCGCCGCCGCCCGCTGTTGCATCCTTTGCTGAAGCACGCCCCCACCGATCCAAGAGATCCAGTGGGCTGACGCAACCCGCGTGCGGCCGTCCGCGGCTGGATCACTCCAGCGCGCCGGCGCACACCCAGCCCTGCCACCCCCCGGCGGTCAACGCACCGTACGGTAGCCGCTGATGCACAGATTGTTAACAGGTGGCCGCGACCTGGGCCCTTCCCGTCAGGCCAGCTGCCGTCGCACCAGGTGGTGGAAGAGGCCCGTCCGGTCCGCCAACAGGTCGGCGGGGGAGCCCTGTTGGGTCACCTTGCCGTCGGAGAGCACCACGACCCGGTCCGCGTCCAGAATCGTCGTCAGGCGGTGGGCGATGACGACGCGGGTGGAGTTCAGGGCGCGGGTGGAGTTGATGATCGTGCGCTGGGTTTCGTTGTCCAGGGCGCTGGTGGCCTCGTCCAGGTAGAGGATGCGGGGCTTGCGGATCAGGGCCTGGGCGAGCATCAGGCGCTGGCGCTGGCCGCCCGATACGGTGCCGCCGCCGTCGGAGAGCATCGTGTGCATCCCCATCGGCATCGCCTTGATGTCCTCCGCCAGACCCGCCATCGCCGCCGCCTCCCAGGCCTCCTCCAGCGTGTACGACTCGGTGCCGCAGATGCAGTCGAGGATGGAACCGGTGAAGGGCTGGGCGTGCTGCAGGACGACGCCGCACTGACGGCGCACCGCGGCCTGGTCGAGAGCGGCCAGGTCCTGGCCGTCGTACAACACGCTGCCGGTGGCGGGACGGTCGAAGCCGATCAGGAGGCGCAGCAGGGTGGACTTGCCGCAGCCGCTGGCCCCGACGATCGCGACGAACTCGCCCGGCTGGATGGAAAAAGACACGTCGTCCAGGACCAGCGGGCCGTCGGCCGAGTAGCGGTAGGAGAGGTTGCGCGCCTCCAGGGCGCCGGTCAGCTCGCCGGGGCGGGTGGCGGCGGCGTCCACCTCGGGGGTCTCCTGGAAGAGCGGCCTGATCTGCTCGAGCATCGGCAGCACCGCCGCGGTGGAGATGAGCGCGCCGGTCAGCTGGGTGACCGACGTCAGCAGCATCGTCACCGCCGTGGAGAAGGTCAGAAAGGCGCTGTCCGACATGGAGCCGCGGGCGGGCCCGGCCAGCAGCATGAACATCAGCAGCGCGGTGAGCGGCAGATAGATCGCGTTCAGGACGGTGGTGGCGTTCTTGATCCGGCCGATCCGCTGCTGCAGATCCCGGGTCCGGGCGAACTCCTTCGCCCACGCCGCGTACGCGAAGGACTCGGCGGCGGCGACGCGCAGCTTGGGCAGGCCGCGCAGGGTCTGGAAGGCCTGGTTGTTGAGCTTGTGGGAGAGCTTGATCAGGCGGCGCTGGTAGCGGAGCTGCCACAGGCCCAGGGCCGCGAAGATGGCCGCGATCGTCAGCAGCATCCCGATCGCCGCCATGGCCAGCGGGACGCTGTAGAGCAGGAGCAGCACCAGGTTCATCGTGCCGACCGTGCCGGCCTGGAGCACCACCGGGCCGATGCCGGACAGGACGCGGCGGATGGCGCTGATCCCCATGGCGGCGCTGGCGAGTTCGCCGGTGGAACGGTCGGCGAAGAAGCGGGTGGGGAGGCGGAGGAGACGGTCCCATACGGCCGGCTGGAGGGTGGCCTCGATGCGGCCCTCCATCCGGAGGATGGAGATGTTCTGCATCAGCATGAAGGACGCCGCGACCACGCTGGTGGCGATCAGCGCCATCGTGGTCTGGGTGATCAGGCTCGTCTCCGCCCGCGGCACGAATTCGCCCAGCACCTTGCCGGTGGCGATCGGCACCAGGGCGCCCAGGCCGACGGCGACCAGACCGGCGAGGAGCAGATTGCGCAGGTCGCCACGGGTGCCGCGGACGCTGAAGCGCAGCACCTGGACGAGCGACAGCTTGCTGTCGGGCAGCGGCCGGGAGAGCATCACGGCGCGCGGCTCGTAGGCGGCGTGGGTGTCCTTGTCGATACGGTCCCGCTCCCCGGTCGCCGGGTCCACGGCCTGGTAGCGGCCGCGGCGCCACAGCAGCGCCACCGGCGCGCCGTCCTCCGCGCGATGGCCGACCAGGGGCCCGGAGTTCTCCCGCCACCAGCGGCCGGTCAGCTTCACTTCGCGGCTGCGGATACGGGAGGCCAGGGCGATCCGCTCGACCGGGCCGAGCCGGTCGGAGGCGGCCCCGGAGGCGCGCGGCTCCGCGAGCGGGATGCGGGCCTCGCCGGCGACCAGGCGGCAGACCGCGTACGCGGCGTCGTCGCCCGCCCGGCCCGCCGAACGCCCCTTCCCGGTGCGGCCGATGGAGGCGACCAGCGCCTCATCGGCCTGGGCGCGGGCGGCCTCGCCCGCCTCGATGCCGGCGGCGGTACGGTCCTCGTGGGCGCGCTCCAGCTGCTCGATCCAGTGGTCGAGGGCGTAGAGCAGCCGGTACTGCTGGTCGACCATCGACTGCCACATGGCGGGGTCGACGAGCAGCAGCCCGGCGGCGTCGGCCTCGTAGGCGGCGCCGTACTGGACCGAGCCGGGGGTGATCTGCATCCAGAGGATGTCGTCGTCACCGCCGTACTGGTCGGTGGTCTGGCGGCCGTCGAGCGGTGCCTGGTAGAGGACGCGCAACCCGCGGCCGACGCCGAGGGCGAAGGCGTTCTCGAGCGGGGACGGCTGGGTCTCGTACGCGCCGTACTGGCCCTGGTCGGCGTAGAACTGCTCGGTGTAGAACTGCCCCGTATCCCACTGCCCCGTGTCCCACTCCGGCCGCTGCAGTTCGCGCAGCTCGATCCGCCGCAGCCAGCAGCCGGCCAGCGGGCGGCCGACGAGCGTGTGCCGGGGACCTGCCACCGGACCGAGCAGCAGCGCGCCCGCCCGCACCCGGCCGAGGAAGTGCCAGTGGCCCTCCTCCGCCGCGTCCACCGCGAAGAGATCCATCGCCCCGTCGAGGACGAGCCACAGCACGTGCGGCCCCTCCAGCGGGATGCTGCGCAGCCCCGTGCAGTCGACGGCGGTGCCCAGCTGTCCGAGGGCGGCGAGGACGGGGTCCTGCGCGTGCTGCCCGGTGGCGGCGTTGTCGTAGGAGACGCTCAACTCTCAGTGCTCCCTGACCAGTTCCGCGTACGGCCCGCCGGCCACCGCGAGGTACTCGTGCCGCCCGCGCTCGACGACCGTGCCCCGGTCGAGGACGACGATCTCGTCGCTGTCGCGGACGGTGCTGAGCCGGTGTGCGATGACGACGCAGGCGCAGCCGCGGCGGCGCAGGTTGTCGATGATCTGCTGCTCGGTCTCCGCGTCCAGGGCGGAGGTGACCTCGTCGAGCACGAGGACGGACGGGCGGCGCACCAGCGCGCGGGCGATCTCCAGCCGCTGCCGCTGGCCGCCGGAGAAGTTGCGGCCGTCCTGCTCGACGCGGGCGTCGATGCCGCCGGGGCGGCGAGCGACGACGTCGTACACCGCGGCGTCGCGCAGAGCGGTGACGACGTCCTCGTCGGGGATGGAGGGGTCCCACAGGGCGACGTTGTCGCGGACGGTGCCCTCGAAGAGGAAGACGTCCTGGTCGACGAAGGAGACGGAGGCGGCGAGCGCGCCGCGCGGGATGTCCTCGACCCGCATCCCGTCGATACGGACCGTGCCCTCCCACGGCGCGTACAGCCCGGCTATCAGCCGCGAGACGGTGGACTTGCCGCTGCCGGAGCCGCCGACGAGGGCGACCTGGCGGCCGGGGCCGACGCTCAGCGAGAAGTCCTTGAGCAGCGGCGCGTCCAGCGGGCTGTAGCCGAAGGTGATGGCCTCCAGCTCGACGTGGCCCTTGAGGCGGCGGGTCGAGGCGGGGGGCTCGCGCCGGGTGTAGAGGGAGTCGACGGGGACGTTCTCGA
Source organism: Streptomyces coryli (assembly GCF_011044975.1). Taxonomy (GTDB): domain Bacteria; phylum Actinomycetota; class Actinomycetes; order Streptomycetales; family Streptomycetaceae; genus Streptomyces; species Streptomyces coryli. The sequence goes on along the minus strand of NZ_JAAKZV010000374.1, from coordinate 1,363 downwards.
CGTCCTTGAGCCGCGCCACGTCGGCGCCGAAGTCCTGGATACGGCCGGCGACGCCGTTGAGGCGGGCGATCGGCGCCGTGAAGGACGTAATGAGGGCCTGGAAGGCGACCAGCAGGCCGACCGACAGATGGCCCTCGACGGCGCGCATGCCGCCGATCATCAGGATCAGCGCGCTGTTGAGCGCGGCCAGGGTGGGGGCGACGACGGCCAGCCAGGCGCTGGGGACGCCGAGCCGCTGCTGCACCTCGAGCGTCGTGGCGTGCTGCCCGGCCCAGCGGCGGAAGAAGCCGTTCTCGCCGCCGGTGGCCTTCATCGTCTCGATGAGCTGGAGGCCGCTGTAGGAGGTGTTGGTGAGGCGGGCGCTGTCGGCGCGCAGCTTCTGGGTGTTGGTGGCGCGCAGGCCGATGACGATGCGCATCGCGAGCACGTTCAGCAGCGCGATGCCGATGCCGAGGACGGTGAGCTGGGGGTCGTATGTCCAGAGCAGCAGCGCGTAGAGGACGACGACCACCGCGTCCACCCCCGCCGCGGCGAGGTCGCGGGCGAGGGTCTCGGCGACGGTGTCGTTGGACTGCAGGCGCTGGACGAGGTCGGCGGGGCTGCGCTGGGAGAAGAAGGTGACCGGCAGCCGGAGGAGGTGGCGGAGGAAGCGGGCGCTGCCGAGGGTCGAGGCGATGATGCGGCCGCGCAGCAGATTGGCCTGCTGGAGGGCGGTGAGCGCCGCGGTCAGCACCAGGGTCGTGGCCATGGCGGCGAAGAGCGTCCCGAGCAGGGACGTCTGGTTCCCGATGAGGAACATGTCGATGTACGTGCGGCTGAGCGCCGGCACCGCGGCGCCGACGACGACCAGCAGCAGCGAGGCGATCACGGCCGCGGTCATGGTCCCTGAGGTGCCGCGCAGCCGGAGCGGCATCGCGCTCAGCACACCGGGCTTGCGGCCGCCGCGGCGGAAGCGGGCGTCCGGCTCGAAGGTGAGGACGACGCCGGTGAAGGAGGCGTCGAAGTCCTCCAGCGGGATGAAGCGGCGGCCCTTGTCGGGGTCGTTGATCCAGGCGCCGCGCCGGCCGAAGCGGCGGCCCATGCCGTCGTAGACGACGTAGTGGTTGAACTCCCAGAAGAGGATGGCCGGCCCGCGGACCTCGGCCAGGGCGGCGACGTCCATCTGCATGCCCTTGGCCCTGAGGCCGTAATTGCGGGCGGCCTTCAGGAGATTGGAGGCGCGGGAGCCGTCGCGGGAGACGCCGCAGGCGACGCGGAGCTCTTCGAGGGGGACGTAGCGCCGGAAATGGGCGAGCACCATGGCGAGCGCGGCGGCGCCGCACTCGACGGCCTCCATCTGGAGGATGGTGGGGGTGCGGACGGG
>NZ_JAAKZV010000373.1 GCF_011044975.1 Streptomyces coryli | reverse complement strand
GGTGGTGGGCAGGCCCGCAGTCCCGTCCGAAGTCCCCTCCGCAGTCGCGTCCGTATTCGCGTCCGTGGGCGCGTCCGCAGACGTCTCCGCCGACCCGCTCGCCGCCGCGGCCGCTTCCTCCGGCGCGGCAGCGGTCTCGGCCTCCCGCTCCTCCCCGGCCGCCCGCTCTCCGGTGAGCTCCTCGACATCCGCCCACGCATGATTGACCATGTCCGCCGCGATGCCGCTCCAGCCCACCTCGGTGCGGTCGGGTATCTCCCGTACGCCCTCGCGGTAGTCCGCCATCCAGGAGAGCACGGCGCGTACGTACATGGGCGCGTTGTGGAAGCTGCGGATCGCCTGGTGCAGGTCGGCGTCGCGGGTCAGGTCGCGGCCCGGGGCGCAGAGGAAGCGGCCCGCGGTGAGCGCGGCGTCGTGGATGTTCTGCGGGTCGGGCTCCGCCTCCGGGGTGCCGCCGGCCGCCCACAGCGCCCAGACGGCGGTACTGAGCTGCATCGGCCCCACGGTCTCCGCGCCCCGCCGCTCGCCGTCGATCGGCTCCAGCATGGTGCCGTCGGGGTCCACGGCGCCGCCCCAGGCGTGGCCGGACTCCACCATGCCGATGGCGGCCAGGAGTTCCCAGGGCAGGTGGCACTCGGGATGCGTCTCGCGCAGGCTCGCGGCGGCGGCGCGGTAGGCGGCGAGCGGCGTCGCCGGGATCGCGGGGCGCTCCGGCTCCTGGCCGGCGTCGCCCGTGGGCTCCTCATCGTCTCGGCTCATCAGGCGCGTCTCCTCCCGGCGCGGCTCCGTGCCCCTGCGGCGTGGCGGCTGCCCCCGTTCCGGCCGCCTGGGGCGGGAAGGATTCTCGGCACCAAACGACTGCGGAACGTACCGGGGGCTGCATACAGGGTCAATATGGATGCGGATGTACGGGACCTGCAGGGCCGAAAGCTATCACCGAAGTGCAGGGATGACTCCTGGTGTTTGTCATCTGACGCGTACTCAACTGTGCAGACCAAGATCGATTGTCAGTGCCTGGTTCTAGTGTTCTCGGCATGACGCGAACCGCAGTGACTCTCGCATACCGGACACCGTCCGCGCTCGAACCGAGCGCGGGCGGCAGCCTGTTGGGACTGCAGACGGCGGGCGGCTCGAGCCCGCGCGGTGCGATGGCCCATCCGTCGTTCTTCGCCGGCTTCATAGCCTCGCCGCGGGTGTACGCGGCCGGGCTGCTGTCGGTCGCCGACGTGGCCGCCGCGCGCTATTACCGGCCCGAGCGGCGGGCCTCCCTGGACCCGGTGGTGACCGGGAACGGGGACCGCCTGCGCTTCGAATCCTTCTCCGGCTGCTGCGGCGTGCACGCCCGCCTGGACGTGCTGGCCGAGGGCCTGGAGGGCCGTACGACCGAGCGCGGCACGACGAACGTCGACGTCAACAACCCCCTCCGCGAGGCCCTCACCCGGCTCGCCCCGGACGAGCCGCTGCATCTGCGGGTCGGCCCGGACGAGTTGGCCGTCACCACGGCCGCCGAAGGCCCCCTGGTGGAGAAGAAGGTGCCGCTGCCGGACCGCTGGGTGCGCGGCTTCGCCGAGACGCAGGTGCTGGCCGCGGGCTTCGACCTGCGCGCGGAGCTGGACGCCGCGCAGGCGGTGCGCTTCCTGCGCTCGCTCCCCGCCGGGGGCACGGCGAAGGCGGGCGCGCCGGCCGGCTGGCGGATACCGGCGCCGGGCGGCGTGCTGCGGCCCACCAGCCGCGCCGTCCCGGGCGCGGTGTGCCTCGCGGGCCCCGAGCGGCTGGGCGCGCTGCGCCGGGTGCTGCGGCACATCACCGGGTTGCGGGTGTACGGACCGCCGGTGCGGGCCGGCAGCGAACCGGTCGCGTCCGCCTGGGAGGTGGGGCTGCCCGGGATGCGGCTGACGCTCACCCTCTCGCCCGGCGTCTCGCGCGGCTTCTCCGGCGAGGGCGCGGTCCTGCAGTCGCTCGCGTCCGACACGGCGGCGGAGGACGCCGAACTGCTCAGCGTCCTGCTCGCCTGGGAGGCGCGCGTCGAAATCGCCGAACTAGGCGCCCAGGCCGGCCTGGACACCGCCCGGGTGCGCGACGCCCTCACCCGCCTCGGGACGGCCGGGCGGATCGGGTACGACGTGGCGGAGGCGGCGTACTACCACCGCGAGCTGCCGTACGACGCGGACCGGGCGGAGGCGCACAACCCGCGGCTGCGGGACGCGCGAGCGCTGGTGGGTGCCGGGGCGGTGGAGCTGGACGGGGACACGGGCGTGGTCAGGTCCGGCGAGCAGGTGTACCGGGTGCACGAGCGGGACGGAGTGCTCGGCTGTACGTGCCCGTGGTGGGCCAAGTACCGCGGCGGGCGCGGGCCGTGCAAGCACGCGCTGGCGGTGCGGCTGGTGCGGCGGGGCGAGCTGGTGGCGATGGCCGGGGGTGTGGCATGACGGTGACGGTGGATACGGAGATGGCGGAGGCGGCGGGCGCTGCGACGACTCCCTCGGCTGCTGTGACGTCGGCGGCGGCAGCGACATCCGAGATGGCGACGACCGAGCACGCGCAGCAGTTCTTCACCGAGCGGCTGTGGAAGGCGGTGCGCGGCGGTGACGTGGAGCGGACCGTCAGGGCGCTGGAGCGGCTGGATGACGGCGTACGCCGTTCGCTGCTGCCGGAGTTGAAGGAGCTGCGTGCCGAATACCGGCGCGAGGAGGGCTGGAGCGACAACTGGCGGGAGCGGCGGCTGGCGCTGCTGTTCGCGGGAGCCGGCTGCCAGACCGGCGCGGCGGCGGCCGCGACGTGGCTGGCGGCGCGGGATCTGCGGCGGTGGTCGAGGGCGCTGCCCCACGAGCACGTCGTTCGGGTGCTGCGGCACCGGGACCCCGGGTGGCTGGGCGATGTGGCGCACCGGCTCGCCGCCCGTCCAACCACCGCCGCCGAGGACTACGAGGTGATCCGTGCCCTCGCGGAGCGCTCCGGCGGACCGATGCCGGCGACCGACGGTTTCGTGGAGGGCTGGGCGTGGGCGAAGTCGGTCTGGAACCAGAACAGAACCGACGAGTCGCTCCTGGACCGGCTGCGGGCTGATCCGATAACGCCCGATCTCGCCCCGCGCCTCCTCTCCGATGTGGAGATAGGTGGCCGGGTCATGGCCTGGAGCATGGAGGATCATCCCGCCGCCTGGACCGGCGCGATCCCCCGCCTGTGTGCGGAGGGGCTCCTGAAGCGCGCGGACGTGCTCGACACCTGCATTGCCACGCTGCTGCGCGGCGGCCGTCCCGCCGCGCTGCGCCCCTTCCTGTACCTGGTGACGTATCTGCGGCCGACCCCGGAGGAGTCGGCGGCGCATCTGGACGACTGGGCGGCGCTGGCGGCGGACGCCCCGTCCACCGTGGCCGGTTACGCGCAGGAGCGGCTCGCCGAGCTGCTCGCGGACGGAGGGCTGTCGGCGGAGCGGCTGGCCGATGTATCGGCCGGGGTCCTCTTCCGTACGGAGAAGAAGCTCGTGCGCGCTCAACTGCAGCTGATCGACCGGGCGATCAAGAGCCGCCGGGAGGACGCGGGCGTGCTGCTGCCCGCGGCGGCGGAGGCGTTCGGGCATGGCGACGACGGCCTGCGGGAGCGTGCGGTGAAGCTGGTGCGGCGGCACCTGCCGAAGGCGGACGCGGCAGCGCATGAACGAATAGCCGAGGCGGCGGGCGCACTCACCAGAACGCAGCAGGCCGTGCTGGCGGATGCGCTGCGGGTGCCGGTCGCGCCGGATCCGGCCGGGGACACCGCGGGGCCGGAGGAGGAGTTGCTGCCCCCGCCGCCGGTGCCCGAGCCGCTCGGGCCCGCCCCCGTGGAACCCGCGGCGATCGCAGGGGAGATCGCGGTGCTGCTGGCCGGGCAGGGCACCTTCCTCGACCACGAGCGCGGACTGGACGCTCTCGTACGGGCCGCCCACCGCGACCGGGCCGGGCTGAAGGAGGCGCTCGGCTCGCTGCCCGCGCGGCACTCGTGGTGGTATGCGGAGGACGAGTACCGGCTGCAGTACTACGGGATCGGGCTGGTCGTGGACGCGGTGCTCGGCGAACTCGACCTGGAACTGCTGCGGCGCGGCCGGGAGTCGCTGACGAAGGCCGGCGAGAAGCATGTCTACGGCGCCTTCGAGCGGCTGCACACCGCGCGGCTGGTCGAGGCGGCATGGGGCATCGCCATGGACCGCCCGCTGCCGCATCTGCTCGCGACGCCGAACACCTCCGACGGCTCGATCGAGGTGGCGACGCTGCTCGACCGGCTGCGGGGGTACGCCCGGGCGGGAATGGAGCCGGAGCCGGTGGACTTGGGGCTGGCGCTGCTGCGGGTGCGGGTGCCGGGAGCCGCGGGAGCCGACGCCTCGGGCTCCGGTGCCACGGGCTCGGACTCGGCGGGCTCCGACATCGCGGCATCCGTGACCGTCGCCTCCGCGACCGCCACCTCCGCCTCCCACATCGCGGCGGCGCGTGAGCTCGGTGCGGCCGGGGAGCGGCTGGCGGACTGGCTTGCGGCGGGTGGTCTGCCCGCGCGGACGCTGGAGCGGCGGGTCGGCCGGCTTCCGGAGGGGCGGCGTGAGTGGTGGTATGCGTCGCGAAAGGTGGAAGAGCTGCTACGCATGGTCGTCGGCGAATCAGAGGTGCTGCGCCGCGACTTCCCGCAGCCGCTGGCCGGAATGGGTCGTGGCTATGACCCGTATGCACAACCGATGCGCTGGTACGAGCGTTCGGCGCGGCGCGGGGCCATCACGGTGTTCCCGCACGACCCGGAGGCGGTCGCGGCGTTCTGGCTCCCGGCCGTGGCGGCGGGCGCCGAGGAGGACACGCGCGGTGCGGCGGAGCGCCTGCCCCAGTTGGCGGAAGCTCCCGGGCGACCGGGACCCGCGGTGCACCTCGCCATCGCCTTCGGCCTGTGCGCGCGGCACCCGCAGGACCGCCTCGCGGCCACGGACGCGCTGCTGACCCTGGCGGCGCGAGGCAACCTCGACGCCACCCGACTCGGGACGGACCTGGCGGAACTGGTCCTACTGGGCGCCGGCAAGCTGACCCGCCTGGCCGACGCCACCCGCACGGCCGCACAGACCGGCGCCTGGCGCACCATCCACGCGGTGCTGACCGCCGCATTGCCACCACTCCTCACCACCGACCAGCGCCCGCACGCGCTCGGCGCCCTCCTCGCGGTGGCGGCGGACTGCGCGGAACGCGTCGGCACGGCGCGCCCACTCCCCGGCCTGGACCACTTGCCCACCGGCACGGGCTCCCAACTCGCCCGCCAGGCAGACCGACTGCGGGCGGTGGTAACGGCAGCAGAGGCGACGGCCTAGCGCGCCCGACGCACCCGGCCGGCGAGGGGCGGCGCGTCCTCCCGGCGAGGGTTGGCGGGCCGCCCCTGGCGAGGGTTGGAGCGTCCTCCCGTCCAGGTCGGCCCGCCTTCCCGGCGAGGGTTGGCGCACCGCCCCTGGCGAGGGTTGGCGTGCCCTCCCGTCCAGGTCGGCACGCATCCCGGCTCGGTCGGAACCCGGCGGGCGGTCGGCACACCTGTCCGCCCCGCCCCTCCCGCGCACCCGCGCCTCC
>NZ_JAAKZV010000372.1 GCF_011044975.1 Streptomyces coryli | reverse complement strand
TCCCCGCCCCCGTCCCGCTGCACCGCGTCCTCCGCCGCCAGGTCGGCCGGCTGCTCCGCGCCTCCGGTCTGCTCGCCCCGGTACCGGCGAAGAAGGCGGCGCGCCCCACCGCCGGCTGCCGCGTCGCCCGCGGCACCGGCGACCTGGTCTTCCGGCTGCCCGCGAAGCGCCTCCCGGAGGGCGCCCGCGGCATCGTGCTGCGCCGCCGCGGCAGCGAGCCGCGCGAGGAGATCCGCGTCCGCCTCGGCAAGCGCCCCGCGGCCGACGGCTACGCCGAGGCCACCGTCGCCCGCGCCGCCCACCGCCTCGCCGACGGCCGCTGGGACTGCTACCTGGACCTGGGCCCTGGCGCGAAGCCCAAGCGGCTGCGCGCGGGCCTCGTCGAGACCCAGCACCTGCTCAGCCTCACCCCGCCGCGGCCCGGCGCCGACGAGGTCGCGCAGTGGATCCCGTACCCCACCAGCGACGGCTATCTGGCCGTCCGCACCTGGCTGCGTGCCGGGCACGCCGAGGTCACCTCGGTCGTCCCGGAGGCCGGCGCCTTCCGCGTGCACGCGACGCTGCACGGGCGGGCGCGGGCAGGCGAGCTGTGCGCGGTGATCGCGCGGTCCCGGAAGGGGGAGCGGTACGAGTTCCACGTCATGGCGCAGCCGCTCGGCGAGGGTGACATCGCCTTCGAGCTGCCGTACACCCTCGCCGAGGCGCACCGCGAGGGCGGGCACGACCTGTGGGACCTGTGGGTGGTGCCCAGCTTCGGCGCCCAGCCGGTCCGCCTCGGCCGCGTCTTCGGCGACCGGGTCAGCCGCAAGGACACCGACGTCTTCGCCGCCCACGAGCGCAAGACCGGCATGAACGGCCCGGTCCGGCTGCGCCCGTACCTGACCGTCCACAACAACCTCGCCCTCAGCGCCCGCGACCTGGCCAACGTCGACGGCCTCACCGAGGCGGACCTGGCGCTGCTGCGCCCGCAGCCGGCGGGCTCGGCGGGAAGCGAGTGGCGGGCGGCGTGAAGGTGACCTGAGGCCCGGAGCGGTCGGGTCCTAGGGCACTGCCGCTGGTCGCTGTCCGTGGCCGACGGTTGTAGGCATGACCAGATTCCTGCCCTCTCTGGCCCTGCTCTGCGCCGCCGTCGCCGGCACGACGGCCGCCGCCCCTGCCGCCCCCGCCGCTTCCGCTGCGGAAAGTGGCCGCAAGGTCACGCTCTGGCACTGGAACGTCGCCGGTCACTTTCTGCACAAGGGATCCACCGATACGGGCCTCCCCGAGGCCGCGGTGGCCTCCATCGCCGAGGCGGACGCCGACTTCGCCTCCTTCAACGAGCTGTGCCGCGGTCAGTACGACGCGATCCTCACCGGGCTGCGCGCGGCCGGCTGGACCGAGCAGCCGGACGACTTCGGCCGCTTCGCCGCCTCCCGCGGCGCGGGCGGCGAGACCTGCGGCGGGGACGCGTACGGGAATGCCGTCTTCAGCAAGGCGGGCATCGCGTCCGCCGAGCGGATCACGCTGCCCCGCGACGGCAGCGCCGAGAAGCGCAACATGGTCTGCGGCACCGCCCCGGACGGGACCAGCCTCTGCTCGGCGCACCTGACGGTCAGCGACGACCTGATCGACGGCCGCTTCGCGAACATCCGCCAGCTGGAGCGCGCCTTCGACGTCGTCGACGAGCTGAACGAGACCGGCGGCCCCGCCTTCCTCGCGGGCGATCTGAACGTCCAGCCGCACTTCGGGCGCATGGAGCGCTATTACTCGCCCGTCATCGACACCGAGTTCAACAGCCACAACCACGGCCGCTACCACGATCTCGACCACGGGGGCGACGCCCGCCCCGGCTACGGCAGCGGTACCTACACCGGCCCGGCCCCGGATGCCCCGCCCGGCGGGGGCAAGGCGAAGCTCGACTACCTCCTGGTCCGCGAGGACCACCTGGCCGGCGCCCGCGCGCACTCCGCCGAGGCGCTGGCGATCCCGGCCGGCTGCAGCCACGACAATGCGGAGTACGCTTCCCGCTGCTCCGATCACCGGGCGATCACGGGGACCGTTCGCGTCATGTGACGCGTGACATCCGCCGCGGGGCCCGGCAGCTATGGGCAGGCTGGTTACCGGTGGGTAGCATGACGACAGTGTCCGCACCCACCGACCACCCCGGAGGAGAGCCCGTGCCTCGTACCGCCAGGGACGTCGTCTTCGTCGACGGCGTCCGCACCCCGTTCGGCAAGGCGGGCCCCAAGGGCATCTACCACGAGACCCGCGCCGACGACCTCGTCGTCAAGGCCATCCGTGAGCTGCTGCGCCGCAACCCGAACCTCGACCCCGCGACGATCGACGAGGTGGCCATCGCCGCCACCACGCAGATCGGCGACCAGGGCCTGACCCTCGGCCGGACAGCGGGCATCCTGGCCGGGCTGCCGCAGTCCGTGCCCGGCTACTCCATCGACCGCATGTGCGCGGGCGCCATGACCGCGGTGACCACGGTGGCAGGCTCCACCGCCTTCGGCGCGTACGACATCGCCATCGCCGGCGGCGTCGAGCACATGGGCCGGCACCCGATGGGCGAGGGCGTGGACCCCAACCCGCGCTTCGTGAGCGAGAAGCTCGTCGACGAGTCGGCCCTGTTCATGGGCATGACCGCGGAGAACCTGCACGACCGCTTCCCGACGATCACCAAGCGGCGCGCCGACGAGTACGCGGTCCGCTCCCAGGAGAAGGCCGCCAAGGCCTACGCCAACGGCGACATCCAGCAGGACCTGGTGCCGATCTCCATCCGCCGCACCAGCCCTGAGGGCGGCGAGACCGGCTGGGGCCTGGCCACCGCCGACGAGCCGATGCGCCCGGGCACCACGCTGGAGAACCTGGCGGGCCTCAAGACCCCGTTCCGCGCGCACGGCCGCGTGACGGCGGGTAACGCCGCGGGTCTCAACGACGGCGCCACCGCGTCCCTCATCGCCGGCGAGGACTTCGCCCGCGAGGCCGGCCTGCCGGTGAAGATGCGCCTCGTCTCGTACGCCTATGCGGGCGTCGAGCCGGAGGTCATGGGCTTCGGCCCGATCCCGTCGACCGAGAAGGCCCTCGCCAAGGCGGGCCTGAGCATTGACGACATCGGCCTCTTCGAGATCAACGAGGCCTTCGCCGTCCAGGTGCTGGCGCTCCTCGAGCACTACGGCATCGCCGACGACGACCCGCGGGTGAACCAGTACGGCGGCGCGATCGCCTTCGGCCACCCGCTCGCTTCGTCCGGCGTGCGCCTGATGACGCAGCTGGCGCGGCAGTTCGAGCAGCAGCCCGAGGTCCGCTACGGCATCACCACCATGTGCGTCGGCTTCGGCATGGGCGGCACGGTCATCTGGGAAAACCCGCACTGGGAGGGCAAGTGAGCAGCACCAAGGAACTTCTGAAGGGCGCCGCGGAGCTCTTCCCGGATGAGGTCGTGACGCAGGCGCACGTACGTCATCTCGACCTGCCGGGCGGTGCGGGGCGCTTCGCGCTCATCACCCTCGACAACGGCCTGGACCACACCAAGCCGACCACCTTCGGCCCGCAGTCGCTGGCGAACCTGGACGCCGCGATCGACCAGGTGGAGGCGGAGGCTTCGAAGGGCGACATCGTCGGTGTGGGCATCACCGGCAAGCCGTTCATCTTCGCCGTCGGCGCCGACCTCAAGGGCGTAGAGCTCCTGAAGCGGCACGAGGACGCCCTGGCGATCGGCAAGGGCGGCCACGACGTCTTCAAGCGGCTGTCCGCGCTCGCCGTCCCGACCTTCGCGTACTACAACGGCGCGGCCATGGGCGGCGGCGTCGAGGTCGGCCTGCACTGCTCGTACCGCACGGTGTCGAAGGCCCTCCCCGCCTTCTCGCTCCCCGAGGTCTTCCTCGGCCTGGTGCCGGGCTGGGGCGGCTGCGCGCTGCTGCCGAACCTGATCGGCGCGGACCGCGCGGTCTCGGTCATCATCGAGAACTCGCTCAACCAGAACAAGCAGCTCAAGGGCAAGCAGGTCTTCGACCTCGGCATCGCCGACGCGATCTTCGAGGGCGCCGACTTCCTGGAGCAGTCGCTGCTCTGGACGGCATCCGTCCTCAAGGGCGACGTCGAGGTCGTACGGCCCGAGATCGACCGCTCCGAGGCCTGGGACCAGGCCGTCGAGCGCGGCCGCGCCATCGCCGACTCGAAGGTGCACGGGGCGGCCCCGGCCGCGTACCGCGCGCTGGACATCATCGCCGCGGCGAAGAACGGCGACCTGCGTGCCGGCTTCGACGCCGAGGACACCGCCCTTGCGGACCTCATCATGGGCGGTGAACTGCGCGCCGGTATCTACGCCTTCAACCTGGTGCAGAAGCGCGCCAAGCGCCCCGCCGGCGCGCCGGACAAGAACCTGGCCCGCCCGGTGTCGAAGGTCGGCGTGATCGGCGCGGGCCTGATGGCCTCGCAGCTGGCGCTGCTCTTCGCGCGGCGGTTGGAGGTGCCGGTCGTCCTGACCGACATCGACCAGGAGCGCATCGACAAGGGCGTCGGCTACGTCCACGAGCAGATCGACATCCTGCTGCTCAAGGGCCGCGTCAACCAGGACAAGGCGAACCGCCTGAAGGCCCTGGTCACCGGCGCCCTGGACAAGACCGAGGCGTTCGCGGACGCCGACTTCGTCATCGAGGCGGTCTTCGAGGAGCTCGGCCTCAAGCAGAAGATCTTCGCCGAGCTCGAGGACATCATCCCGGCCGAGGCGATCCTGGCGACGAACACCTCGTCCCTCTCGGTGACCGAGATGGCGTCGAAGCTCAAGCACCCCGAGCGGGTCGTGGGCTTCCACTTCTTCAACCCGGTGGCGGTGCTGCCGCTGCTCGAGATCGTACGGGCGGAGCAGACGGACGACGCGTCCCTCGCCACCGCCTTCGCGGTCTCGAAGAAGCTGAAGAAGACCTCGGTGCTGGTCAAGGACGCCCCGGCGTTCGTCGTGAACCGCATCCTCACCCGCTTCATGGGCGAGGTCCTCGGCGCCGTCGACGAGGGCACCCCGGTCGAGGTCGCGGACCGCGCGCTCGCACCGCTCGGCCTGCCGATGTCCCCGATCGTGCTGCTGGACCTGGTCGGCCCGGCGGTGGCGAACCACGTGGCGGGCACCCTGGCGGCCGCCTTCCCGGACCGCTTCGCCCAGTCGGCGAACCTCGGCCGCGTCGTCGAGGCCGGCAAGCGCAACCTCTACCTCTACGACTCCGGCAAGCCGGAGATCGACCCCGAGGTCGCGGCGCTGTTCCAGGTCGGCGACGTGGTCCTCTCCGAGGAGCAGGTCCGCGAGCGCGCGCTCAACGCCATCGCCCAGGAGATCAAGCTGATGCTGGACGAGGGCGTCGTAGCCGAGGCCCAGGACATCGACCTGTGCCTCATCACCGGCGCCGGCTGGCCCTTCCACCTGGGCGGCATCACGCCGTACCTGGACCGCGAGGGCGTCAGCGAGCGGGTCGCGGGGCGGAAGTTCCTCGCCCCGGGCGTGGCCAGCGTTCCGCAGTAATCCCTGCGTCGGGCGGGTGGTTGGGTTGCATACTCATCTGACGCTGCCTACGATTACC
>NZ_JAAKZV010000371.1 GCF_011044975.1 Streptomyces coryli | reverse complement strand
GGGGCGGTGTCGGGGTTGAGGTGGCGGAGCATGCCGTAGCCGAGGCCGTCGCCGGGGACGGCGCGCAGCTGCTCCTTGACTCGCTTGACGGCCCGGCCGGCGGCCGCGCCACCGGCCCGTATCTCGCCGGCCTCGCCCGCACCGACATCGAGCCGTACCGGGTGGGCGCTGGTGAACCAGCCCACCGTGCGGGACAGATCGTCATGGTCGTTCCGGGGGATACGGCCATGGCCCTCGACATCCACGAGGCAGCCGGCGGAGTGCCGGCCCGTCCGTTCGGCGATGGCCGCGGTCAGGCCGGTGAGGAGGATGTCGTCGATGCCGGCGTGGAAGGCGGCCGGGACGGTGGTCAGCAGCGCTGTTGTGACCTCGGCGGAGACCTCCACCGAGAGCTGGCGCATCGTGCTTTCGACGTCACGGGCCGGGTCCACGGGTTGGGTGGTCAGCAGCGGGTCGGGGGCTTGGAGGGCCGCTGTCCACTGCGGCAGTTCTGCCAGCCGCTCCTCGCTCGCTGCCTGTGCGGACAGCTCGCGCGCCCAGTGCCGGAAGGACGTCGGCACCGGCTCGAGTGTTACGTCGCTGCCGGCGGCCAGTGCCGTATAGGCCTCCGCCAGGTCCGGCAGCAGTACGCGCCAGGAGACTCCGTCCACGACCAGGTGATCGATGACGATCAGCAGCTGCCCGGGCGCCTCCGGCCCACCGTCGAACCAGACGATCTGCCCCATCACCCCGGCCGATGGGTCCAGCCGGCGGGTAGCGGCCCGGGACTCCTCGTCGATCCGCTGGTGCAGCTCGTCATCATCCAGCCCGGCGGCATCGACGCGATGCACCCATGCTTCCGCCGACGCCGTCTCGGGTACGAGCAGCTGCCGCTGCGGGGCGACTTCGAGGCGGGCGCGGAGGATGTCGTGGTGGTCGACCAGTGCTTGTACGGCCTGGGTCAGGGTCGCAAAGTCGAGGCCGGCCGGGGCGGCCACGAGGCTGGTCTGGACTGCCTGGCCCACCTTGTCCGGGCCGGCGCGGTCGAGGAGTTCGTGCATGACGGGCGTCAGGGGTATCTGCCCGATGCCGGAGTCGCCAGCAGTAGCGGCACCGTCCACCACCGAGCCGGAGACGGCTGCCAGGCCGGCGGGCGTGAGGCGCTCGAAGACCTGCCGGGCGGTGATCACCAGCCCGGCTCGGCGGGCACGCGACACCAGGAGCATCGACATGATCGAGTCGCCGCCGAGCTCGAAGAAGGAGTCGTCGACGCCGACGTCTTCCCGGCCCAGCACGTCAGCGAAGAGCGCGCAGAGCTTCTCCTCAAGAGGAGTCGCGGGCTCGCGGCCTGCTGCCGCACCCGCGAAGTCGGGAGCGGGCAGCGCCGAACGATCAAGCTTGCCGTTCGGGGTGAGCGGCAGTGCCTCCAGGGGGACGACGGTCGGGATCATGTACTCCGGCAGGCGAGCCGCGGCGTGCTCGCGCAGTGCTGCGGCATCGAGCTCCGCGTCGACGGCCGGGATGACGTAGGCGACCAGCCGCTGCTCGCCCGGCCGGTCCTCCCGGACGATCACCGCCGCCTGCGAGACGGTCGGGTGCGCGGCAATGACGGATTCGATCTCGCCGGGCTCCACCCGGAAGCCGCGGATCTTGACCTGCTCATCCGCCCGTCCCGCGAACAGCAGGGTGCCGTCGGTGGTCCAGCGGGCCAGGTCCCCGGACCGGTACATCCGCTCGCCTGGCGTATAGGGGCAGGCGACGAATCGTTCGGCGGTCAGGTCGGGGCGGCCTACGTAGCCGCGGGCCAGCCCCGCCCCGGCCACGTAGAGCTCGCCCGTCACGCCGGGCGGGGCCGGCTGCAGGAAGTCGTCCAGCACGAACACCTGCGTGTTGCCGAGCGGACGACCGATCGCCGGCGGCACATCCTCGGCAGTGATGCCTGCATCCACTGGCACAGCGGTGGTGATGACGGTGGCTTCGGTCGGCCCGTAGGTGTTCCACACGTGGGCCTGACCGGTCCAGCGGGCCGCCAGATCGGCACTCAACCGCTCCGCTCCGAGCACCCAGTTGCGCACGTCCGGCACCGACGCCGGGTTCAGCACCCCCAGCAGCGATGGCACCACGCTGGCCACGGTGACGCCCGATGTGCGGATCATTTCGGCCAGCAGCTCCGGCTCCGTACGCTCAGAACTGGCAGCAATCGCCAGCGTCCCACCTGAAGTCAGCGTGACCGCGACATCCAGTACTGCGGCGTCGAAGCTGAAGGACGCGAACTGCAACGCGACCTCACCCGCAGCCGCCCCCAGCACCGGCCTCATCATCTCGGCGAGATTCGCCACGCCGCCATGCGCGACCGCGACACCCTTCGGACGGCCCGTCGACCCCGACGTATAGATCACATACGCCAACTGGCGCGCATCAATGAGCTCCGCCAGCGGCTCACCCGACTCCGCCGCAACAGAGTCCGCTACCTCGCCCAAGAAGGCGGCATCCAACACCAGCTCAGCGCCGCTGTCGGCGACCATGAAGTCCAGCCGGTCGGCGGGGTAGTCCGGGTCCAGCGGCACATACGCAGCCCCGGCCTTCCACACCGCGAGAATCGCCACGACCATGTCCACCCCGCGCGGCAGCCGGAGACCGACGCGACTCTCCCGGCCCACCCCACAGTCACGCAGATACCGCGCCAGCCGATTCGCCCGCACCTCCAGCTCGGTGTACGAGAGCGCCTCAGCCTCGTAACGGACGGCGACAGCACCCGGCGACCGCGCCGCTTGGGCTTCAAAGAGCTCCACCAGCGATCCAGTTGGCACCGGCTGCGCCGTGTCATTCCACGCATCGACCACCAGCGACCGCTCAGCGGCCTCCATTACGTCGATTTCGCTGACCCGCGCGTCCGGCCGCGCCGCAACCTGCTCCAACACCCGCACCAACCGATCGGCAAGCGCCCGCGCCGTAACCTCGTCAAACAGATCCGTGGCATACAGAATCCCGCCAAAGATCCCCGCCGGCGCACCGCCCTCATCACGCTGCTCAACCAAGGTCACGGAGAGGTCGAACCGAGCCGCCCCATCACCTGTCGCAGACATCGGCTCGACGTCCAGCCCCGGCAGCTCCCACCGCTCCTCGCCAGCGGCCTGCAGCGCCAGCATCACCTGGAACAGCGGATTACGGGACAGCGACCGCGACGGATTGAGGTCCTCCACCAGCCGCTCGAACGGCACATCCTGATGGGCATACGCCCCCAGGTCCGCCTCCCGCACCCGGGACAACAGCTCCGTGAACGACGGATCGCCACTCACATCCGTACGCAGCACCAGCGTGTTCACGAAGAACCCCACCAGGTCATCCAGCGCCGCATCCCCCCGCCCGGCGATGGCGGTGCCGAGAGGAATCTCGCTACCGGCACCCACCCGCGAAAGCAGCAGCCCCACAGCCGCCTGCGCCACCATGAACAGCGTCGCGCTCCCCTGCTGCGCGACCTGCGCCAACCCGGCATGGGTTTGTGCGTCCACCTGTAGCGGCACTGTGTTGCCCCGGAAGGACGAGACTGCGGGCCGCGGCCGGTCCGTCGGCAGCGCCAGTTCCTGCGGAGCCCCTGCCAAAGCCTCCCGCCAATACGCCAGTTGCCTGCTGATCACGCTCTCCGCATCATCGAGCTCCCCCAGTACCTCGCGCTGCCACAGCGCATAGTCGGCGTACTGCACCGGCAACGGCGACCACTCCGGCGCCCGGCCGGCCCGCCGGGCCACGTACGCGACCTCCAGGTCCTTCGCCAGCACGGCCATCGACGAGCCGTCCACCGCGATGTGATGCGCCACGATGACCAGCACATACTCGGACGGGCCGGTCACCAGCAGACTGATCCGCCAGGGCAGGTCCACACTCAGATCAAAACCACGAGCCGCCTGAGCCGCGAGTACGGCTTCAGCCTCTCCCCCGATGGTCTCGACGGCCACCAGCGAGGGCCGGCCGGCGGCACCCTCCAGCACCACCTGGCAGGCGCCACCATCGGTTTCAGGGAAGACCGTCCGCAGGCTCTCGTGCCGGTCGGCGACATCGCCGAGCGCCGCCTCCAGCGCCGCCACATCCAGCTCGCCGGTCATCCGTAATGCGAAGGGCATGTTGTACGCCGCGCCGGCGCCCTGATCCGTCTCCTCCAGCCGGTTCAGGAACCACATCCGCTGCTGCGCGAACGACAACGGCAACACCTCAGGCCGCGACTGCGGCCGCAAGGCAGCCCGGCTCTCGCCTGCTCCGGCGTCCATCAGCCGGGCCACGCCAGCGACCGTCGGCGAAGCAAAGAGCCCTCGAATACTCACCTCGATGTCCAGGGCCGCGCGGATACGGGCGATGAGCCGCATCGCCAGCAACGAGTCACCACCCAGCGCGAAGAACGACACCTCCGCACCGACCTTCTCCAGGCCTAACACCTCGGCGAACAGACCGCACAAGACCTCCTCCACCGCAGACGCCGGCCCACGGCCCTCCGCCATGCCGGCGTAGTCGGGGGCGGGCAGCGCGGCCCGGTCCAGCTTGTCGTTGGAGGTGAGTGGCAACGCTTCGAGAGGCATGACAGCCGGGACCATGTACTCGGGCAGCCGGGCAGCGGCGAAGTCGCGCACTGTGTCGGCGTCGAGGCCGTCGTGGGTGGGGGTCACGTAGGCGACGAGGCGTTTGTCGCCCGGACGGTCCTCCCGGACGATCACGGCCACCTGGCCCACCGCGTCGTGGGCGGCGAGGACGGTTTCGATCTCGCCGGGCTCCACCCGGAACCCACGGATCTTCACCTGCTCATCCGCCCGCCCGCCGAACAACAACTCCCCTGCAGAGGTCCAGCGAGCCAGATCCCCCGTCCGATACATGCGCTCATCCACACCGAACGGGCAGGCAACAAACCGCTCCGCGGTCAGACCCGGCCGCCCCAGATAGCCACGCGCCAACCCCGAACCGGCCACATACAACTCGCCCATCACACCCACCGGCACCGGCCGCAGGAACTCATCCAGCACAAAGACCCGGGTGTTCTCCCGCGGCCGCCCGATCGGCAACACCCCCGGCATCGCTTCGCCGGGCTCGATCACGAACGTCGTGGCGCACAACGTCACTTCAGTCGGCCCGTACAAATGCCGCACCACCACCGACGGCCCACACGCAGCCCGCACCCGCTCCACCGCAGCCGCCGACACCACATCCCCGCCGGTCAAAATCTCGGCCACACCAGCCAGACAGCCGGCATCCTCCTCCGCCAGCACCCCCAACAGCCCCGCCGTCACATGCACCGCACCCAGACCGTGCTCAGCCACCAAACCTGCCAACACCCGCGCATCCACCCGACCCGGCGGCGCCACCACCACACATCCGCCACGGACCAACGGCACCCACAACTCAAACGTCGACGCATCAAAGGCATGCGGCGCATGAAAAAGCACCCGGCCCGCTTCGCCCCAACACCCGTCCGACGCCAGCGCAGCCACCGCCCCATGCGTGGCCACCACACCCTTCGGCACCCCCAACGACCCGGACGTGAACATCACATACGCCACATCCCCCGGCCCCACCACCACCGACGGCACCCCGTCCAGCCCAGCCGCCAACTCCCCGACCG
>NZ_JAAKZV010000370.1 GCF_011044975.1 Streptomyces coryli | reverse complement strand
CGGTCGGGGAGTTGGCGGCTGGGCTGGACGGGGTGCCGTCGGTGGTGGTGGGGCCGGGGGATGTGGCGTATGTGATGTTCACGTCCGGGTCGTTGGGGGTGCCGAAGGGTGTGGTGGCCACGCATGGCGCGGTGGCTGCGTTGGCGGCGGATGGCTGCTGGGGGGATGCGCGGCGGGTGCTTTTTCATGCGCCGCATGCCTTTGATGCGTCGACGTTTGAGTTGTGGGTGCCGTTGGTCCGTGGCGGGTGTGTGGTGGTGGCGCCGCCGGGTCGGGTCGATGCGCGGGTGCTGGCAAATCTGGTGGCTGAGCACGGTCTGGGTGCGGTGCATGTGACGGCCGGGTTGTTGGGTGTGCTGGCGGAGGAGGATGCCGGCTGTCTGGCGGGTGTGGGTGAGGTGTTGACCGGCGGGGATGTGGTGTCGGCGGCTGCGGTGGAGCGGGTGCGGGCTGCGTGTGGGCCGTCGGTGGTGGTGCGGCATTTGTACGGGCCGACTGAAGTGACGTTGTGCGCCACGACGTTCGCGATAGAGCCCGGGGAGGCGACGCCGGGGGTGTTGCCGATCGGGCGGCCGCGGGAGAACACCCGGGTCTTTGTGCTGGATGAGTTCCTGCAGCCGGTGCCGGTGGGTGTGATGGGCGAGCTGTATGTGGCCGGTTCGGGCTTGGCGCGTGGCTATCTGGGGCGGCCGGGTCTGACCGCGGAGCGGTTTGTTGCCTGCCCGTTCGGTGTGGATGAGCGCATGTACCGGACGGGGGATCTGGCTCGCTGGACCTCTGCAGGGGAGTTGTTGTTCGGCGGGCGGGCGGATGAGCAGGTCAAGATCCGTGGGTTCCGGGTGGAGCCCGGCGAGATCGAAACCGTCCTCGCCACGCATCCCGCTGTCGGCCAGGTGGCGGTGATCGCCCGGGAGGGCCAGTCCGGTGACAAACGCCTGATCGCCTATGTCATCGCGGAGCAAGACGGCCTGGAGGGCGCGGAGTTGCAGGCCTTCGTCCGTGACCGGCTGCCGGACTACATGGTTCCGGCGGCGGTGGTGGTGCTGGAGGCGCTGCCGGTCACGGTGAACGGGAAGCTCGACCGGGCAGCGCTGCCCGACCCCGCCTTCGAGACAGCGGCAGGTGGCCGTGGGCCGGCGACTGCGGTGGAGGAGGTCTTGTGCGGGCTGTTCGCCGAGGTGCTGGGCCTGGAGAAGGTCGGCGTGGACCACTCCTTCTTCGAGCTCGGCGGTGACTCGCTGCTGGCGATGCGGCTCATCGCCCGTATCCGCGCGGCCCTGGAGACCGAGCTCGGTATCGCGGATCTGTTCGTGGGACCGACGGTCGCCGAGGTGGCGGTACGCGTCGGTGGCATCGAGGGCGTGGCCCGAAGCGAGCTCCGGCCGCAGGCGCGGCCTGAGGTGCTGCCGTTGTCGTTCGCGCAGCAGCGGATGTGGTTCCTGAACCGGCTGGAGGAGACGGATCGGGGTGCCGGGGCCGCGTACAACATGCCGTTCGCCTTACGGATGAGCGGTGAGCTGGATGTGGCGGCGCTGGAGGCGGCGCTGGGCGATGTCGCCGACCGGCACGAGAGCCTGCGGACGATCTTCCCGGCCGATGACGGCGTTCCGTATCAGCAGATCGTGGAGGGGAGCGCTGGACGGCCCCCGCTGACGGTCGTGGAGGCCGCCGAGGAACAGGTCACGGAGATCATCGCGGCTCAGGCCGGTGTTGGCTTTGATCTGAGCGTGGATCTCCCGTGGCGGGTGCGGTTGCTGGTGCACGGTCCGTCCGAGTACGTGCTGGTCATCGTGGCGCATCACATCGCGGTGGACGGCTGGTCCATGGGTGTTCTCGCGCGTGATCTGGAGGTCGCCTACGCGGCCCGGTGCGCGGGGCGCGTGCCGGGGTGGGAGCCGTTGCCGGTGCAGTACGCCGACTACGCGCTGTGGCAGCGCGAGGTGCTGGGCGAACTCGATGACGCGGAGAGCGTGATCAGCGCGCAGCTTTCCTACTGGCGGGAGGCTTTGGCAGGGGCGCCGCAGGAACTGGCGCTGCCGACGGACCGGTCGCGGGCGGCGGTGCCGTCGTTCCAGGGGCGTACGGTCCCGGTGCAGGTCGATGCCGAGACTCACGCGCGCCTGGTGGAGATCGCCGGGCGCGGTCGGGCGACGATGTTCATGGTGGTGCATGCCGCGTTCGCGGTGCTGTTGTCGCGCATGGGTGCCGGTGACGACGTGCCGATCGGGACGGCCGTGGCGGGTCGCGGTGATGCGGCGCTGGACGATCTGGCCGGCTTTTTCGTCAATACGCTGGTGCTGCGGTCCGATCTGAGTTCGGATCCGTCGTTCACGGAGCTGCTGGGCCGGGTGCGGGAGACGGATCTGGCTGCGTATGCCCATCAGGATGTGCCGTTCGAGCGGCTGGTGGAGGACCTCAATCCGTCGCGGTCGCTGTCCCGTAATCCGCTCTTCCAGGTGATGATCGCGCTGCAGAATGTGCCTGCCGCACGATGGGAGCTACCGGGTCTCGAGGTCGAGCCGATGCCGTCGGCGGAGGATGCGGCGGCCCGGTTCGATCTGTCGGTGACCTTGGGCGAGCAGCGGGGCGAGGACGGGGCTCCGGCTGGGCTGTCCGGCGGGATTCTGTATGCCACGGATCTGTTCGACCAGGCCACGGCGCAGGCGCTTGCCGATCGTCTGGTGCGGGTGCTGGAGCAGATCGCGGCGCGGCCGGATGCGCGGGTCAGTGAGATCGAGGTGCTGGAGGCGGCTGAGCGGTCGCTGGTGGTCGATGGGTGGAATGACACGGAGCGGCCGGTGCCGGCGGGTTCGCTGGTGGAGCTGTTCGAGGCGCAGGCGGCGCGGTCGACGCAGACGACGGCCGTGCGGTGTGGTGATGAGGCGCTTTCCTATGCGGAGTTGGAGGCGCGAGCGAATCAGCTCGCGCGGTATCTGCGCGGGTGTGGGGTACGTCGTGAGGTCCGGGTTGGCCTGCGGCTGCCGCGTGGGGTGGACATGGTGGTCGCCATCCTCGCGGTGTGGAAGGCGGGCGGTGCGTACGTGCCGCTGGACCCGGAGTATCCGGCGGACCGGCTGGACTTCATGGTCGCCGACTGTGGTGCCGAACTCGTGCTGGACAGCGCGCTATTGGCCGAGCGTCGTGAGGTCATCGCGGCGGAGCCGACTGATCCGCTGGCGGAGCCCATCGATGCGCGCCAGTTGGCGTATGTGATCTATACGTCGGGTTCGACGGGCCGTCCGAAGGGTGTGGCTGTCGCGCATGGCGGGGTGGTGAATCTCGCCGAGGTGATGCGGCCGGTGCTGGGTGTGGCTGCGGGTGAGGTGGCGTTGCAGTTCGCGTCGTTCAGCTTCGACGCTGCTGTGCTCGATGTGGCGGTCACGTTGGCGGCCGGTGGAACGCTGGCGATCGCCGCGAGCGGTGAGCGTACGGAGCCGGAGCTGCTGGCAGAGATGATCCGTAACGCCGGTGTCAGCGTGGCCAGCGTGGTGCCGTCGCTGCTCGGGGTGCTGGACCCGGCATCCGTGCCGGAAGTGCGCAACTGGGTGCTCGGGGCCGAGCGGTTGACCGCCGATCTTGCGTCCCGTTGGGTCGGTCAGGCCGATGTGTGGAATACGTATGGGCCGACCGAGGCCACGGTCATCACCACTGCGGTGCCGGTGGATGCAGGTATCACTGCCGAGGATGTGGCGCCGGCGATCGGGCGCCCGCTGGGCAATGCCCAGGTGTTTGTGCTGGACGGCTTCCTGCAGCCGGTGCCGCCCGGCGTAACGGGCGAGCTCTACGTGGCCGGGGCCGGTCTGGCCCGCGGCTATGTCGGCCGTCCGGACCTGACTGCCGAACGATTTGTCGCCTGCCCCTTCGGTGCCGGTGGGCGCATGTACCGGTCCGGGGATCTGGCCAGCTGGACGACCGACG
Source organism: Streptomyces coryli (assembly GCF_011044975.1). GTDB lineage: Bacteria > Actinomycetota > Actinomycetes > Streptomycetales > Streptomycetaceae > Streptomyces > Streptomyces coryli. The sequence continues at coordinate 1,670 of NZ_JAAKZV010000370.1, read as the reverse complement.
GCACCCTGCAGTTTGCCGGTCGTGCCGATGAGCAAGTGAAGATCCGCGGGTTCCGGGTGGAGCCCGGCGAGATTGAGTCCGTCATCGCCGCCCACGAATCGGTCGGCCAAGCCGCCGTGCTCGTACGGGAGGACCGGCCGGGCGAGCGGCGTCTCGTCGCCTACGTCGTCCCAGCCCCCGACAGCGACACCCACATTGACACGACGCAGCTGCGCGAGCACACCGCCTCCCGCCTGCCCGAATACATGATCCCAACCGTCGTCCCCCTGGACGCCCTGCCGCTCACACCCAACGGCAAGCTCGACCGCGCCGCCCTGCCCGCCCCCGACGCCACCAGCAGGGAAGGACGTACCCCGGAGACGCCCACCGAGAAGACCCTCTGCTCCCTCTTCGCCGAGATACTCGGCCTGGAAAAGGTCGGCGTCGACGACTCCTTCTTCGAGCTCGGCGGCGACTCGATCATGTCGATGCTCCTCGTGTCCCAAGCCCGCCGCTCCGGGCTGGTGATCACCGCCCGGCAGGTCTTCGAGCGCCTGACCCCCGCCGCCCTGGCAGCCGTCGCCACGACGCACACGGACGGACCCACGCCCGGCGGCGGCGCCCCCGGCATCGGCGAGATACCCCTCACCCCGGTCATGCACGAACTCCTCGACCGCGCCGGCCCGGACAGCGTGGACGACATTGTCCTGTCGAGCCTCGTAGCCACCCCGGCCGATCTGGACTTCGACGTCCTCACCCAGGCCGTCCAGGCACTGGTGGATCACCACGACATCCTCCGCGCCCGCCTCGAAGCAGACCCGCAGCGGCGCCTGGTGGTGCCCGAGACCACGTCCGCACAAGGATGGGTGCACCGGGTAGACGCCACCGAAGCCCCCCTCGACCAGCTGATCGAAGAACAGACCCGAGCGGCAATACGCCGGCTGGACCCATCGGCGGGCGTGATGGCGCAACTGATCTGGTTCGACGGCGGCTCCGCCACGCCCGGACGCCTGTTGCTCGTCATCCACCACCTGGTGGTGGACACGGTCTCGCTGAGGGTGCTGCTGCCGGATCTCGCAGCGGCCTGTACAGCCCTGGCCACCGGCAGCGACGTAACACTCGAACCGGTGCCGACATCCTTCCGGCACTGGGCGCGCGAGCTGTCCGCACAGGCGACAACCCCCGACCGCGAGGCGGAACTACCCCAGTGGGCCGACCTGTTGCGCGACGGATACCCGCTGCTCACCCCGCGTCCCGTCGACCCGGCCAGGGACACCGGCGCCTCGATGACCGAGGTCTCGGTGCAGGTCTCTGCCGACGTCACGGCCGCGCTGCTGACCACCGTCCCGGCAGCCTTCCATGCCGGCGTCGACGACATCCTCCTGACCGGCCTGACCACGGCGATTGCCGAGTGGAGAGGCGGCCGGGAGGACGCGGACGGCGGATTCCTGGTGGATGTGGAGGGCCACGGCCGCATTCCGCTGTCCGAGGGGGCGGATCTCACGCGCACGGTCGGCTGGTTCACCAGCACCCACCCGGTACGGCTCGACGCCGGCGCGGTCGACTTCGCTGAGCTGCGCGAGGGTGGCCCGGCCGCCGGCCAGGCCGTCAAGCGGATCAAGGAGCAGCTGCGCGCCGTCCCCGGCGACGGCCTCGGCTACGGCATGCTCCGCCACCTCAACCCCGACACC
>NZ_JAAKZV010000036.1 GCF_011044975.1 Streptomyces coryli | reverse complement strand
GGTGTACGCGCGGCTGCGGCGGCAGCCCCGCGTACACCCGCCCGTCCACCAGCGTCGGCGCCCGCAGCCCCACCCCCAGCTCCGCGCCCCTGACCTCATGCCGCGTATGCCACTCCTGTTTGCGCAGCGCCTCGTCCAGTTCCCAGCGGAGCAGCGCCGTCCGGGCCCGTAGCGCGGCAAAAACCGGCGCCGGCGGGTCCGGCCAGCTCATGGCGTGGCGGAGGCAGATGCCGTGGGCGGTCTCGTACGCGCGGGCGCGGGTCGCGTCGTACAGGACGGCGGTCAGCAGGTCGCGCTGGCGGCGGGCCGCGAGCGCCTCCTCGCGGCAGGCGCGGCAGCCGCGGGTGTCGGGGCCGTACAGCAGTCGCTCAGGCGCGGTCCGCCGGGCCGCGCCGCCCTGCCGGCGCAGCAGGTGGAAGCGGGTGAAGCGGGCCTGCCAGGCGGCGGCGTTGCCGGCGGTGATGACGGCCAGGTTGGGGCCGCCGTCCGCGGCCAGGTCGTGCAGGTGGCGGGCGCACAGCGCGGTGTCCTCGCCGTCCGGCGGCTCCGGCCCGGCCCAGGCGGCCCAGCGCAGCAGCCGGCGCGCGGCGCGGTGCTCGGCCAGGCAGAGCGGGCAGCAGGCCAGCCCGGCGTCGGCGTCCCAGCGGTCGAGCACCGACCGCTGCTGCCGCCGGTCCTCCTCGTCGGCCAGCGGGTCGAGGGCGCGGTGCAGCCGGGCCCGTACGGGCGCGTCGGCATCGGAACCGGCGATCCACTCGAGGGCGGCCCGCTCGGGAAAGCGGTGCACGACGGCTTCCGCGAGCCGTACGCCCTCCTCGGCGGGCAGCGACGCCGCCGCGGCGGCCAGGTGCGGCAGACAGACGTCGCCGCCGGTCATCGCCGCGAACACCGGCGGCCTGTCCAGCGCCCGCAGCAGCACCGACCGGGCCCGCGCCGCCGCCCGGGTGCCGGTGACGCAGGCCGGGCAGGCGTGCGGGGCCGGGCGCCGCGCCGGGCCCGTCAGCAGCTGCAGGCCGCCGTCGAGCGCGAGGTCGTAGAGCTGCGGCAGCAGCCAGGAGGCGGACGCCGGGTCGCCGAGCAAGTGCCGGGTGTGTGGCGGGCAGAAGCCCATGGACGAGCGGATACGGGTCTGTACGCGCGCCTCGGCGCGGCTGTGGTGGGTGAAGTAACGCAGCCAGCGGTGCGCCGCGTCGTCCCGCTCCGTGCAGACGGCACACGGTCCGGCCGCGAGCAGGCGCTCCGCGTCACGCTGGGCGTGCGGGGAGCGGGCGGGCTTGCTGACGAGTGCCGGCAGCCGGTTCATGGGCCGGCCTCCTCACCGGGAGGGGGTTCCGACGACGACGCGCGTTTCGGTCAAGTGTGCCCCGGAGGGGCGGAGTCGGCACCGTCCCGTACCGGCTATCCCTCCGGGAGCCGCTCCGCCGCCTCGGTCAGCCACTTGATCCAGAAGGTCTCCATCTCGATGCCGCCGCGCAGCACCAGGTGCTGCAGCGCGTCGCCGGACCCGTCCGCCGGGAAGTCGCGGGCCTCGATCGCCTCGAACTCCGCCAACTGCTTGCGGTGCAGCGCGAGATGACGCTGCACCTCCGCGGCGAGCCCCTCGGTGCCCACCATCGCGGCGGCCCGCAGCCGCAGCCCGAGCGGGTCGCGCAGCGGCCTCGGGTCCTCCGAGCGGCGCACCCAGGCCGCGAGCTCGTCGCGGCCCGCGGGCAGCACCTCGTACGCCTTGCGCTGCCCGCGCGCCGGCTGGGACACGGGCAGCTCGCGGATCAGCCCGGCGGATTCGAGCTTGCCGAGCTCGCGATAGATCTGCTGGTGCGTCGCCGACCAGAAGTAGCCGATCGACCGGTCGAAGCGGCGGGCCAGCTCGAGCCCCGACGACGGCTTCTCGAGCAGGGCCGTCAGGATCGCGTGCTGGAGGGACATCCTCGAATCCTAAGCGGCGATCACAGCGCGGCCGCGACCTCGGTGCCCTGCCGGATGGCCCGCTTCGCGTCCAGCTCCGCCGCCTCGTCGGCGCCGCCGATGAGGTGCGGCGTGCGGCCGGCGGCGGTCAGCTCGGCGTACAGGTCCCGGCGCGGCTCCTGGCCCGCGCACAGCACCACCGTGTCGACCTCCAGCACCCGCGCCTCGCCGTCCACGGTGATGTGCAGCCCGGCGTCGTCGATCCGGTCGTACGACGCGCCCTTGACCATCTCCACCCCGCGCTGCCGCAGTGCGGTGCGGTGGATCCAGCCGGTGGTCTTGCCGAGCCCCGCGCCGACCTTGCTGGGCTTGCGCTGCAGCAGATGCACGGTGCGCGGGGCACGCGAGCGCGCGGGCTTGGTCAGGCCGCCCGGCGTCGTGTAGTCGGTGTCCACGCCCCACTGCCGGAAGAAGACGTCGGGCTTGAGGCTCGCCTCTTCACCCTCGTCCGTCAGGAACTCGGCCACGTCGAAGCCGATCCCGCCCGCGCCCACGATCGCGACCCGCTCGCCGACCGGAGCGCCGTCGCGCAGCACGTCGAGATAGCCGACCACGCTCGGGTGGTCGACACCCTCGATCTCCGGGGTGCGCGGGGTGACGCCGGTGGCGACGACGACCTCGTCGAAGTCCGCGAGCAGCTCGGCGGTGGCGTACGTGCCCAGCCGCAGCTCCACGCCGTGCTCGGCGAGCTGGGTACGGAAGTAGCGCACCGTCTCGTCGAACTCCTCCTTGCCGGGGATGCGGCGGGCGATGTTCAGCTGCCCGCCGATCTCCGCATCGGCGTCGAAGAGCGTCACGGCATGCCCGCGCTCGGCCGCGCTCACCGCGCAGGCGAGGCCCGCCGGGCCCGCGCCGACCACCGCGACGCTCTTGGCGAGGCGGGTGGGGGAGAGGATCAGCTCGGTCTCGCGACCGGCCCGCGGGTTGACCAGGCAGGAGGCGATCTGGCCGCTGAAGGTGTGGTCGAGGCAGGCCTGGTTGCAGCCGATGCACGTGTTGATCGCGTCGGGCCGCCCTGCGGCGGCCTTGGCAACGAAGTCGGGGTCGGCGAGGAAGGGCCGGGCCATGGACACCATGTCCGCGCTGCCGTCGGCCAGCAACTCCTCGGCCTTCTCCGGGGTGTTGATGCGGTTGACGGCGACCAGCGGGATGCCGACCTCGCCCATCACCCGCTTCGTCACCCACGAGAAGGCGCCGCGCGGCACCGACGTGGCGATCGTCGGGATACGGGCCTCATGCCACCCGATGCCGGTGTTGATGATGCTGGCGCCGGCCGCCTCGACGGCCTTGGCGAGGGTGAGCACCTCGTCGAAGGTGGAGCCGCCGGGCACCAGGTCGAGCATCGAAAGCCGGTAGATGATGATGAAGTCCGTGCCGACCCGCTCGCGCGTGCGGCGCACGATCTCGACGGGGAAGCGCATCCGGTTCTCGTACGAGCCGCCCCACTCGTCGTCGCGGTGGTTCGTCGCCGCCGAGATGAACTCGTTGATCAGATAGCCCTCGGAGCCCATGATCTCGACGCCGTCGTAACCCGCCTGCTGGGCGAGCTCGGCGGCGCGGACGAAGTCCTCGATGGTCTGCTCGACCTCGTCGGTGGTCAGCGCGCGCGGCTCGAAGAAGTTGATCGGCGCCTGCAGCGCGCTGGGCGCGACCAGGCCCTCGTCGTACGCGTACCGGCCGAAGTGCAGCACCTGCATCGCGATCTTGCCGCCGGCCTCGTGCACGGCGTCGGTCACCTGGCGGTGCTGGGCGGCCTCCGCCTCGGTGGTCATCTTCGCGCCGCCGCCGTACGGGCGACCGGCCTCGTTCGGGGCGATGCCGCCGGTGACGATCAGGCCGACGCCGCCGCGGGCGCGTTCGGCGTAGAAGGCAGCGAGCCGCTCGAAGCCGTTCTCCGCCTCCTCCAGGTTCAGGTGCAGGGAGCCCATCAGGACGCGGTTGCGCAGCGTCGTGAAGCCGAGGTCCAGGGGCTGGAGGAGGTGCGGGTAAGCCGTCATGGTGCCTTTTGTAGCGCCCGCCACCTCGCTTGTGCAACAAGTTGCATAAGCGAGGTGGCGGGAGTCACAGCGCCGGGCTCAGTCCACGTACGTCCGCACGTACGCGAACCGCGCGTCGGCACCCTCCGCGCCCATGGACACCAGGCCGAGCTTCAGCTCCTCGGTGCCGGGCAGCGTCCACACCCCGTTCCACACCCAGTGCTTCCCGTCCCGGCTGGTGGCGGCGCGGACCTCGGTCTCGCCGTTCGCCTCATCGGTGCGCTTCTGCAGCTTCAGCCACATGGTGTCGGCCGTCGGCCCGCCGTAGATCGGCGCCTGGGCCACCGGCTGCGGCGGGTCGGTGGTGGGGCGCGGCCCCTCCTTGCCGAACTCGCTCCGGTGCAGGACCTGCCCGGCGTGGTGGCGGTAGGCCGCGACCGAGTGCACGTTCTTGAAGAACCGGTCGTCGCCGCCGTAGAGGATCAGGCCCGCCTGCTGACCGGCCTGGTCAGGGGCGAAGTGGAGCTTGGTCTCCACCGTGTAGTCGCCCTTGGGCGCGGCGCGGGTGAGCACCGGCGCGGTGTTCTTGTCGAGCCCCAGGGCGCCGCCCTGGGTCGGCCAGGTCAGCCCGCCGTCGCCGATGTCGGCGCCGGCGGCCGGGCCGCGCACCCAGGACCAGTCCTCGCCCGGCTGCCCCGAGCCGGTGAATTCGTCGCTGTATCCGGGCAGCCGCTGTCCCGTCGACGGCTCCGGCACGCGCTCGGTCACCGGGGTGTACAGCCGCGCCGCCCCCACGTTGTCCGCCGCGGCGGAGCCGCCGCGGACGGCCGTCCCTACCGCGCCGGAGCGCGCCTCGGGGACCTCGCGCTCCTGCCGCGCGACCGGGTCGCCCAGCCGGTCCTCGCTGACCTCCGCCGTCAGCCGGTCGCCGCGCAGCTCGGCGGTGACGGTGTGCCACTGGTCCCAGGCGAAGCCGTCCGGCAGCGCCGTCGCCTTCGTGCCACGGCTGCGACCGTCGACCACCGCCTCGGTGACCAGCGCCTTCCGGCCGCGGTCCAGCCAGGCGGCCGTGTAGTCGCCGCGGCCGCGGTGGCTGAGGACGAGCGCGGCGGCACCGGACCCGGACGTGACCTTCAGATCGGCCTCCGCGCGTACGTCGGCCGGAGCGGAGTCGTCGGAGAGCAGGAAGGAGGCCTTGTCGGACGAGGCCCCGGCGGCGTAGCCGTGCGCGTCCTTGTCCTCGGCCGCCTGCCAGGCAGACCCCTCCGAACGCCACCCGTCCAGCGACCCCTCGCCGAACGATCCGCCCGCGTCCCACTCGGCGACCGGCGCCTGCTCACGCTCCTCCGACGGGCCCGCGCCCGCCCGCATGACCGGCCAGCCGTCGATCCAGTCCATCCGGTCCATCAGCATCGGGCGCTTGGTCAGCTGCCGGTCGGGAAGCGCCGGGATGCGGTCGAGATCAGGATCATCCGCCGAGATGCCGTGGTAGAGCAGCCAGTCCTGCCCCGACAGGTCCGTCTGTACGGCGTGATGGCCGGGTCCGATCCACTTGTTGCCGTTGGCCCCCGCGACGATCGCGCCCTTGCTGGTCGGCTCGGTCAGCTTGACGCCCTCGTCGTCGGTGAACGGGCCGAACGGGCTGGTCGAACGCCCCGCCTTGATCTGATAGCCGCTGTACGCGCCGTCGCAGCAGCCGGCGTCGGAGTACAGCAGGTAGTAGTAGCGGCCGTGCCGGATGACGTAACCGCCCTCCATCTGACTGCCCTTGGCGATCTCGGTGACCTTGCCCTTGATCCGCGTACGGTCGGCGTTGAGCTTCGCCACGCAGAGGGTGTCGTAGCTGCCCCAATACAGATACGCGGTGCCGTCGTCGTCCGTGAACGTCGCCTGGTCGATGTTCCCGGTGGCGCAGCCGCTCGGCTTCGGCAGCATCGCGCCCTGGTCGGTCCAGGGCCCGGTCGGGGTGGGTGCGGTGGCGACGCCGACCGTGTCCTTGCCCGGGACCGAGTAGCTCAGGTGGTACTTCCCGCCGGAATAGCGGACGTCCGGGGCCCAGAGCCGGGACTTGTCATGCCAGGAAGGCTGGCTCTCCGGCGTGAAGACCTCACCCGCGTACTCCCAGTGCGCCATGTCCCTGGACTTGAGAATCGGCAGCTTGCGCTCGGTGTTCTCGCCCCGGGACTGGAAGACCGGGTTCTCGGTGCCGTAGGCATACCAGTAGCCATCCTTGCCCTTGATCACCGCCGGGTCGGGAAAGGTGTCGACCACCCCCTGGGTGACGGGATTCGCGTACGTGCCTTGCTCGTCCGCCGCCCCCGCCGGCGCCGGCACCAGGGGTGCCACCAGCGCGCCGAGGAGAGCGGCCGTCCGCATCAGCCTGCGCATCAATTAGGGCCTCTCTTTTGGATCTTGTCGGTGAGCACGGAGTGGTGCCCGACGGGTGAGCAATGCGGCTGCGGTGTGGCACAGGAGCGTCGTTCGGTGCGTGCGATCGGCGTGCGCTGCGACCGGTCCGGTGGCGGAGCCACCGGTCCGGTCGCGGCGTGCGGCGAGCGTGCGTGCCGGGCGGCGCGGGACGCGGCAAGATCCGAAAGAGAGGCCCTAGGTGCCTTCCGGCTCGAAGGAGCTGAGGGTCGGGTCGTAGTCGAGTTCGCCGATGTCGTACATCGGTGTCATCCAGTGGTAGAAGTTGTCGCCGCGGTCCCGGAGCAGGTCGTAGAGGCGGCGCATCATGCGGCGCCGGACCGGGTGCATCTCGGGGTGCTCGTAGCGGTTGCTGAGCTCGTGCGGGTCGGCCTCGAGGTCGTAGAGCTCATTGACCGACTCCGGGTTGACCACCAGCTTGTAGCGCTCCTCGCGGAGCATCCGCTGCGGATACGGGAAGTGGTGGCCGTGGTATTCCGCCAGCAGCTCCGCCGGCCACTCGGGGTGCTCACCGCACACCAGCGGCAGCAGCGAGCGGCTGTCGGTGGCGGGCTCCGTATCGCAGCCGGCCAGCTCCAGGATGGTCGCCGTCATGTCGGTGAGCGACACGAACTCGTCGCGGACCTGGGGCTCCTGGCCCGGGACGCGGACGATGCCGGGAATCCGGTAGATGTCCTCGTACATCGCCGGACCCTTGTCGTGCAGCCGGTGCGCCCCGGTGAACTCACCATGATCCGCGGTGAAGAAGACCGACGTGTCGGCGCCGAGGCCGAGCTCCTCCATCCGGGTCAGGATGCGGCCGATCTGCTCGTCGATGAGCGTGACATAGCCCCAGTACGTCGCGATCAGCTTGCGGGTGACCTCGATCGGCATGGTGTCGAAGGTCCAGTGCGCGCTGTAGTTCCGCTGCACCGGCGGCTTGCCCTCGAAGGTCTCGGCGATGGACGGCGGCAGCTCGACCAGGGCCGGGTCGTACATGTCGTAGTACGCGTCGGGGAGCAGATACGGCAGGTGCGGGCCGAAGAAGTGGGTGGCCAGATAGAAGGGGCGGCCGTCCGCGGCGAACTTCTCCAGCTGCTCGATGGCGCGGGTGGCCAGGTAGTACTCGAAGGTCGCCTCGACCGGCTGGTGTAGCCGGGCGGCGAGCAGATTGCCCTTGTTGCCGTTCGGGGTGGTGCCGCGGACCAGGTCGGATATCCGGTACGGCGGGAGGTCGTTCTCCTCCAGATACGCCAGGTAGTCCGGGTGATCCACCGGATTGTGCCAGCCGGGCAGATCCGGGCCCTCGAAGCCGTACGAGGCGGCATTGCGCTGCGTGCCGCCGTGCCATTTGCCGATGAGCCCCAGCTGGTAATCCCGCTCGGCGAGCGCGGACGGAAAGGTGAAGGCGTCCTCGCGCAGGTCCTCCAGATAACCCACATTCCGCTCGTAGTTGGCGAGCAGCCGGTGCCGGAACGGGGCCTGCCCGGTGAGCAGACTGGCCCGGGCAGGCGTGCAGATGGCGGTCGGAGTGTAGAAGCGGTCGAAGCGCGTGCCGCCGGCGGCGAGCCGGTCGAGATGGGGGGTGGAGACGTGGGGGTTGCCGTAACAGCCCAGGGTGTCGACCCGGTGCTGGTCGGTCATGAGGAAGAGCAGGTTCACTTGCCGGCAGCCTTTGTGTAGAGATCGGCGGTGTAGAAGTCGGTGGCCTTCGGCTTCTCCTTCAGCTGGCCGGTCTTGACGAAGAAGTCGCTCATGCCGTCGAGCCATTCGCCGACGGTGCCGTCCTTGGTCTTGGCGACGAGGTCGTCGGTCGACATGATCTTCACGTTCTTCGCGTCGGCCGCCACCTTGTCCTCGGAGACCTTGAGCATCTTGGCGGAGAGCTTGATCGATTCCTCGTAGTTCTGCTCGCGCCAGTCGTTGGCCTCCTGGAGCACCTTGAGGACGTTCGTGACGGTGGCGTCGGAGACCTTCTGGCCGGACACGAAGGCGGTGGGGAAGTTGCTGTCCGGCAGGTCGCGGGTGCTCGCCACCTCTTCGAGCTTCGGCACCTTCTCCTTGATGGTGCCGATCAGCGGGTAGAAGATGCCGGCGCCGTCGATCTTGCCGGAGGAGAAGGCGGAGACGACGGTGGGCGGGTCCATGGGGACCTTCTTGATGTCATCCATCGACATTCCGGCGTCCTGCAGGGCCAGATTCAGGATCATCTCGCCCGACGTCCCTTCCGGTACGCCGATGCGCTTGCCGCGCAGATCCTTGATGGTCTCGAGGCCCGGCTGGCCGATGACGCGGTCGGCGTAGGTCAGGGTGTTGATGGCGACGATCCTCGACTTGCCGGAGGCGGGCAGCCACATGGCGCCGGGGCCGATGTAGCCGAAGTCGAGGTCCCCGGCGTTCAGCGCCTGGATCTGGATGGGGCCGTTGGAGAACGACGTGACGTCGACGGTGAGCCCGTGCTTCTTCCAGAGCCCGAGCTTGTCGGCCACGGCGAGCAGGCTGACGCCGTTGTAGTCGGAGATATAGCCGAACTTGATGCTGCTGTCGGCCTTGCCTCCGCCACCGCCCGCACCACGCGGGCCCGTGCTGGTCTTGGAGTTGGAGCACGCGGATATTACGGGGAGTGACACAGCGGTTGCGGAGAGTGCGGTCAGAAAGCCGCGGCGGGTCACGCTCATGGCGCGTAGGTCCTTTCGGGAGGAAGGAAGATGTGCGGGGCGTCAGGCCGCGACGGCGTCCTGCGGCTCGTCCTGGTGGTAGACGGCGTGCCAGACCTCGTTACGGAGCTGGGCGAACTCGGGCGACAGGCGCATCTCTTCGGTGCGCGGATACGGCAGGTCCACGTCGATGATGCGGAAGATCCGGCCCGGCCGGGCGGCCATCACGATCACCCGGCGGGCCAGGTAGACGGCCTCGTCCACGTCGTGCGTGATGAACATGACGGTGCGCTTCTGCTGTGTCCACGTGTCGAGCAGCTGGTCCTGAAGCTGGACCCGGGTGAGCGCGTCGAGGGCGCCGAACGGCTCGTCCATGAGGAGCACTTCGGGGTCCACCGCGTACGCCCGGGCGATGGCGCAGCGCTGCTTCATGCCGCCGGAGAGGGTCTTGGGGAGTGCGTCGGCGAAGTCGGTGAGGCCCACGAGGTCGATGGCCTGCTCGGCGCGCTTGCGGCGCTCCTCCGCCGAGAGCCCGGCGAGCTTCAGCCCGAACTCGACGTTGCCGCGCACCGTGAGCCAGGGGAACAGCGCGTACTGCTGGAAGATCACGCCGCGCTCGGGTCCCGGCCCGGTCACGGGCGCGCCGTCGACCTCGACCTGCCCGCCGTCCGGAGTCACCAGGCCGGCGGCCATGCCCATGAGCGTTGACTTGCCGCACCCGGAGGGGCCCACGACGGTCACGAACTCCTGGTCCTCGATCTCCAGCGATACGTCGTCGAGGGCGGTGAATACCGAGTCCTTCAAGTCGAAGGTCTTGGTGACGTTCTGGAACGAGATCTTGCTGTTCATCGGGTCTCCTGCCAACCGGTCAGACGGCGCTCGGCGAGGAGCAGCAGCCGGTCCATGACCAGCCCGATCACGCCGATGGTGATGACGCCCACGACGATCGTGGGCATGTCGTAGTACGTCTGGGCCTGCATCATCGACTGGCCCACGCCCGACTCCGCGCCCATGATCTCGGCGGCCACCACGGTGGCCCAGGCGGAACCGAGGCCGATCCGCATGCCGACCAGGAGGAACGGCACCGACGCCGGCATCACGACCTTCAGGAAGATGACTCCGTCCGAGGCGCCCAGCACCCGGGCCGCGTTGACCAGCGTCCGGTCGACGTTCGTCACGCCCTGGAACGCGGCCACCACCGTGGCCATGAAGGCCGCGATGAAGATGACGAAGACCTTCGGGGTCTCGCCGATGCCCATCAGGACGATGGCGAGCGGGATGATCGCCAGTGGCGGGATGGTGCGGAAGAACTGGATGTACGGCTCCAGCAGCCCACGGGCCACCGGATACCAGCCCATCAGGAAGCCGATGGGTATTGCGACCGCGTTGCCGATCAGGAACCCCAGGAAGACGCGCTGCAAGCTGGCCCAGGCGTTCTCGAAGAGCTGACCGTCGCCGATCATCTCGCCGGTGCGGGACGCGACATCGCCGGGTCCCGGAAGATCTCCGATCATCGCGAGCGCGGCCCCGACGTTCCAGATGACCATGCCTATGGCGAGCGCTATCAGGTTGAGCACGATGGGCCGGACCCGGCGCTTCCTGCCGCGGACGGGCGCCGACTTCGCGGTGGCCTTCTCGTTCTCCGGTGCGGTGATCACAGCCATATCCGCTCCGGTCGCCTGGTGACGTTCATGCGTCGTCCTCTTCTTCGGATCCCGGCTCCTGCGCCGGGTAGCGGGAAAGCAAGGGGGATTCGTGCAGGACGAGGGCGATGGCGCCGAGCGCGCCGCCCGACTCGTCGATGGCCGCCCGGCGCAGGTCGACGCGGTGCCGGGCGATGGGCTGGATGTGGGCGCTCAGGGCGCGTTCGACGGGCTCGAGGAGCGCGGCGCCGGCCGCGGCCACCTCGCCGCCCAGGACGATGACGCCGGGGCCGATGGCGTTGCAGGTCGCGGCGAGCACCTCGCCCACGGCCGTACCGACGCGGTCGAAGACGCCGCGCGCGGCCGCGTCGCCGCCCTCGACGGCGGCGATCAGCGCCGGGAAGTCCGCGACGTCGCAGCCCGCTTCCCGGGCGGCGTCGAGTACGGCACCGGCGGAGGCCACCGTCTCCAGGCATCCGGTGCCGCCGCACTCGCACGGCCGCCCGTCAGGGCCCGGCTCGACGGTGATGTGCCCGAACTCGCCGGAGAGCCCGTACGCGCCCCGGTGCAGCGAACCGCCGACGATGAGGCCGCCGCCGACGCCGTACGACATCTTGAGGTAGAGAACGTCCTCGTCGCCGGCCGCCGCGCCCCAGGTGGCCTCGGCGAGCGCGGCGAGGCGGGTGTTGTTGTCGACGAGGACCGGCACGCCGAAGCGCTTGGCCAGCAGCCCCGGCAGCCCGTCGCTGTCGCCGGCCCGGGTGGCCTCCTCGCCGGGTGCGCCGACCGGGCCGACGACGCCGACGCCGATGGCGCTGAGCGAGCTGAGCCGCAGCGCGCCCTGGCCGAGGGTGCCGACGAGCCGCTCGGCGAGGTCGATGCGCTCCTCCCAGGGGAGGTCGGCGGCGTGTGCTTCGCCGGCGGAGCCGATCACCTCGTGGGCGACGTTGACCGCGGCCACGTGCACGGCGCGGCGGGCGAAGTCGATGCCGAGCGCCTGGCCCGCCCCGGGGTTGAGCGTCAGCTTCTCCACCGGGCGGCCGCGGCCGCGCTTGCCGGCGGCGTCCGTCGCCGGCGCGGCGGTGGCCACGGCGCCGCTGTCGACGAGCGCGGCGACGATGTCGTAGAGCGTCGTACGCGACAGGCCGCTCAGCCGGCCGAGTTCGGCGCGGCTGAGCGGGCCGTGCTTGCGCAGCAGGCCGAGGACGAGGGACTCATGACCGCGGCGCAGCCGCGCCAGCGGACCGTCGGGTTGTGGCATGCCGCACAGCATGCGGAGCGCCGATGTTTTATGTCAACAGCTCGGAATAAACTCTTCACACGCTTGTCATGAAGCGCCGGCCGGTGCCGGGCTACCCGAACTGCACGGACCGCTTGGCCAGCCCCATCCAGAAACCGTCGATGACGCTGCGCTGCGCGCCCAGGTCGGTCCCCGCGGCGCCCATCGCGACGAACAGCGGCGCGAAGTGCTCGGTACGCGGGTGGGCCAGCGCGCCGGCCGGGGACTTGTGCCGGAAGTCGGCGAGCGCGTCCACGTCCTGGGCGGCCAGCGCCTCGCGCCCCCAGGCATCGAACTCCGCGGACCAGCGCGGCACGCCGTCGTGCCGCAGTGCGGCGAGATTGTGCGTGAAGAACCCGCTGCCGACGATCAGCACGCCCTCGTCCCGCAGCGGCGCGAGCTTGCGGCCGATGGCGAGCAGTTGCTCGGGGTCGAGGGTGGGCATGGAGATCTGCAGCACCGGGATGTCGGCGTCCGGATACATCTCGACGAGGGGGACGTACGCGCCGTGGTCGAGGCCGCGATCCGGGGTGTCCTGGACGTCGGTGCCGGGGCCGCGCAGCAGGGCCCGTACGGAAGCGGCGAGGCCGGGGGCGCCGGGGGCGGCGTACGTGACCTGGTAGTAGTGCTCGGGGAAGCCCCAGAAGTCGTAGACCAGCGGCCGCGTCTCGGTGGCGCCGATGGCCAGCGGCGCCTCTTCCCAGTGCGCGGAGATCATGAGGATGGCGCGCGGCCGCGGCAGCTCCGCCGACCAGGCGGCGAGCTCCCCGGGCCACACCGGGTCGTCGGCGAGCGGCGGAGCGCCGTGCGAGAGGTAGAGCGCGGGCATCTTCATGGCGGCCTCCGAAAAGATTGAGACCTCAACTATGCCTCTCGCGTGAGCGTGGCCTCAGGCGTGCAGGGTGGGCCGGTAGATCAGCTCCTGGATGTTGCCGTCGAGGGTCCGGCACTCGACCAGGTCGAGGTCGAAGTCGGCGGCGCCCCGGAAGATCGGGTCGAGGCCGGTCCGGCCGGTGATCACCGGGAAGAGGGTCACCTGGACGCGGTCGACCAGGCCGGCGGCCAGCAGCGCGCGGTTCATGGACAGGCTGCCGTGCGAGCGCAGCGGCACCTTGGACTCCTCCTTGAGCCGGGCGACGACGTCGACCGCGTCGCCGTTCGCGACGGTCCCGTCGTGCCAGTCGAGGGGGCCCTCGAGCGAGTTCGACACCACCGTGGCGGGCAGGTGTGTCATGCGGGTGACCCAGGGGTCCCGGACGTCGGAGTCCTCGGTGCTGTCCGCCAGCATCCGGGCGAAGGCCCGGTACGTGTTGGCGCCGAAGATCATCCGCTGCTCCTCCTCGTACTGGGCGAGGCGGTGATCGAGGAGCTCGGGGCCCTGCTTGCCCCAGTAGCCGGTCCAGTCGCCGCCGGCGGCGCCGTAGCCGTCGAGACTGGAGAAGACGTCAAAGGTGTAGGTGGCGGTCATGAGGTGATCCTCCGGTCGGTTGGTGCGGGTACAGGGACAGACCCGCCGCCGCGGCGAATCTCATCGCTGTACGGCCGACCGTCACCCGGGCACCACGGCCACCGGGCACGAGGCGTGCTGCAGGAGGGCGTGGTTGAGGCAGCCGAGGTCCGGTGCCCTGCGGTGGGCGCCGACCACGAGGAGATCGGCGGCGGAGGCGGCCAGGAGGAGCACATCGCGGGCCGGGCCGGCCGCGGTGATCCGGCGTACGGGGACCTGCTGGTGCCGGCGCGTGGCCGTGCGCAGCGCGGTGTCCAGCGTCGTGCGGGCCCGGGTCTCCCAGGGGGCGGGCGCGCTGGGGGCGCAGGTGCGGTGCCGCGGTTCTGCCCGGCCCTGGCGGGGCCAGGCGCGTACGGCCTCCACCGTCGCGTCGTCCGCCGCGGCGAGGCGGAACGCGAACTCCAGGGCGGCGCGGCTCTCCTCGGCTTCGCCCACCCCTACGGCGATCCGCCGGGGGCCGGTGCCCGCCGTCCGCGCGCCCCGTACGACGACGACCGGGCAGTCCGCCCGTGCCGCCACCGCGCGGCTCACCTGGCCGGGCAGCGGTCCGGTGAGACCGCGGTGGCCGTGGGCGGCGATGACCAGGGCGAATGCCTCCCGGCTCGCCTGGAGCAGGGCGGTGACCGGGTCGTAGGGGGCGAGCTCGGTGAACACCTCGACGCCGGGATCGAGGGCCGCGGCGGTGGCGACGAGGCGCTCCGCGAGGGCGAGTTCCGCCCGGTGGCCGTTCGCGGAGGGCGCCGGCACGGATGCGTGCAGCAGGCGCACGGGCAGTCCCTGGCGGCCGGCCTCGGCGACCGCCCAGTGGACGGCATCCAGGCTCGCGCGGGTGTCGTCGACGCCGACGACGAGTGCGGGGGTCCGCTGCTCGGCTGCCATGGTGTCCACACCTCCGGTGGCCGCTTCCGGTACCTGTCTATCGCCGGGACGCGGCGTGCTCCAGGGGCCGTTCGGGCACCTGGCGCCTGCCGGGCGACCCGTAACGCCGGGCTATCCGGTGGCTGCGGCGGCCTCGCGCACCACCTGCGCGAAGGGCGTCGGGTCGTAGTCCTCCGGAACGCCCGCGACCAGGATGATGTCGCCGGGCAGGTGGCGGGAGCGCAGCGGGGCGATCTCCTGGTACGCGGGGGAGTGCCACCACGCGCGGGCCTCGGCGAGCGAGGGGAAGCCGATCATCACGACGCCGCCGGACCAGGTGCCCTCGACGGTCTCGTGCGGGGTGTTGTGCACCAGGAAGCGGCCGCCGTACGGGGTGAAGGTGCCGGGGATCCGCTCGATGTACTCGGCGATCTCCGGGTGCGGGGCGGCTTCCGGCAGCTGGGCGATGGCGTAGGCGGGCATGGTGATTCCTTTCGCGGGTGTCGTACGGGATCGGTCCCGGAGGGCGGGCGGGGTGTCCGCCCGCCCTCCCGGGAGGGGTCAGGCGCCGGCCGGGACCTTGTCGAGGAAGCCGTGCACCTGGCTGATCCGGCCCTCGTCGTCCATGACGGCGACGTCGAAGCCGATGACCAGCGGCTCGCCGCCCTCAGGGCCGAGGTGCCAGGTGAAGCGGGCGATGTCGTGGTGCGCGTCGACCGGGCCGCCGAGGCTGAAGACCAGCCCCTCGAACTGCCCCTGCACGGCGGCGATGGTGGCGTCGAGGCCGTCGTGGCCCCGGACGTCGACCAGCGGGTCGACGTACCGGACGTCCGCGGCGAAAGTCTCCGCGAGGAGGTGCTTGCGCTTGGCCGCGTCGGTCTCGTTCCAGGCGGCGAGGTAGCTCTCGACCAGCTCGTTCTTGAAGGTCATGGCGTGATCTCCTTGGTGTTTGCCTTGCGGTGACCACCAAGTTAGGCAGCGCCCGGCGGCGCGGAATCTGTCGTCCTTAGGTACTTTCACCGGTACATGGATGATCTACGGACAGCAGAGTTGTACGGGCGGCAGCCGGAGCAGGACGCCCTGGCCGCGCTGCTCGACGCGGCCCGCTGCGGGCGGAGCGGCGCGCTGGTGCTGCGCGGCGAGCCGGGCATCGGCAAGACCGCGCTCCTCGACCACGCGGCGGCGCGGGCGAAGGGGATGCGGGTGCTGCGCGGCACGGGGGTGGAGGTCGAGTCGGAACTGCCCTTCGCCGGGCTGCAGTTGCTGCTGCGACCGGCGCTCGGCGCCCTCGGTGCGCTGCCGGAGCCGCAGCGCGCTTCGCTGGAGGCGGCGCTCGGCCTCGGCGCGGCCGGCGACCGCGATGCGATGCTGACCGGGCTCGCGGTGCTGTCGCTGCTCGCGGAGCATGCGGGCGAGGGCGGGCTGCTGTGCCTGGTCGACGACGCGCAGTGGCTCGACCAGGCGTCGCAGGACGCGCTGTTGTTCGCGGCGCGGCGGCTGTACGCCGAGGGCGTGGCGCTGGTCTTCGCTGCCCGGGACGGCGAGGGGTCCTTCCCGGCCGCCGGGCTGCCCGAGCGGCGGCTGGCCGGTCTCACACCGGAGGCGGCGGCCGCGCTGCTGGACCGGCGGCCTGCGGGGGAGGGATCTGAGCAGGGGATATCGCTGTCCCCGACGGTGCGCTATCGCGTCCTGGCCGAGGCGCACGGAAATCCGCTGGCGCTGCACGAACTCCCGCTGGCGCTCGCGGCGGAGAGCCCCGGCGGCTTCAGCCCTGGGGCGCTGCCGCTGACGGGCCGGCTGCAACTCGCCTTCCACGGGCAGGTGAGCCGGCTCCCGCAGACCGTGCAGGACCTGCTGCTGCTCGCGGCGGTGGACGAGACCGGCGACCCGGAGGTGCTGCTGCGCGCGGCGGGCGCGGTGGGCGCTGGGATCGACGACCTGGTGCGGGCGGAGGAGACGGGTCTGTTGGTACGCCGGGCCGGCGCCGCGGTCGCGGACGGCTCGCTGCCGGAATCGGTGACGTTCCGCCACCCCCTCATCCGCGCCGCCGTCCACCAGCGCGCTCCCCTCGGCCGCCGCCTGGCAGCCCACCGCGCCCTGGCCACCACCCTCACCGAACCGTCCCACGCCGACCGCCGCGCCTGGCACCTGGCAGCGGCAGCCACCGGCCCCGACGCGGAGGCCGCCACCGCCCTGGAGGAGACGGCATCCCGAGCCCGCGCCCGCAGCGGCCACGAGGCCGCGGCCGCGGCATACGAGCGCGCGGCGCGCCTGACCGCGGACCCGGCGGAACGGGCCCGGCGGGAGACACACGCGGCGGAATCCGCGCTGGCGGCAGGCCGGTTGGAGCGTGCGGTGGACCTGGCCCGGCGGGCGGCGGAGCGCGGCGCGGCCGGGACTGACGCGGCTGCCGGAGGGGATACGCGCTTGGGCGGGAGGGCGCCACATGATGGCGATGCGGTCTCGGGTGGTCCCGCACGCCAGGACGGCGCTACGTCCTCGACCGCCGCCATGCCCGGAAGCACCGCCACCACCCCGGGCGATGCCGCCCTCGGCGCCCGTACCGCCCACGTCCGTGCCCTCGCCGCCTTCTGGCAGGGCTCGTACCCCGCCGCTCACCAACTGCTGCTCAACGGCGCCGCGCTCGTCCGCGACAGCGACCCCGCCCAGGCCGCCGCCATGCTCATCCAGTCCGTGCACCCGGCCTGGTATCTGGGCGAGCGCCCTCTCTCCGAGACCCTGACGGCGCTCGAGGCCGTATCACTGCCGGAGCCCCACCCCCTCGCACCCCTCGCCCGCTTCGTCGCCCGCCTCCTGGACCGCGGCCGTACGGGCCCGCCGCCCGTACTCCGCGACGCCCTCGACGCGATCCGCGGCCGCGGCGGCAAGGTGCCCGACGAAGCGCTGATGCTCCTCTGCGGCGCCGCCCTCGCCCGCGGCCAGGACGCCGACGCGCACCGGCTCGCCACCGAACTGGCCGCCGAGCAGCGCGCCGCGGGGGCGGCCGGGCGGCTACCCACGGTGCTGTTCTTCGTCGCCGAGGGCGAGGTCTTCACCGGCCGGCACCGGGACGCGCGCACCACCGCCGCCGAGGCGCTCGCGCTCGCCCGCGACACCGGGCAGGAGCAGTGGACCGGCCAGTTCAGCAGCGTGCTCGCCTATCTCGCCGCCGCCGAGGGCGACGAGGAGGCCTGCCGGCGGCACGCGGAGACCGGCCTGACCGGCGGCGCCGCCGGCGCCCTCGCCCCCGGCGCCCCCTGGGCGCACTGGTCGCTCGGCCTCCTCGAACTCGGCCTCGGCCGCGCCGAATCCGCCCTCTCCCGCTTCGAGCGGCTCACCCGCGAGCCCATGCGCCACCACTTCTGCGCCCTGCGCTCCACCCCCGACCTGGTCGAGGCCGCGGTCCGGGTCGGCGCCCCCGACCGGGCGGCGGACGCCCTCACCCGCTTCGCGGAGTGGACCGGCTCCGTACAACAGGACTGGGCCCAGGCGCTGCTGCACCGCTGCCACGCCCTGCTGGCCATCGACGACGGCGCCGAGCAGCACTACGCCGACGCCCTCCGCACCCACGACCGCGACGGTCGCCCCCTCGAGTACGCCAGGACCGCGCTCCTGTACGGCGAATGGCTGCGCCGCTCCCGCCGGAAGGCGGAGGCCAGGGCCCAACTGGACGACGCCCTGGACGTCTTCGACCGCCTCGCCATGCGCCCCTGGGCCGAACGCACCCGCGCCGAGCTCACCGCCACCGGCACCGGCACCCGCGCCGAGCAGACCACCGCCCCCACCCACGGCGCGGCAGCGGGCCTGACCCCGCAGGAGCTGCAGATCGTCCGCCTCGCCGCCCAGGGCCTGTCCAACCGCGACATCGCCGCCCAGCTCTTCCTCAGCCACCGCACCGTCGGCTACCACCTCTACAAGGCGTATCCCAAGCTCGGCATCGCCTCCCGCGCGGAGCTTAAATCGCTCGCCGCGCGCGAGCAGCTGTGACAGCGTGCGCCGATGACCACGCCTCCGCCGGTCGCCACCGGCCAGACCCTGCCCGTGGACGTCGACGCCCTGCCCGCCACCGAGTTCGCCCCCGGCATCCAGGTCCGGATGCTCCCCGGCATGCCCGGGATCCGCACCTGGGTCATGGACCTCGCCCCCGGCGCCGAATGGCCGGAGACGGATGTGCACGAGACGTACGGCGAGGCCTATTTCGTCGTCTCCGGCGAGATCATCGAGGGCGACCGCACCCACGGCCCGGGCACCTACGTCGCCATGGGCGACCGCACCAGCCACCGCCCCCGCACGGAGACGGGCGTGCGTGCCTTCGGCTTCAACTACGACGTCTGAGCAGGCCCTTCATTACCTCTGCGGTAATCGACCCGGCACCCCTCCGCACGGCACGGTGAACGCACCGCATCCCGCCGTACATCCGGAGGAGCCATGTCCCTGACCGCCAACGCCACCCGCACCGCGACCACCCCGACGACCTGGCTCCGCCGCGTCCTGCTGCTCGACGCCGCGGTCACCACCGCGAACGGACTCGCCTACCTGGCGGCCTCCGGCCCGCTCGAGGACCTGCTCGGCGTCTCCGCCGGCCTGCTCCTCGGCCTCGGCGCCTTCCTTGTCGGGTACGGGGCCGTGGTCGGCTACGTGGGCCTGCGCCCGAGCCCGCCGCCGGGCGCGGTCGCCGTCTTCATCGACATCAACCTGGCCTGGACGGCCGCGAGCATCGTCGCGGTCGTGCTGCTGGACCCGTCCGGCACCGGCACCGTGTGGATCCCGCTCCAGGCCGCGGTGACCGCCGCGTTCGCGGTGGCGCAGTGGGTACTGCTGCGCCGGGGGCGCTAGCCGGCCGCGCCGGCTGATGGGGCATCAGAGGGCCGCTCGGGCCGCTCCGCCAAACGGGCGCCATTAAGCATATTATCCGTTTTGCGCGGAATACTCCGAAGGTCCCTTCCCCCACATGCAGGAGAACTTCCCATGCGTGCAGGTATCCGCCGCGCGGCCGTACTGGTCGCCACCGGCATGGCAGCAACCGCTCTGATGACCGTCCCCGCGAACGCCGATGGCGTTAACCCGGAACCCGAGAGCGAGGGCCTCCTCGGCCAGATCCTCTCCATCGGTGGCCTCCGCGACATCGGCAACATGGTCGACGAGGTCGTCGACTCCGTCGCCAACGTCAACGACAAGACGGCCGAGGAGGTCGCGGCCGAGGAGGCGGCGGCCGAGGAGCAGGGGGCGGCCGACGCCCAGCCGGCCACCGTGAACTGACGCCACTTCGTCCGTGCACCGAAGCAGGGTCCGATTCGGGCCCTGCTTCGCGTGCGTTCAGCCCCGCCAGTGCTCCCGGCCCAGCTGGACCAGGCGCATCCGGGCGCGGGCGGTGTCCGCCACCTCGGTCGGGGACGGGCCCTCGCCCAGTTCGGCGTTGAGGAAGGCGCACGCCGTCAGGACCATCTGGTCCACGAAGAGGCCGGCCAGCATGTGCAGTTCGGCCGGGCTCCAGTCCTTCGCCGCGGCTTCCGCGGAGAGGGCGTCGGCGACCTCGCGGGTGAAGAGGTTCAGTTGGGCGGCGATGGCCAGGCGCACCTCGCGTACGCCGCCGTAGCGTTCGCGGGCCACGAAGCGGACGTGGGCCGGGTGCGCGCGGACGTAGCGCTGGATCAGCTCGACGGAGGTGTCGATGCGTTCCTCGGCGCCGTCCTGCTCGGTGAGCAGTGAGGTGACGAGCGTGTGCAGGCTGCCCAGCGCCTGCTCGACCAGGGCGACGCCGAGGTCGGGGATGTCGCGGAAGTGGCGGTAGAAGGCCGCCGGGGTGATGCCGACGGCGCGGGTCACCTCGCGGAGGCCGAGGCTGGACAGGCTCTGCTCCTCGAGGAGGCCGAGCGCGGCGTCGAGCATGGACTGGCGGGTCTGCTGCTTGCGGGCTTCCCGGAGCCCGGGGGCGGTGGTGCGGCTCACAGAAATTCAGTAAACACTCGTTTGCCTTTGCGCGCCAGGAGTGCGTACCCTCGTTTTCAGTGAACAAGTGTTACTACAACCGTTCACCGAAGAGGGGGATGGAATCCCGTGATCATTCTTGTGGCGGCCTTCCTGCTGTTCGGCGTCGTGATCGGCGCCGCCGCCCAGTTGCCGGTCTCCGTATCGATGGTGGCCGGGGCCGTGATCGCCGCGTGGCTGCTGGGCTTCGCGGTGCGCGAGCACCACAGCCGGAGGGCGGAGCGATGACGACGCTGACGGAACGCACTCAGTCCGCGAAGACGGAGGCGGAGACGGAGGCGCCGCGCCGTAACCGCAGTGACGACTTCGCCGTGGCGTCGTTCGTCACCGGCCTGGCCGGGCTGCTCGTCTTCAATCTCTTCCTCGGCCCGTGCGCCCTGGTCTTCGGCTCGCTGGCGCTCGCCCGCGGCACCTCCCGGCGCGGCCGGGCCTGGCTCGGCATCGCGCTGGGCGTGGCGGATCTCGCCGTGCTGGCGATCCTGAGCGTGGCCAACGGGACGCTCTCGTGGTCGACCTGATCGGATCCCGGTCGGCCTGATCGGATCACGGTCGACCTGATCAGGCGCGCACTGCCGTGACCGCCACCGTCGTGTAGCTGACGGGGAGGTGGCCGCCGAGCCCGTCGATTACGGCGGCCACCTCCGCCAGCAGCGCGTCGAGGGTCGGCCGCGGCAGGCGGGTGAAGACTCCGCCGGTCGGGAGTTGGTCGAGCCAGGCGTCGCGGGTGTACGTGTGCTCCCATGTGTAGCGCCACTCCTGCGGCGCCGTGAAGGAGCCGGCGGCGGCGCGGATGCCTTCGGCGGCCTTGGCGAACATCGGCTCGTACGCGGCCAGCGCCGACTGGGTGCCGCGGTCCAGGGGCAGTTCGGGCACGGCCCGGCGATACGCCTCCGCGAAAGCCGTGTTGGCCTCGGGCGGGGTCTCGGCGACATTCCAGAACACCGCCAGTAGCCCGCCGCCCGGCCGCAGCGCCTGCGCCGCCTTCACCGCCCCCGCGTGCGCGTCGACCCAGTGCCATGCCTGTCCGGCGACGACCGCATCGAAGGTACGCCCGGCCGGGTCCCACGTCTCGATCGTGGCCACCTCGGTCTCCGTCCCGGTCCGCCGGGCCAGTTCCGCCATCCGCGCGTCCGGTTCGACGCCGAGGACGCGGCAGCCGGCCGCCCGCAGCTGCCGGGCGGCGATGCCCGTGCCGGAGCCGACGTCGAGGACGTCGGGGCCCGGCGCGGTCGCGGCGATCCGTTCGATCAGGGCGGCGGGGTAGGTGGGGCGGGTCCGGTCGTAGCGCTCGGCGTCGATGCCGAAGGACTCGGCCGCTTCGCGGAGTTCGTGTACCTCGGGTGGCTCGTTCTGCGCGGGAGTGGGCATGTGCCCACTCTAGTGGGCGCCTGCCCACTCAACAAGCGTGCAGGTCGTAAGCTGTCCCCGACGCCGAGACGAGGAGACGGTGCGGGGTGCCGACAGGTGTGGCCATCCGGGATGTGCGCGAGCAGCTGTTCGCGGCCGCCGAGCGCGTGCTGCTGCGGGCCGGTGCGAGCGGGCTGACCAGCCGTGCCGTCACCGAGGAGGCGGGCGTCGCCAAGGGCGTGCTGCACCGGCACTTCGCGGACTTCGACGACTTCCTCGCCGCGCTGGTCGAGGACCGCATCGCGCGGCTGGCGGACCGGGCCGAGGCCCTCCGGGCGGCGGCCGGGACCGGCACGGTGGCCGGCAACCTCACGGACGCGCTGGCGGAGATCTTCGAAACCGTCGCCGTCTCGATCGTCGCGCTCGTCTTCGCCCGCGACGCCCTGCGCGAGCGCCTGCGCCGCACCACGCCGGCCGGCCTCCCGCTGCTCACCGAGGCCGGGGCGATGCTCGCCGGCTATCTACGGGCGGAGCGCGACCTGGGCCGGATCGCCGCCGACGCGGACGTCGACGTGCTCGCGCCGACGCTCATCGGCTCCGGCCACCTGCTCGCCGCGGGCAGCGGGGCGCCGGACGCGGCGGAGCTGCGGCGGGTCGTGACGGCGGTGCTCGGCGGCGTGGTGGCGTAAGCGATCGTTCGGCCGGCGCCGAAAGGTGCCGGGCCTAGCGTCGTACGTATGACGCGCCCAGAGCACCCGAAGCCCGCCTTCATCACCTTCGACATGTACGGAACGCTGACCGACTTCGCCATCGGCGCCGCCGCGCGCGAGGCGGTCGCGGACCTGGTCCCGCCGGAGGGGATGGCGGCCTTCCTGCAGCGGTTCAGCCGCTATCAGCTCGACGAGGTGATGGGGGACTGGCGGCCGTACGACCAGGTCGTCGCCCGCGCCCTCGAGCGGGCCTGCCGCGCGAGCGGCGTCGCATTCCGCGCGGGTGACGCCGCCAAGGTGTACGCCGCGGTCCCCGGCTTCGGCCCGCACTCCGACGTACCGGAGCCGCTGGCCGAGCTCGCCGCGCACTACCCGCTCGCCATCCTCTCCAACGCCGCGGACGAGCAGGCCGACCGCAATGTCGCCAAGCTCGGCGCCCCGTTCCACACGATCGTCACGGCCGAGATGGCGGGGGCGTACAAACCCAGGCTGCGCGCCTTCGAGTTCCTCTACGAGCGGCTCGGCTGCGAGCCGGCCGACACCCTGCACGTCTCCTCCAGCCCGCGCTACGACCTGCAGTCGGCGACCGACCTCGGCGTGCGGAACACGGTGTACCTCAACCGCGGCACCGAACCGCCGGCGCCCGGCTATCACGCCTATGAGGTCACGTCCCTCGACGGGGTGCTGAAGATTCTCGGCCGGTGATCCCCGGTGGTCAATCGCCTCCGGCCTCAGGTGCTTTGGACAGCGCCTGCAGGAAGTCCACCGGGTTCTGGTAGCGCTCGGCGACGTCGCGTGCGGTGAGTTTCTGCACCACGTCGCGGAACTCGGCGGAAATCATGAGCTCGTGCACGGGCACCTCCTCCGTCACGACGCGGTAGAGCATCAGCAGTGCGCCTTCGTGCGGGAACGGGGGCTTGCCGGCCAGGCACAGGAAGAGGATGACGCCGAGGACGAACAGGTCGGCGCGGATGTCGGAGTGCTGGCCCTGGGCCTGTTCGGGAGCGAGGTAGCCGGCGGTGCCGAACACCACGCCGGTCTGCGTCGTATTCCCGGACAGCTGGTCGTGCTCGTAGCGGACGATGCCCAGATCGATGATGACGGCGCCGCGATCGGGATGAAGGATGATGTTCGAGGGTTTGAGGTCGAGGCGGGAGACGCCCAGCGCCTCCGCCTGCACGAGTGCGTTGCCGATGTCCGTGGCCAGGCGAGCGGCTGCGTCGGGACGCATGGGGCCCTGATCCCTGATGACCTTTTCCAGAGTCGGGCCCTGGATGTACTCCATGACCAGGGCGGGATCGGGGCCGTCGACGAAGTCGAGGACCCGCACCACATTGGGGTGATGGAAGAGCTGTCCCACTTGGGCTTCGCGCTGCAGACGACTGCGGAACCCCTCTTCGGTGAGCAGCGCGCGGTTGAGCATCTTCACCGCCACCGGCAGGCCGGTACGGGTATCGCGGCCCTGGTAGACCGCACCCATCCCGCCCTGTCCGATCAGCTCACGTACCTCGTAGCGGTCGGCCAGGACGGCGATCGGCGAGACCGTGACGGGCGAGATCGGGGCGGCGGCCTGGGCGGGGGCCTGGGTTCGGTCGTCCGGCGCGTCCGTGGCCGGTGAGGGCAGGGGCATCGGGCCGTCGTCGCCGGGCACCGGTTCGGTGGCCGGTGGAGTGCCGGCCGCCGGGCGGGCTGTGACCGTCGCGTCGTGCAGGTGTGGGCTCCAGGACACGTCCAGGTGCAGCTCGGCCCGCTCGGACTCGCTGCGGCGTGCGAACCGGTCGAGCTGGCGGCGGAGTTCCCGGGTGAGCTTGTAGTAGCTGGGCTGTACCTCGCCCGGGTTGCCGAGGATGGTCGCGTCGGGTCGGCCTGCCTCGCTGACCACCTCCAGTACGTTGAACCGCACCAGGTGCCGCAGCAAGCGCTCCGCGGTGTTGCTGTCCATCCGCAGCAGCGGGTCGATGCCGGGTTCCTGACCCTCCACGGCGCCGGCGGCGCCTGCGACATCCGCAGCGGTGAAGGAGCGGCCCCGGCTGCGCAGCGCCCAGTCGACGACGTGATAGCCGCCCAGCCGCCAGCGGTCCTCATCCAGGGGCACGGGGGTCAGGCCGCCCGGCAGGCCGTGGTCCACGGCAGCGGCCACCAGGGTCTCCAGCTCGCTGTAGAACTTGATGCGCTCCCAGTCCTCTCGGGCGATGCGCAGCGCCGGGGCGCCGTCCTCCCAGGAGACATGCGAGTTGAACTCCTGCAGCAGGCGCCGGGTGAGACCGCGCGCCTTGTAGGCCAGGTACTTGTTGAACTCGGACTTCCGCCAGGGGTTCAGGCCGCCTTCCACGCTGTCCGGCACGGTGACGTCGGTGGCGGACGTGGCGGAGGCGGGGGGCGAGGCCCACGCAGATAGGGCGACGCCGGGGCGCGGTGCCGCCCGGGTCAACTCCGTCACCAGCCGCTCCGGCGCGGTCCACAGACAGGGGACATACATGCGCCAGGCGAAGACGCTGTCGTACGTGCCGTTGCCCCGATCGGCGTCGCGTACCGCGCGCTCATGCAGGTCGACGCCGGCCACGAGGACGAAGTGGGCGCCGCGGGCGGTGAGCACGTTCTTGAGCCGGGCCAGCGTCTTCTCCAGTTCGTCCAGCGCGTCGGCCCGGTTGTCGGTGAGGCGGTCGATCTCGTCCAGCACGACCACCGGATGGATGCGCAGCCGCCCACCGCGGACGCGGCGGCGCAGGGTGCGGCGCCGCTGCCGCTCCGGGCGGCCTTCGGTGCCGGAGAGCAGGCGGATGATGCGCAGCAGGTCATGCTCGACATCGGTCTCGGAGTACGCCAGGAACGCCGCCTCGGTCGCCTGCTCGCGGGTGCGGCGGCCGCTGAGGTTGAGGGTGGGGGTGAGCGCGCTCAGCGGCCCGGCCCGGCCGGTGAGGCCCGTGCCGAGGGCGGCCCCCGCCTCAACGGACTCGGAGTGGGTCTGGGTGTAGGACAGGGACGTGCGCATGTAGGACAGCAGCAGCTTGCCCTGGATCTCGCGGGGCAGGCGCTGCAGCAGGTCCCTGTCCTCCAGCGCTTCGACGATCCGCCGGACGACGGCGAACAGCAGCTCGTCGGCGGTCATGGGACGGGCCAAGGTCAGGTGCACAGTGAGGAGTTCCTCGCCGCCGCTCCACTCCTCGGCAGCCTCGGTCAGCGCCCTGGTGACCAGGGTGGACTTGCCGACGCCACGGAATCCGGTGACGAGGAAAGCGCCGCCATGGGAGTAGCGCAGCCGCTGTTTGAGGGCCTCGACGAGCTGTTCGTGACCGAGTACGGGGATCGCGGAGTCGCCGGCGGGTAACGGCTCGTGGATATAGCGGAATCCCTGGTGCAATCCAACGTTCAGCAACACGCCCACCCCCTGCGCCGCACCCCGTCTCCGGCGAGACAGCCAGCTTACGGCAGCTCAGGACACGAAGCCCCGGGTTACGTGGGTGCCGGAACCGTCGTTTTCGGCCTGGTAGTTGCCCTCGCCCACGCAGTCCGCGTATTCGTGGCTCGCTCGCGTCGTGCCGCTGAGGCCGCCCGCGTCTGTCGAGGTCGGGCCGCCGAAGGTCACGGCGGAGCGGGGCATTTCGGCGCAGCTGGGGATGGCTAGGTAGTACTCGACGAAGCCGACCTGGGTGCCCTTCAGGTTGCCGCTGCCTTCGGGGAGGGTCCAGGTGCCGAGGTGGTGGGAGTCGCCGTTGACCGTGTTCGTGGCGGTGCCGGACCACGTGTTGGTGCCGGTGCGTTCGACCTTGATGTCGTAGCGGTGGCCGTAGACCGCGTCGAAGTCGACGGCGCAGGTGACGCCGGGGCCGCCGTCGGCGCCCTCGTGGCAGAGGGGGTCGGAGGTGGTGGCGCCCTCGGTGAAGGTGGAGAAGCGGGCGGAGAGGCGTTCGTTGCCGCCGGAGTTCTCGCGGGGCTGGAGGCCGGTGTAGCCCATGGCGTTGGCGAAGTCGTACTGCTGGGCGAAGTAGATGCCGGCCTTGTGGGCCGTCTCCGGGTGCACCGTGATCGGGAAGGTGAGGTTGGAAAGGCCGTCGGCGGGGGTGCCGGGGAGGGACCAGTTGACCAGGACGTTCCCGCCGCCCACGGCGCCCTGCGCGGTCTGGGGGACGGTCAGTAACAGCCCTGCGGCCGCGGCGGCGAGCAGGCTGCGGCGGAGGGTCCGGGATCGGGGCATGGGGGCCTCGTCTCATGTGGGGGGTGGAAGTGGCGCGTGGGTCGTTGTACTCGGCGCCGTGCACCGCCGCCATGGACGAAACCGGTCCGGGGCTTGGACTCTCGGGAGCGCAGCCCGGGGTTGGGACTCTCGCGAGCGGAGACCGGGCTTGGACTCTCGCGAGCGGGCATAGTGGCGCCCGGGGTGCGGGACCGTGATCCCCGCGCCCCGGGCGCAATCGGTCGGCGTCAGTAGATCGTTACGCCGTAGCGGTTCGCCGCCTCCCGTACCGGCTGGAAGAAGGTGGTGCCGCCGGAGGAGCAGTTGCCGCTGCCGCCGGAGGTGATGCCCAGGGCCCGGGTGCCGTCGTACAGCGGGCCGCCGGAGTCGCCGGGCTCGGCGCAGACGTTCGTCTGGATCATGCCGTACACCGCGCCCTCGGCGTAACGGACGGTCACGTTCAGCGCCCGGACGGTGCCGGTGTGGGTGCCGGTCGTGGAGCCGCGCCGGGTCACGCGCTCGCCCACATAGGCGTCGGCGACGGTGAAGCCGCCGGGGTGGCTGAGCGAGGTGTTGGCGTAGCGGACGATGCCGTAGTCGTTGCCGGGGAAGCTGGTGCCCGTGCGCGGGCCGATCTGGGTCGTGCGCGCGGAGTTGGTGTACCAGGTGCTCGCCGCGTTCGTGCAGTGTCCGGCGGTGAGCAGGTAGTACGTGCTGCCGCTGCGGGCGTTGAAGCCCAGCGAGCAGCGGTAGCCGCCGCCGTAGATGGCGTCGCCGGCGCGCAGCAGGGTGCGGAAGGTGCCGTTGGTGCGCTCGATGCGGACGGTGTCGCCGTACTTCGATGCCGCCTTCTTCACCTTGGCCAGCTCGGCGCCGCTGACCGACTTGTCGGCGGTCACCAGCACGCGGCCCTGACCGTCCGTGCCCCAGGCGGTGCCCGGGACGTCGGCGGCCGCGACGGCCGCCCGCGCTTCTGCGGTGCGGTGCTCGGCGGAGGGTGCCGCCTGGGCCGTCGGCAGTGTGAGTGCTACTGCCGCGACCAGCGCAGACGCGGCCGCTAAGAGGGGGATGGTGCGCTTGGTTCTCAACTCGGCCTCCTTGGGCGGAGATTGCGGGACGCCGACCGGATCGCGGCGTGTCCCTGACAAACGCTGTCGGGAGTATCCGGCGGTGGGGCGCAGGGGACAAGCAGTCAGCTGTACGTGTTCATCTACGCTCATCCGCCCGGTGCGGCGTCCGCGCGGACCGTAAGCTTCCGCTGTGGCCAGGTACTTTGACGTTCACCCCGACAATCCGCAACCACGCTCCATCGCCCAGATCGCGGACAGCATCCGCGACGGTGCGCTGGTGGCGTATCCGACCGACTCCTGCTTCGCGCTGGGCTGCCGGCTCGGCAACCGCGACGGCACCGAGCGCATCCGCACCATCCGCGGGCTCGGTGACAAGCATCACTTCACGCTCGTCTGCCGGGACTTCGCGCAGCTCGGGCAGTTCGTGCACATCGACAACGACGTGTTCCGCGCCATCAAGGCGACCACGCCGGGCAGCTACACCTTCATCCTCCCGGCGACCCGCGAGGTGCCGCGGATGCTGCAGCACCCGAAGAAGAAGACCGTCGGCGTCCGCATCCCCGACCATGTCGTCACCCAGGCGCTCCTCGCCGAGCTGGACGAACCGCTGCTGTCCAGCACGCTCTTGCTGCCCGGGGAGGAGGAGCCGATGACGCAGGGCTGGGAGATCAAGGAGGCGCTCGACCACGCCGTGGACGCGGTGGTCGACTCCGGCGACTGCGGCACCGAGCCGACGACGGTCATCGACTTCTCCAGCGGGGAAGCGGAGGTGGTACGGCACGGGGCCGGTGCGACCGATCGCTTCGAATGAGCCAGGAGTGACGAGGAGCGACGCGGACCCCACTCCCCGAGTCCCAATCGAATCCCTTATGTTATAGGAGCGTGATGCTTTCGTCTTGACTCGCTGCCGTGGCCAGGAGAGGAGCTCCATGGCGACCACGACACCGCCCCTGCGCCCATTATCCCCGGCCGGACCACCGACCCGGAGATTTCCGGTCGGGGTCCGGCGGCGTCGAAGAGCGGCGGCCTGGTGGGCGGCGTGCCTGGCGTGCGGCGGGGTGCTGGGGCTGCTGCTGGCGGTATTCGGCACGATCCGGGGCGAGCGGCCGACGCGGCGACGGGTGACGCTCGTCGTGGCCGGGGCCGTGGTGCAGCTGGTGTGCGCAAGCCTGTTCGCGGGCATCGCGGCTGCCGGGGACCTGCGGGCCTGTCCGGCGCCGGCGCCCTCATGGCCACCCGAGACCGGGGTATACGGGCCCCGCCCCGCTGAATCGTCGCCGCCGCCGCAGCAGGGCGGCGGCGCCTGGCAGACTCTGCGCACGGTGATCAACGCCCCCGTCTCCGGCGCCGCGTTGCTCTACGGGGAGGCCAGAGGCGGCGCCGCGTACCAGTGCGCGGGCAATGGCACCACGGCCGTCGTCATGGACGACGGCTTCTCGCGCGGCGGCACCATGTACGGAACGGTCTTCCTCACGGACCAGCGCACCGAGCAGGCCTCACCGCGGATGCGAAGGCTCTCGGAGCACGAGGCCAAGCACTCCGACCAGTGGGCCGTATCCACGCTGCTGGCGGGCCCGCTCGCCTTCCCGGCCCTGTACAGCGCCGACGAGGCCCTCTTCCCCGGCGCCTTCAACCACTTCGAGCGGGCGGCGGGCCTCGCCGATGGCGGCTACGTCACGCCGCCCGACGCCCCACCGGCCCCTGGCCGGCTGGCCTTCCTCATCGTCGGGCTGCTCGCCGGCTATTTCGTCGCCTCCCGGCGCAAGCGGGATCCTTTCGGCTGACGATCGCTATTCTGTCGCCGAAGCGTTCAAACGAACGTCAGTGCGCGGGAGGAGGGGCGGGGATGCGGGAGGCTGCGGATGTGCGGCGGCGGCGGATACTCGCGACGGTGCAGGCGCGCGGGGAGGTGCGGCTGACGGAGCTGGCGAGTGATCTCGAGGTCTCGATCATCACGGTCCGGCGCGACGTCGAGGATCTGACGCGCGACGGGAAGCTGCGGCGGGGGCACGGGGTGGCCCGGTCCGTAGTGCCGGTGCAGCGGGCGGAGCCGGCCGCGGAGCCGCCCGGCGGGACGGTGGGGATCGTGGTGCCGGAGCGGCACGCGTATCTCTACGAGACCATGAACGGCGCCCGCGAGGTGCTGCAGGCCGCCGGCGTACGGCCCGCGCTGCTGATCGCGCCGCAGGCGCCGGGCACCGAACGGCCCATCGTGGAGCGGGCGTTGGCGGACGGCGTCCGCGGGCTGCTGATCGCCCCGCGGTGGCGCAGCTACGAGGCCGAGGAGGGCGACTACGACTGGCTCGCCGCCGCGACCGCCGATGTGCCCGCCGTGCTGATGGAGCGCCGCCCCCGGCCCGGCAGCGTGCTGCACGCCATGGACTCCGTCTGCTCCGACCACTGGTACGGCGTGCACCTGGCCGTCGACCACCTGCTGCGGCTCGGCCACCGCCGCATCGTGCTGGCCGCCCGCGACGACAGCCCGACGGCCCGCGCCGTACGGGCCGCCTTCGCCGCCATCGCCGCGGACCGCAGCGGTGGCGAGACCTGGGACGTCATCTACAGCGCGCCCGACGCCGCCCCCGACTACGGCCCCGGCACCCCGGTCGAACTCGCCGCGCTGCTGCGCGAACGCGGCGCCACCGCGGCGATCCTGCACGGCGACGTGGACGCGCTGATGCTGGTGCAGCAGCTCGCCGACGCCGGCCTGAAGGTGCCGCAGGACTGCTCGGTGGTGGCGTACGACGATGTGGTCGCCGCCCTCGGCAACCCGCCGCTCACCGCCGTGGCCCCGCCCAAGGCGGAGGTCGGCCGGATGGCCGCCGAGCTGCTGCTGCGGCGGCTGGGGCGGGGCGGCAAGGACGGCGGGGCGCCGCCCGCGGGGCGGCTCGAACTGCTGCCGAAGCTCGAGGTGCGGGGCTCCACTCAGGCGCCAATGACTGTTTGACCGCTTCAAGTTCTTCTGATCGGTATATTGACCGCACCCGTTCAGGCGGTCAGGATTCCCGTGTCTCCGACGATGAGCCGCGGGAGGCCCTCATGCCCGGTCGACCCAGCCGCCGTACCCTGCTCGCCGCAACTGCCGCCCCCCTGGCGGCCGGTGCGCTGGGCGCCTGTTCCGGCGGCAGCAGCACCACGGCCCGCACCGGCGGTGCCGTACGCATCACCTTCTGGTCCGCGCTGCGCGGCAGTCAGGAGGTGGTGGACGCCTTCAACCGCACCCACGACCGCATCCAGGTCGACTTCCAGCAGATCCCCTCCGGCGGCCAGGGCGGCTACGCCAAGCTGAGCAACGCCGCCCGCGCCGGCAACGCACCCGACGTCGCCACCATCGAATACCCGCAGGTCCCCGGCTTCGCCATCGACGGCGTCGCCCGCGACATCACCGATCTGATGGGCGCCGGGCTGCGGCGCAAGCTGCTGCCGCAGACGCTCGCCCTCACCACCTTCGAGAAGCGGACCTACTCCGTGCCGCTCGACGTGGAGCCGATGGTGCTGCACTACCGCACCGACCTCTTCGAGGAGCTCGGCCTGGAGGTGCCGCGCACCTGGGACGAGTTCGCCGAGGCCGCCCGCACCGTGCGCCGCAAGTCCCGGCAGCGGCGGCTGGTGCTCTTCCCCACCGACGGCGGCATGCAGTTCGCCGCGTACGCGTGGCAGGCCGGGGCGCAGTGGTTCGACACCCGCGACGGCGCCTGGAACGTCTCCCTCGCCGACGCCCCCACCCGCAAGGTCGCCGCGTACTGGCAGCGCATGCTCGACGAGGACCTGGTCTTCGCCAACGGCAGCGAGAGCAACCAGCACAAGGCGCAGATCGGCGACGGTCTCGTCCTGACCCGGCTCACCGGCGCCTGGGACGCCGGCGCCCAGATGTCCGCCCACCCCGGCGCCAAGGGGCGCTGGCGCGTCGCACCGCTGCCGCAGTGGGATACGGACCGGCCGACCGTCGGCACCCACGGCGGCTCCACCTTCGCCGTCACCAAGGACAGCAGGCAGCCCGAGGCGGCCATGGAGTTCATCGAGTGGCAGGTCTCGCACCCGGACGCGCTCAAGGCCCGCCTCTCCAGCGGCGCCAGCAGCCAGTACCCGGCCGCGCCCGGCCTCGTCGACGTCGGCCGCAAGGCCTTCCCGGAGGAGTACTACCGGGGCCAGGACATCTACACCCTCTTCCGGGAGCAGGCCGACACGATCCGCGACGGCTGGCTCTGGGGCCCGCGCATGACCGCCACCCAGCGCGTCATGCAGGACGGCTTCGCGCAGGCCGGCGGCGGCGCCGGCTCCATCCTCGGCGCCGTGCGCAAGGCCCAGGACGGCACCATGCCGGACCTGAAGGCGCTCGGCCTGTCCACCACCCAGCGCAGCTCGTAGAGAGGCAGGTGAATCCGATGACCACGACAGCCACCCCGGCGCGTACGGCAGCCGGCGCCGACGCCGCGCCCGCCCGGCGGGCCCGGATGAGCACCCGTCGCCGCGAGGGCGGTGCCTGTGCGGTGCTGATGACCCCGTTTCTCGTCCTCCTGACGATCGTCTTCCTGATCCCCGTCGGCACCGCCGTCTGGCTGAGCTTCTTCAGCGACGACCAGCCGGGCCTCGGCTTCGGGCCCGAGAGCACCGTCTTCGTCGGGCTGCGCAGTTACGCCGCCGTGCTGACCGATCCGACCTTCCTCGGCGGGCTCGGTCTTGTCGCCGTCTACTGCCTGATCTACATCCCGCTGATGGTGATCGCCGCCCTCGCCCTCGCGCTGCTGCTCGACTCCGGCGTCGTACGGCTGCGGGCCTCGGCCCAGCTGGCGCTGTATCTGCCGCACGCGGTGCCCGGCATCATCGCGGCGATCATCTGGCTGTACCTGTACACCCCGGGCATCAGCCCCGTCGTCGACCTGCTCGCCAAGGGCGACATCACCATCGACTTCCTCGGTGTGAACACCGTGCTGCCGTCGATCGTGAACATCGCGCTGTGGAGCAACCTCGGCTACAACATGGTGATCTTCTACGCCGCGCTGCAGGCGGTCCCGCGCGAGGTGATCGAGGCGTCGGTGGTCGACGGCGCCGGCTGGCTGCGCACCGCGCTGCAGATCAAGACGCCGCTGGTGCGGTCCGCGGTCGTCATGGTGGCGCTGTTCACGCTGATCTGGGCGCTGCAGCTGTTCACCGAGCCGATGCTGCTCAGCCAGTCGACCCCGATGATCAATTCGCGCTTCACGCCCAGCATGTACATCTACGACGCGGCCTTCACCCGCAACAACTACAGCCTGGCGGCGGCCGCCTCGGTGATCCTGCTGTGCTGCACCATCGCCCTGTCGTACGGCGTCACCCGCTTCACGACCCGCAGCCGCGAGGAGGCCGACCGATGAGCGCCAGGTCCACGATCCTGCGGCCCAGGATGCTGAGCCGCGCCGCCGTCAACACGATCGTCGGCATCGCCGTCCTCTACACCCTGCTGCCGGTGCTCTGGCTGCTCCTCGCGGCGTCCAAGGACCGCGACGCCCTGTTCAGCAGCAACATCCTCGACCTCAGCAACTTCTCCTTCGGCCAGAACCTGAGCGACCTCCTCGCCATGGACGGCGGGCTCTACGGCCGCTGGTACGTGAACAGCCTCCTCTACGCCGTCGTCGGCGCCGCGCTCAGCGCCCTGATCAGCGTGGCCTGCGGCTACGCCTTCGACAAATACCGCTTCCGGCACAAGGAGAAGGTCTTCGGCCTGGTGCTCGCGGCCGTGATGGTGCCGCAGACGGTGCTGGCGCTGCCGCTGTACCTGATGGCGTCGAAGGTCGGCGCGGTCGACACCTTCTGGGCCGTCTTCATCCCGGTGCTCTTCAACCCCTTCGGCGTCTACCTCGGCCGCATCTTCAGCGAGGGATACGTACCCCGCGAGGTCCTGGAAGCGGCGCGGGTGGACGGCGCCGGGGAGCTGGCGACGTATCTGAAGGTCTCGCTGCGGATGCTCGGACCCGGCCTGGTCACGGTCTTCCTCTTCCAGCTGACCGCGATCTGGAACAACTTCTTCCTTCCCATGGTGATGCTGTCCGACCAGCACCTTTATCCGCTGAGCCTGGGCCTGTACCAATGGAACAGCTCAGCGTCCGTATCGCCCGAGTACTACCCCGTCGTCGTCATGGGCTCGCTGCTGGCGGTGCTGCCGCTGATCGCCGCCTTCGTGCTGCTGCAGCGGTTCTGGCGCTCGGGGCTGACCGCAGGAGCCGTCAAATGACAGCAGGAGCCACGAAGTGACCCACCCGCACCATCCCAAGGCCGCCCTCGCCATGGCCGCCAACGCGGCCGAGGCCGTCCTCACCCCGCAGTCCCGCGCGTCCCTCGCCGCCGTCTGCGACCTGCACGAAGGCCCCGTACTCGACGACTTCACCACCCCGTACGCCCGCTCGGTGCTGCAGGACGCCGAGCTGCTCATCACCGGCTGGGGCTGCCCGCCCCTCGACGCGGCCGCGCTCGCCGCCGCGCCCAGGCTGCGCGCCGTCGTGCACACGGCCGGCTCGGTGCGCGGGCACATCACCGACGCCTGCTGGGAGCGGGGCATCGAGGTGTCCTCTGCAGCGGCCGCCAACGCGGTGCCGGTCGCGGAGTACACGGTCGCGATGATCCTGCTCAGCGGCAAGCAGGTGCTGGAGCGCGCCCGGGACTTCAAGGCGGCGCGCACCGCCCGGAACCCGTTCGCCGTCCCGCAGTCGGTCGGCAACTACCGGCGCACGGTCGGCATCCTGTCCGCCTCGCTCATCGGCCGCCGCACCATCGAGCTGCTGCGGCCGTACGACCTGCGGATCCTGCTGCACGATCCGTACGTCACCGAGGACGAGGCGCGGCAGCTGGGCGCCCGCCCGGTCGGCCTGCGGGAGCTGTTCACCGACAGCGACGTGGTCAGCGTGCACACGCCGCTGCTGCCCGCGACCCGCGGCCTGGTCGACCGCACGCTCCTCGACGCGATGCGCCCCGACGCGGTATTGATCAATACGGCCCGCGGCGCCGTCATCGACCAGGACGCCCTCACCGACGCCGCCACCGCGGGCCGCATCCGCGCCGTCCTCGACGTCACCGACCCGGAGGTGCTGCCGCCCGACCACCCCCTCTGGGACTGCGACCACGTCACCATCACCCCGCACCTGGCCGGCTCCCAGGGCAACGAATGGGGCCGCCTGGCCGACCTCGCCGCCGGCGAGGTGACCCGCTGGGCCGCGGGCGACGGCTTCGACCACCCCGTACGACGCGAAAGGCTGGCATACCTCGCATGACCGCTCACCTTCAACTCCTGCCCGATGACCGCGAGCTCAGCCCGTACACCGGATACACCCGCGATCACTGGGAGGCCGCCGCCGACGGGCTGCTGCGGGCGGCCTGGCGGTGGGCGACGCCGCGTGGGGCGCTGCTCGATCTGCCGGGGCCGCCGTCGCGGTCGGGGGTGCGGTCGGACGGGCTCGAGGGGTATGCCCGTACCTTTCTCGCCGCGGGCTTCCGCACGGCCGGGGCCGGCGGGAAGGACCCGGACGGGATGCTGGAGCGGTACGCCGACGGGCTGGCCGCCGGGACCGCGACGCCGGGGCGGGACGACACCGAGTCGTGGCCGCTGATCCTGGATCACCATGTGCAGGGCCAGCCCATGGTGGAGTCGGCGTCCGTGGCGCTCGGGCTGCGGCTGACCCGGCCGTGGCTGTGGGACCGGCTGGACGCGGGGGTACAGGACCGGGCCGAGGAGTGGCTGCGCGGGGCGCTGCGGCACATACCCGCGCCGAACAACTGGTACTTCTTCCCGTATGCCGTGGCCGGATTCCTGGAGTCCGTCGGGCGCGGCGACGCCGAGACGGCGCGGGCGCGCGAGCGGGCCGAGGAGCTGCTGGAGAGCTGGTATCGGGGCCAGGGGTGGTACGCGGACGGCGACGGCCGGGCCTTCGACCACTACAACGGGTGGGCGCTGCACCTGTATCCGATGCTGGACGCGCACCTGGCCGGGGACGCGGAGCGGCTGACGCATCACGGCGCGCGGCTGCGCGAGCATCTGGAGAGCCACGCGCTGCTCTTCGGCGGCGATGGGGCGCCGATCCACTTCGGCCGGTCGCTGACGTATCGCTTCGCCGCCGGCGCGGCCGTGGCGCTGGGCGCGCTGACCGGGAACACGCCGCTGTCGGCGGGTGCTTCGCGACGCGTGATCAGCGGCTGCCTCAAGCATTTCCTCGACCGCGGGGCGGTGGGCGAGGACGGCCTGCTGAGCCTCGGCTGGTACGGGCCGCACGCGTCCACGCTGCAGGCGTACTCGGGGCCGGCCTCGCCGTACTGGGCGTCGAAGGCCTTCGCCGCGCTGCTGGCCCCGGCCGGGCACGCGCTGTGGACGGCGGCGGAGGAGCCCGCTCCGGTCGAGACGGCGGACCGGGTGCTGGCCCTGCCGGGGCCCGGTCTGCTGATCCAGTCCACGCGGGCGGACGGGATCGTACGGCTGCACAATCACGGGAGCGATCATGTGCGGCCGCACGAGGGCGAGGCGGCCGCCGCCGAGGATCCGCATTACGGCCGGCTGGCGTACTCCACCCGCACCGGGCCGACGTCCGCCGCGAACACCGCCGACAACCATCTCGCCGTGGAGATGGCCGGGGTGCCGAGCGTCCGCCGCCGCATCCACCCGCTGGGCGCGGGCGGCGGTGACGGCTGGGGCTGGGCCGCGTCCTGGCACCGGCCGGTCTTCGGGAAGGGCCCGGAGATGGCGCCGGGACTGCGCGTGGAGAGCGTGACGGTGGCGCGCGGCCCGTACGAGCTGCGCGTCCACCGGGTGATCGGCGCGCCGCCGGGGGCGCGGGTGACGCTGACCGGGTGGGCGACGGGCCGGGACGACGAAGTCGCCTCGGTGCTGGAGCCGTTGTTCGGCTGGAGCGAGCGTGAGGAGGTGCGCGCCCCGGAGGGGACGGCGTACACGCCCTGGGCCCGGATGCCGCGGCTTGCGGCGGCGGCGGAGGGGACCGGCGTGTACGTGGCGCTGGCGGCCCTCACCGGCGGGGGAGTGGGTTCCGGGACGGCGGAGGCGGTGTCCGAGGTGCGGCCGGCGGACGCTGGCGTCGAAGTGCAGTGGGCCGATGACGGTACGGTCACCCGGATCGGTTTTGATCCGGTGACGGTGACGGTCGAGCAGGGCTGACGTCCGCGACCGCGCACAGTGCGGCGCGGGCCGCGGCGATCGCGGGCTGCGCCGCGGTGCCGGCGCGTATGCAGGTCAGCAGGTGGCGGGTGGGAGGCGTGCCCGCCAGCGGTACGCGGACGGCCGCCGACCGGTCGGGGAGCTGGGCGAGGCGGGGGAGGAGCGAGACGCCGAGCCCGTTCGCGACGAGGGCGACGACCGCGGGCCACTCACGCGCCTGGTGCACGATGTCCGGGGTGAACCCCGCGGCGGCGCAGGCGGCGAGGGTGTGATCGTGGGAGGTGTGGTCCGACATCTCCACCACCCATTCCTCCGCCGCCGCATCCGCCAGCTTTACGGGCCCCGGCCGGTCGGTGAAGGGGTGCCCGGCCGGCACCAGGAGGTCGAAGGGGTCGGTGAGCAGCGGCTGTTGCTCGAAGCGCCGGTCGGTCTGCGGCGGGGTGCCGACGGCGGCCTCGATGACCGCGAGGTCGGCGGCGCCGGAGAAGACCTGGTCGACGCCGTCGGGCGACTCCGCCTGGGTGATGCGGACGGTCAGCGCCGGGTGTTCGGCGCGCAACCGGGCGGTGGCGGGGGCCAGGAGCGCGACCAGGGCGCTCGGCGGCCCGCACAGCCGCAGCAGGCCGGCCGGGCGGGTGCCGTCGCGGCGCAGCGCGATCTCCGCCTGCTCCCAGCGCTCCTCGATGGCGTCCGCGTGGACGAGCAGCTCCTGCGCCGCCGCGGTCAGCCGCACCCGGCGGCCGTCCTGCTCGAGCAGCCGGACGCCCAACTCGCGGCCGAGCGCGCGGAGCTGCTGCGAGGCGCCGGACGGGGTGAGGTAGAGCGCTTCGGCCGCGGCGGTGACGGTGCCGTGGTGGGCGACGGCACGCAGCACTGCCAGGCGGCGGAGGTCGATCATGATGGTGAGTCTTCACGATAGCGTGAACCAACTCAACCTGGACCTGCGTGATCGCCCGGCCGCAGGCTTGACGGCATGACAGATCTCGCGGAACTCGCGCGCCTGGTGCGCTATCCGGTCAAGGGCATGCCGGGCCAGGACCTGGCCGGTGCCCGGGTGCGGGCCGGTGGCGGCGTGCCGCACGACCGGACCGTGGCGCTGGTCGCCGGGCGGGGGCAGGAGCACCTGCCGCGCTGCGGGCAGTGGGCGCCGACGAAGACGTTCCTGAATCTGACCTCCACCCCGGAACTGCTCCGCTGCAGGGTGGATTTGGTGGAGGAGACCGGGGTGCTGCGCCTCGGCCACCCGGAGCGGGAGTCGCTCGCCATCCCGCTCGACCGGCCGGGCGTGCTGGCGACGATCGACTGGTTCGCCGGTGCCGGGGAGGCACCCGCCACCCTGGTCCGGGCGGCCGACGGCGGCTACTGGGACGACCCCGACGGCACCGTCTCGCTGATCAACCTGGCCACGGTCGACGCGCTCGCCGACGCCGTCGGGACTCCGGTCGACCCGCTGCGCTTCCGCGGCAACCTCTACCTCTCCGGCCTCCCGGCGTGGGCCGAACTCGGCCTCGTAGGCGAGCGGATCGCGATCGGCGACGTCGAACTCGAGGTGCTGCACCCCATCAACCGCTGCCGCGCCACCGCCGTGAACCCCGCCGACGCACGCCGCGACCTGCCGGTGCCGGCCGAGCTC
This sequence comes from Streptomyces coryli, assembly GCF_011044975.1. Lineage (GTDB taxonomy): Bacteria > Actinomycetota > Actinomycetes > Streptomycetales > Streptomycetaceae > Streptomyces > Streptomyces coryli. The sequence goes on along the minus strand of NZ_JAAKZV010000036.1, from coordinate 9,157 downwards.
AACGCCCGCTTCGGGCATGTCTTCTGCGGGCTGCGCGCCCGCGTCGTCATGGGTGGCACGCTGACCGTGGGCGCCGCTCTCTCCCGTACCGGAGACACCATCACGCCCGTCCCCACGGACGGCGGCCCGCCGCCTGCCCGCTGGCCGCGCCCGGCGCGGATAGCCGCCCGGAGCGCACAGCCACCGGACGCCATCGCCCTGTGGCTCGACGACCCCCTCCACGGCCTGCGTCCGGCACCCCAACCCGGCCAACAGCTCCGGGTGCACGCCGCCGACGGCGCGGGTCCGCTCTGGCGCTCGTATCCCATCGGCGACCACGACGGCCCGCGCCTGCAGATCACCGTGCCCTCGGCCGGTCCGGGCGACCGGCTGGCGACGCTGCTCCACGCGGACGCGACGCCGGGCGAAGAGCTGATCATTTCCGGGCCGTACGGCAGGGCGTAAGCCGAACCGTGGCAAGGCAACGTGCGGTCACTCGCGCTCTCTTGTGCCGGATTTCTCTCGATATATCCAACCGAAAAGGAGTACCCACCCGATGACTGCCATCGCATCCCGGCAACGTGCCGGGCTCAAGGAGTGGCTCGGCCTCGCCGTGCTGCTGCTGCCCACCGTGCTGCTCTTCCTGACCATGACCGTGCTGTTCCTCGCCACCCCGCAGATCGCCGCCGACCTGCGACCGAGCAGCGGGCAACTGCTGTGGATCAATGACATCTACGGCTTCATGATGGCCGGCCTGCTGGTGGCGATGGGGACGCTCGGCGACCGTATCGGCCGCCGGCGCATCCTGCTCTTCGGTGCCGCCGCCTTCGGCGCGGCCTCGGCCGTCGCCGCCTTCGCGCCGGGCGTGGAGGCGCTGATCGTCGCCCGCGCGGTGATGGGCATCGGCGCCGCGGCCGTGATGCCGTCGACGCTCGCCCTGATCAGCAGCATGTTCCACGACGCCAAGCAGCGCGGCACGGCGATCGGGCTGTGGGCCGCGTCGGTCTCCGTCGGCGTCGCCGTCGGCCCGCTCGTGGGCGGCCTGCTGCTGGAGAACTTCTGGTGGGGCGCCGCCCTCCTGGTGGGCGTGCCCGTCATGGCTGTGGTGCTGGTCGCCGCGCCCGCGCTGGTGCCCGAGTACCGCGCCCCGCAGGCCGGTCGCCTCGACCTGCCCAGCGTGGTCCTGTCCCTGGTCACGCTGCTGCCGATCGTCTACGGGATCAAGGACATCTCCGCCCATGGCCTGGCGGCGGACGGCATCCTCGCCGTCGTGGCCGGGGTGCTGCTGTCGGTGGTCTTCGTCCGCCGCCAGCTCCGGCTCGCCGATCCGCTGCTGGACATGCGGCTGTTCGGCAATCCCACCTTCAGCGGTGCGCTGGGCGTCTTCCTGCTGAGCGCGGTCGCGCTCGGCGGCGTGTATCTGCTGTTCACCCAGTATCTGCAGCTGGTCGAGGGGCTGTCGCCGCTGGAGTCGGGGCTGTGGATCCTGCCGGCGGCCGTGCTGCTGGTGATCGTCTCGATGCTGTCGCCGGTCATCGCGCGGCGGATCCGCCCGGCGTATGTGATCGCCGCGGGCAGTGTGCTCTCGATCGCCGGCTATGTCGTGCTCACCCAGGTCGGCAGCGCCGGCGGACTGCCGCTGCTGATCACCGGCTTCTACATCCTCTATCCGGGCGTCGCCCCGGTCATGACCCTGGCCACCAACCTCGTCATCGGCTCGGCCCCGCCGGAGAAGGCGGGCGCGGCCTCCGCCGTCAACAGCACCGCGAGCGACCTCGGGGTCTCCCTGGGCATCGCGCTGCTGGGCAGCCTCGGCACCGCCGTCTACCGGGCCGATATGGCCGATGCCGTCCCGGCCGCCGTCCCCGCCGGGGCGGAGGAGAGTGCCCGTGACACCCTGCCCGGGGCGCTGGCCGTGGCCGAGACGCTCCCCGCCGGCCTGGGGGACTCGCTTCTCATCCCGGCGAGGGCCGCCTTCACCGACGGCCTCAACCTGGCGGCAGCCGGCGCGGCGGGCCTCGTGACCGTGGCCGCGATCCTCGCCGTCGTCGTGCTGCGCCGGGACCCTCCGGCCGCCGCCTCGGACGCCCCCGAACCGGCGCCGGAGCCGCGGGAGGAGCCCAAGACCCCGGTAGCGACGTAATCCGCTGAATGCGGCGTCGGGGCATTCACGTGAGTGCCTCGCGCTGCGCGGGCGTGAGGCGGTCCGCCCTCGCCGTGAGCGTGTAGGTCCCGGGTCCTGTGGTGTGCAGGGTGAGGGGATCGGCGATGGCCGGGTGCTGTTGGAGGGCATCCAGGGCGGCGGTGGTCCGGTCTGCGGGCCAGGCGAGCGCGGTGGTCAGCGTGTTCACGGTGAGGGGGCGGGCGGCGTGGGCGAGGGCGGCGAGCACGGTCAGGGCGTCGTGTACGACGGGCTCGGCGAGGGGGCTGCCGCCCATGTGCTCGCTGAGCTGGGCGAAGAACTGGCCCATCCGGCCAAGTCGGGCACCGGCCGTGGTGTCGGCGCCGAAGATGTCGATGCCGCGGCGTGCGGCGGTGGCGACCCTGCCGTGGGCGCCGGTGTCGGCCTGCCAGGCGCGGAGCCAGACGTCGTCGTCGATGACGTAGCGCTCGCGGCGGCCGCCCGGGTCCGCCCCGCGTACGACCAACTCCATGGCCTCCAGGGAGGCGATGGACTTCGAGACCGACGCCGGGCTGACCTGGAGGCGGCGCACCAGGTCGGCCGCCGTCAGGCCGTCGGCGTCGGCGGTGAGCAGGCAGGCGAAGACGCGGGCGGTCATCCGGGGCAGGCCGGTCGCGGCCAGCAGGGTGGCGAACTCGTCCACGAACTCGCGCATCGCCTCGGTCGGCTGTCCGTCGGCCGGCGGCCCTGGCGGCCGGGGCGGCTTGCTGCGGCGGGCGCGGCGGCCGGCGGCCTGCTGGGCGTGGTCGGGGAGGTAGTCGCCGGAGGCGCCGTTGCGCGCCACCTCGCGGCTGATCGTGGACGTCGGCCGGTCGAGCCTGCGCGCGATCTCGGCGTATCCGAGGCCGTCGGCCAGCCAGGCCGCGATCTGCCGGCGGTCGTCGTGGGTGAGCCTGCCGCCTGCCATTGACGCACCTCCGCCCTTCGTTGCGTTCATCCGCAATGCTAGCGCAACGATTGCCGCTGAGCTGTTGTTTTGAGGGCGATCGGTATTTACTTTGTTTGAAACGCAACGCAGTGAGGGGTGTATGACGATGCAGGTGATGGCCGTCTCGACCGTCTCGGACGAAGGCAGATTCTGGAGCGGCCTGAAGAAGGCCCACGCCAAGCTCCCCAAGGGCGCCAAGTGGAAGGTCGCCGTCGCGAGCAAGGACGGGACCAAGGCGGTGAACATCATCAGGCACGACTCGATCGACGGCGTCCGGGACTTCTTCGAGGCGCACGGCGGCGCCTACGCCACGACGGAGTACTTCGAAGCCGACGCCGCGAACGCGGTCGGTCTCCCGCGATGACGCTCGACCTGCCGCGGATCGAGGCCCGGGTCGCCGGGCTCCTCGCGGAGTACGGCATCCCGGGCGCCGCGATCGGCGTGCTCCGCGACGGGCAGATCGCCGAGTTCGCGGTCGGCGTCAAGGATGTGGAGACGCGGGAGCCCGCGACGACGGACACCGTCTTCCAGTGCGGCTCCATGACCAAGACCTGGACCGCGCTGGCCTTCATGCAGCTCGTCGACGCGGGCAAGGTCGATCTGGACGCCCCGGTACGGGCCTGCCTGCCCGGCTTCACGGTGGCCGATCCGCGGGTGACCGCCGAGGTCACGCCCCGGCAATTGCTCAATCACACCAACGGCATCGAGGAGGCCTATGGCGATCCGGGGGAGGACGACGACGTCCTCGAGCGCATGGTCGCGAACATCGCCGACGCTCCCCAGGTCTTCCCGCCCGGCCACACCCACGGCTACAGCGCGGCCCTGGGCTACGCGATCCTCGCGCGGATCCTGGAGGTGCACGACGGCGCCCGCTGGGACGCGATCATGCGCGACCGGCTCTTCGGCCCCATGGGTCTGACCAGCACGAGCAGTTGGCGCGAGGACGTGGACGAGAGCAGGGCCGCGACCGGGCACCTGGTCCGTTCCCTCGAGGAAGGCCCCATCGTCACGCCGGTGGACTATCTGCCGCGTGCCTTCGGCCCCGGCGGGGGCGTCAGGTCCACGGTCCGGGAGGTGCTCGCGATGGCGCACGTCCTCCTCTCCGAGGGCACGGCGCCGAACGGACGGCGCATCGTCTCGGCAGAGAGCGTCCGGGAGATGACGCGTTCGCGCGTACCCATACCGGATCCGTACACCTTCGGACCACAGTGGGCGCTCGGCCTCATCGTCTGCGACTGGCACGGCGAGACCGTCTACGCGACCGACGGCAGCACGATCGGCCAGAACGCCCGGCTCCGGCTGCTCCCGGACTCGGACACCGCCATCGCGCTGCTGACCAACGGCGGCCCGCGGGACAGCTTCTACCGCACGGTGTTCAACGAGATCCTGACCGGCCTCGGCGCCGCCACCATCCCGGAACTGCCGCGGCCCGACCCCGCGCTGACCCTCGACCTGTCCCGCTACGAAGGCGTCTACGAGCGCCCGGGCACACGATTCGAGGTGTCGGCGGAAGCCGGAAAGCTGCACCTGACGCTCTTCGTCGACCCGATGCACGCGGAGTTCCTCGGGAAACCGGACCGCATCCGGTACGAGCTGCTGCCGGTCAGCGAGACGCACTTCCTGATGCCGTCACCGGACCCGCTGGAGGACCCCCAGACGGTCGCGATCTACGGCTTCAGGAACGGGGCCGCCCAGTACCTCCACACCAACTGCAGAGTGCACCCGCGAGCGGGGTGACCGGACGGCCCGCGTGCCTAGTAGCGTCACTTGAGCGCGTCGGCGGGCTCCTTCGCCGCTGCCGGCTTCGCACTCCGTGCCGCCGCCGGCCCGCCCGGCGTCCGCTCGAAGCGCCCGGCGACCACCAGCAGCACCGCCATCGCCGCCGCCGCGACGAACACCGCCGTGCGGATGCCGTCCGTCGTCGCCGCCCGCAGCGCCTCGCCGGTCTGGTCGTGCACGCCGGAGTTGGCGATGGCGACCAGCACCGCGAGGCCGACCGCGCTGCCGACCTGCTGGCCGGTGGAGGCCATGCCGGAGGCGACGCCCTGCTGCTTCGACGGGACGGTCGCGGCCGCGGCCGCGAACATCGAGGTGAAGACGACGCCCTGACCGAGGCTGTAGACCAGCATCGGCGCCACCAGCGAGCCGTACGAGGCGTGCGGCGTCATCGCCAGGCCCAGCCAGACCGTGCCGGCCACGCCCAGCAGCACCCCGCCGCGTAGCGTGCGGCGGGCGCCGTAGCGGGTGTTGAGGCGGCCGCCGAGGTTGGAGCCGGCGACGACGGCGGCCATCGGCACCAGGTAGGCGACGCCGGTACGGAGCGGGCCGTAGCCCTGGACGCCTTGGAAGTACGCCATCAGGAAGTAGACCAGCGTGCCGAAGGTCGCCATGAAGAGAAAGGTGGTCGCGACGCCCGCGCCCAGGTCCTGGTTGCGGAGCAGCCGCACCGGCAGCACCGGGTCGGCGGTGCGCCGCTCGATCACCGCGAAGGCGGCCAGCAGCACCAGGCCGATCACGGCCGAGATCAGCACCGTCGCCGATGTCCATCCCGACTCAGGGCCCTGGACGAGCGCGAAGACGATCAGGGTCAGGCCGCCGGTGGCGGTCAGCGCGCCCGGCAGGTCGAAGGACTGGTCCGTGCGGCGCGGCCCGTCGGGGGCGATCAGCGGGAAGGCGAGCGCGATGGCGACGGCGGCCAGCGGCACATTCACGTAGAACACCGACGCCCAGCCGAACGCCTCGGTGAGCACCCCGCCGAGCAGCGAGCCCAGCACCATCCCGGATGCGCCGGCCGTCGCCCAGACGGCGAAGGCGCGGTTGCGGTCGCGGCCCGCGGCGAAGGTGGTGGAGATCAGGGCGAGGGTGGCGGGGAAGAGCAGCGCGCCGCCGAGGCCCTGCACGGCGCGGGCGGCGACGAGCAGGCCCTGGTTCCAGGCGAGTCCGCCGACGAGCGACGAGGCGCCGTAGAGCGCGAGGCCCGCGACCGCCATCCGGCGGCGGCCGAGCAGGTCGATGGCGCGCCCGCCGAGCAGCAGGAAGCCGCCGTACGCGACCGCGTAGGCGCTGATCACCCACTGCTGGTTCTGGGCGTTGAAGCCGAGGTCGGCGCTGATGTCGGGGAGCGCCAGGTACACGATGTTGTAGTCCAGCGCGATGATCAGCTGGGAGAGCGCGAGCAGGGCGAGGATCAGGCCGCTGCGGCGCTTATGGGTGTCGTCCGCCTGCGTTGCAGACATGGGGGTGCCTTTCGTCCGTCCGTGGTCCGGTGCGGGTGGGTGCCGGGATGTGCGGCACCGGGGACGGCGGGCATTTGTTGGCGCAGCCTTTGAGGACACCGGGGTGAGGGGTGCCGATGCTCGGGCCGTTCGGTCCGGTCATGGTCCCTCCCCTCCCCTCTCCGTTCTCCGTCGCTGCGTACGGAAAGATCATGCCGCCCGCCGGGGCCCGGCTGCATCGGGCGCCCGGCGGGCGGGGGATGGGGCCTTGGGACTAGGACCTGCGGTCCAGGACGATCAGCGGGACCGCCAGTGCGGCGAGGGCCGCGCCGATCAGGCAAACCGTCGTCAGCGAGCCCCCGTTGGCCAGCGGGACGGCGGCCAGCAGCGGGGTGATGCTGATGCCCAGCTGGAACGACGACACCGTGGTGGCGCCCGCCAGCGTCGGCGCGGCGCCGGCGATCGCGAACACCCTTCCGTAGAGGGCGGGATTGAGCAGGAAGGCGGCCACGCCGAGCAGGAACACCACCGGGACCACGGCCCAGGCGTGTGAGATGACGCCGGCGAGTGTCGCTGAGAGCGCCACGATCGCGGCGGCGCCGGTCAGCAGCGCCAGGTGCGGGCGGCGGTCGGAGATCCGGCCGCCGATGGACAGGCCGAGGAAGGCGCCGATGCCGAAGAGGGCGAGGACGGCGGGGATCCAGATCTGCGGGATGCCGGTGCGGTCCTGGAGGAGGGCGGCCAGGTAGTTGAAGGAGATCATGTAGGCGGCGGTGGTGAGGATCGTGATCGCGTATACGGTCCAGAGGCGGGGGTTGCGCATGGTGGATAGTTCGCGCGCGACGCTTGGTGGGGCGGAGGGGCCGGCGTCAGGGTCGGCGGCCGGCTGTGCGGCCGGTCGGTCCGCCGGCAGGCCGCGCAGGCACCCGGCGATCCCGGCCAGCGTCAGCGCGACCACCGCCCAGAAGCCGCCGCGCCATTCGGTGAAGTGGCTCAGCAGCGTGCCGGCGGGTCCGCCCGCGACCATCGCGACGCTGAGGCCGCTGACCACGACGCCGGACGCGCGGGCGTTGCGATCGGGCGTCACCAGGCTGATCGCGGTGACCGACGCGACCGCGAAGAAGCCCGCGTACGCGACCCCGGACACGAAGCGGGTGACCAGCATGACCTCGTAACTCCCCAGCAGCCCGGCCGCGATGCTCGCCGCGAACACCGCCTGGGTGACGGCGAGCGCGGTGCGCCGCGGCCAGTGCAGGCTGAGGACGGCGAACGGCGGCCCGCCGAGCACGACGCCGACCGCGAAGGCCGTGATGAGCATCCCGGCCGCGGACAGCCCGACGTCGAGATCGCTCGCGACCTCGGGCAGCACCCCGGCCAGCAGGAATTCCGCGCTGCCCATCGCGAACAGGCTGAAGCCCAGCAGATATACGCCGGCCGGCAGCCGGTCGCGGCCCTTTCCGGCCGCATTGGTACGGGAGTCGGCGGGCGCCGCCGCCGCCTTCTCCTTCGCTTGCACCGCATCCATGCGGATCACCTCCGCGACGAGCGTCCGCCGCGCCGTGCCGTAGCGGCAAAATTCGTTGCCGAATCCGGGACGCATTGGTTGGCTGGGGCCGCATGGAGCAGGAACCGAGCATCACCGCCGCCATCGATCAGATCGCCCCGAAGCTGCGCCGGGCCCGCGAGAAGAAGGACGTCAGCCTCGCCGCCCTCGCCCGCTCCACGGGCATCTCCACCAGCACGCTGTCGCGGCTGGAGTCCGGGCAGCGCAAGCCCAGCCTCGAGCTGCTGCTGCCGATCACCGCCGCGCTCGGTATCCCGCTGGACGAGATCGTCGCGGCACCGCGGATCGTCGACCCGCGGGTGCCGCAGCACGCGACGAAGAAGGAGGGCCGCGTGCTGGTGCCGCTTTCCCGCACCCAAGGCGAGCCGCGCGCCTACAAGATGACGATCCCGGGCCACGACGAGGAGCCGGTCCTGCGCACGCACGCGGGCTACGAGTGGCTCTACGTACTCCGCGGCCGCCTCCGCGTCCGCCTCGCCGACCAGGACTTCGTGATGGACCCCGGCGAGGTAGCCGAATTCGACTGCCAGGTCCCCCACTGGTTCGGCGCCGCCGGCCGCGGCAGCGTCGAACTCCTCAGCCTCTTCGGCGGCCAGGGCGAACGCATCCACGTACGCGCCCGCACGACCCACTGACGTCCGGCCCTCCCACCGGGCCTATCCGGCCCATACGGCACGCCGGCCAGGACCGATACGTTTCAGAGCGTCGCTCACTGCACCACCTCGGGGGGATCATGGTCATACGAATAGCGGGCCTCGCAGTCATCGTGCTGGCGGCCGCTGCCACGCTGACGGCATGTGGCGGCGACGCGACCGCGGCCAAGCCCACGCGAACCGTGACGGCGACCGCCACGGTGACCGCTTCCCCGGAGCCCGCGCCGACCGTCACCACAACGAAGCGGGCCGAGGTCGAGGTCGAGGTGGAGGTGACGAAGACGGTCACCGCGGAGCCGGCCGGTCAAGGGGACGGCAATGACTCGGGCCTGCCCTCCGGTCCCGGTCCCGGACCCGACGTCGACTGCCCCGATCTCAATGGCGAGGTGTGGGTGGGCGACAGCGACCCCCATCGCCTGGACCGCGACGGCGATGGGATCGGCTGCGACGTGAGCTGACGGCTGACCGTCCGCCTCGCCACCGGGGCCGGGCGATGGTACGCAGAAGTGTCGCGGCGCACGCGGGAGGTGGCGGCATGGTGACCGTGGTGATGACCGGGGGGACCTCGGGGTTCGGGGCGGTCGCTGCGCGGCGGATTGCGGTGGGGGAAGCGCGGCTGATCTTGGGGGCGCGGGA
>NZ_JAAKZV010000369.1 GCF_011044975.1 Streptomyces coryli | reverse complement strand
CCGCTACCCCTCCGTCCGGAACGCCCGCCGATAAGCCCCCGGCGTCGTCCGCACCGCCTGCTGAAAGCGCCGCCGCAGATTCACCGCCGAATGCAGCCCGACGCGCGTCGCGATCGACTCCACCGGCAGATCCGTCTCCTCCAGCAGCGCCCGCGCCGCGGCCACCCGCCGTGCCAGCAGCCAGCGCCCCGGGGTCGTCCCCAGCTCCGCCTCGAAGCGCCGGGCCAGCGTGCGCGGTGAAAGACCGGCCCTGCCCGCCAGTTCAGGCACCCCGATCGGCTCGGCTAGCCGCGCCTCGGCCCACTCCAGTACGGGCGCCAGCGACTCTCCGCCCGTCTCCTGCGGCGGCCGGTCGGCGTACTGCAGCTGGCCGCCCTCACGCTGCGGCGGCACCACCATGTTCCGCGCCACTTGCGCCGCATAGGCCGCCCCCTGGTCGCGGCGGACCAGGCTCAGGCACAGGTCGATGCCGGCGGCGCTGCCCGCGCTGGTGGCGATGTCGCCGTCGTCCACGTACAGCACGTCGGCGTCCACCTCCGCTGCGGGCGCGGCCAGGGCGAGGCCGGCGGCATGCCGCCAGTGCGTCGCGGCCCGGCGCCCGTCGAGCAGCCCGGCCTCGGCGAGCAGGAAGGCGCCGGAGCAGATGGCGGCGATCCGGGCCCCGCGGCGGTGCGCGGCGCGCAGCGCGTCGACGACGGCCGGGGAGGCGGGTTCGGCGGGGCGGTGTTTGCCCGGGATGATCACGGTGTCCGCGTCGGTGAGCGCTTCGAGGCCGTGCGCGACGTGCATGTCGTACCCGGCGAGGGTGGGGACGGCGCCGGTGTGCTCGGCGCAGACGCGGAAGTCGTACGGGACGGGAAGGTTGGATCTCGGGACGCCGAAGATCTCGGCGGCGAGGGAGAGTTCGAAGGTGGCCTGCGGTGGCATGACGAGGGCGACGACGCGATGCGTGCGCGTACGATCGCGGGCCCGGTCACCTTCGTGGTCATCAGCCATGGCGGAAAAGTACTCGCTGACGTCAGACCTGTCACTGGGTGCGGCCTCCCGTACCCGGGACGCTGGTGCCCATGACCGAGAAGAACGCGCAGGCAGACGCGCAGAGCCACGTCCAGCACCCCACCGACGAGATCCGGTTCGTCGCCACCGGCGCCCTCCCCTGGGAGGACGTCGGCCCCGGCGTCACCGTCCGCACCTTGCCCGCCACCCCGCACAATGAGGCCTGGATCGTCCGCTGGGCGCCGGGCGCCCGCTGGCCCGGCGTGGATATCCACGGGGGCGAGGAGCGCTATTACGTCCTCAGCGGCAGCCTCGTCGACGAGGGCCGGCTGCACCGCGAGGGCGACTATGTGGTCCTCGACAAGGGCACCAGCCACTCCCCGTACTCCGATACGGGCGCGACGCTGCTGGTCACGAGCACGCTCGTGTGAGCGGCGGGGCGGGCGGCACACCGGCCACCATTCCGCCCGCCCCGCTACCCTCGCATCCATGTCCGTGCAGCGTCAGGTCTCCAAGCCCATTGAACTGGTCATCTTCGACTGCGACGGCGTCCTCGTCGACACCGAGCGGCTCGCCGTCCGGATCGACATCGACGTCGCCCGCGAGCTCGGCTGGGAGCTGACCGAGAGCGAGGTCGTCGACCTCTTCATGGGCAAGTCCACCGCGTCCGTACGGGAGATCCTCGACGCCCGGCTCGGCCCGGCGAAGGCGGAGCTGTGGCAGCAGCGCTACCAGGAGCGCTTCGCGGCCGGGCTCGAGGACCTCGAACCCGTCGAGGGCGTGGTCGCCGCCCTCGACGCCGTCGCCGCCGCCGGGCTGCCCACCTGCGTCGCCTCCAGCGGCGGTCACGACAAGATGCGCCGCACCCTCGGCCGCACCGGCCTCTACGACCGCTTCGCCGGCCGCATCTTCTCCGCCACCGAGGTCGCGCACGGCAAGCCCGCGCCCGACCTCTTCCTGCACGCCGCCGAGCGGATGGGCTACGACCCGGCGGTGTGCGCGGTGGTGGAGGACAGCCAGTACGGGGTGCAGGCGGCGCGGGCCGCCGGGATGCGGGTCCTCGGCTTCGCGGGCGGGCTTTCCCCTGCCGACTGGCTGGCCGGCCCCGATACGGTGCTCTTCCACCACATGGACGAGCTGCCGGGGGTGCTGCGGGATGCGGCTGGCCAGTAACGCCGGTTACGAGGAGGAGGCGGACGACCTCGCCGCCCGCTACCAGAAGCGGACCTTCGCCGAGGCGCACGCGGACACCGACCTGCACCTCTTTCCCGTAACTCCGGCCCGGATCCTGGAGGTCGGCGCCGGTACGGGCCGCGACGCCGCGGGCCTCGCCGAGCTCGGCCACACGGTCACCGCCGTCGAGCCGACGGACGGCCTCCGCGCGCACGCCAGGCGCCTGCACCCCGGCCTCGGCATCACCTGGCTCGAGGACGCGCTGCCCGAACTCGCCGCCGTCACCGGCCCGTTCGACTGCATCCACCTCAACGCCGTATGGATGCACCTGGACGCGGCCGAGCGGCACCGCGGCATGCACCGCCTCGCGGAGCTCCTCGCGCCCGGCGGCACGATCCTCATGACGCTCCGCCACGGCCCGGTGCCGTCGGGACGGCGGATGTACGAGGTCAGCGGGGCGGAGACGATCGAGCTCGGCGCGGCGCAGGGCCTGGAGCTCGTGGAGCAGGCGGACTTCCCCGACTGGCGCCGCCGCCCCGGCGTCAGCTGGACGCGGGTGGCGCTGCGGCGGGCCTGAGCGGCTGTTGTAGAACGGCACCATGACGCCACCCGGGCCCGACGCCCTCCTCCCCGCCACCCGCCGCGCTCTCCTCCACCGCATCGCCACCGCGCAGACCGAGGGCCGCACGCCTTCCCTCGTCGCCGCGGTCGTACGGGACGGGGCCCTGGTGTGGGACGGCGGTCGCACCTGCGTCGACGGGCACGCGCCGGATACGGACACCCAGTACCGGATCGGCTCGATCACCAAGACCCTGATCGCCGTACAGGTGCTGCGGCTGCGCGACGAGGGGCTCGTCGACCTCGCCGATCCCCTCGAGAAGCACCTGCCGGGAACCCAGCACGGGTCGGCCACCCTCGCCCAGCTGCTCTCGCACACCTCGGGCCTGGCCGCCGAGCCACGCGGCCCGTGGTGGGAGCGGACGGACGGCGCGCTCCGCCCCGAACTCGGCGCCCTGTACGAGGACCGGCCCACCGTGCACCCGCCGGGCCGCCGCTTCCACTACTCCAACACCGGCTACGCCTACCTCGGCGCCCTCGTCGCGCAGCTCCGCGGCGCCCCGTACGAGGAGGTGCTGCGCCGTGAGGTGCTCGAGCCGCTCGGCATGGCCCGTACGACACCCGGCCCCGAGGCGCCGCACGCCGGCGGCTGGGCGGTGCACCCGTGGGCGGACGTCATGCAGCCCGAACCGCTCACCGAGACCGGCGTGATGGCCCCGGCGGGGCAGTACTGGTCGACCACCGCCGACCTCGCCCGCTGGGCCGCCTTCCTCGCCGCGGGCGACGACCGGGTGCTGTCCGCCGCCACCCTCGCCGAGATGCGCGAGCCGGCGGCGGCTCCGCAGGAGCGGGACTGGGACAGTTCGTTCGGGCTCGGCATCCAGCTGATCCGCGACCCGGCCCGCGACGAAGGCCGCGGGCGGCTGCTGGCCGGGCACTTCGGGTCGATGCCGGGCTTCCTCGCCGGCGTGCTGATCGATGTGGCGGAGGGCCTGGGCGCGGTGGCGCTGACGAACGTCACCTCCGGGCCCGCGATCGGGTCCCTCACCGCGGACCTGATCCGCATCGTCGCCGAGCACGAGCCGAAGATCCCCGACCCCTGGCGCCCGATGCCCGCCGCCGAGGCGGCGGACGCGGACCTGCTCGCCCTCACCGGCCCCTGGTACTGGGGCGCCAACCCCTTCGCCCTGCGCCTGCACGCCGACCGCGCCCTGGACCTCACCCCGCTCGGCGGCCGCGGCCGCGCCTCCCGCTTCCGCCCGGAACCGGACGGCACCTGGACCGGCCTCGACGGCTACTACACCGGCGAGACCCTCCGCCCGGTCCGTACCGAAGACGGCCGCGTCACCCATCTCGACCTGGCCACCTTCGTCCTCACCCGGCAGCCGTACGACCCGGAGGCGCCGGTGCCGGGCGGCACCGAGGGGTGGCAGGGCCTCTGAGTGAGAGGGGCGCAACCGGCTGTGCCATGCTCGGACCAGTACCTGGGAGGGGAGCCCGCATGACGAAGGACCAGGAGTTCGAGGGGCTGCGACCGCTGCTGTTCTCGATCGCGTATCGGATGCTCGGCAGTGTCAGTGAGGCCGAGGACGCCGTGCAGGACACCTGGCTGCGGTATGCGGAGACGACGACCGAGCCGAAGTCGGTCAAGGCGTTCCTGTCCACCACCATCACGCGCATCTCCATCGACGTGCTGCGCTCGGCGCGGGTGCGGCGCGAGGCGTACACGGGGACCTGGTTCCCCGAGCCGCTGCTGGAGGATCCGTATCAGGACCCGGAGCGGTCGGCCGAGCTCGCCGACTCCGTATCGGTCGCGGCGCTGGTGCTGCTGGAGCGGCTGAGCCCGCTTGAGCGGGCGGTGTTCGTGCTGCGCGAGGTGTTCGCCTTCGGCTATCCGCAGGTGGCGGAGGCCGTGGAGCGCTCGGAGTCGGCGGTACGACAGCTCGCGGTGCGGGCGCGACGGCACATGGACGCGGGCCGCCCGCGCTTCGAGGCCAGCCGCGAGGAGCAGGAGGAACTGGCGGCGCGCTTCTTCGCGGCACTGCGCGAGGGCGAGGTCGAGGGCCTGCGGAAACTACTCGCCGCCGATGTGCAGATGGTCGGCGACGGCGGCGGCAAGGCGCCCGCGCTGTCCCGCGTGCTCACCGGCCCCGACAGCGTGTCGAAGATGCTGGGCGCGGGCTTCTCCTGGGTCTTCCACATCGACATCACCTGCGAGCCCCAGGAGATCAACGGCCAGCCGGGCGCGATCTTCCGCGATCGGGATGGCAAGGTCCTCAACGTGGTCATCCTGGATGTGGCGGATGGCGGGATCCAGGCGGTCCGCGCGATCAGCAACCCGGACAAGCTGCGCCACCTCGGGGAGGTGGCCGACGCCTGGGCCCTCGACCGGGAGGTCAAGCAGCTGCGCCGGGATGCGGCTCACTCGCAGAAGCCGGTGGAGCAGCCGTAGCTTCCGGGGCTGGTCCCGCCTTCCTGGGGTCCTGGGGTTCCGGAGTCTCGGGGTCTCGGGGTCTCGGCGGCCACGCTTCGGACGCGCGCCGGTCGCGCCGCCGGCCTCCCGCTTGGTCCCGGTGCCGGTGGGAGGCTGGCTACGGTGAGAGTGGGTAGGGGGGTTGCTTGCCGCTGCCGGGTGACGGTTGTCCGGTGTTCGGGGGTGGGTGGCGTGGCGCGTTGGGCCGTCGCCGACTGGCTGGCGGCTGCGGTTCGGCACAGGGGTGCGGAAAAGCTAGGGGTTTGCCTAACGCTTAGGGCTCCCTTGTTACGTTAGGTAACCTTCAAGCTTTTCAGCAGGGGATGTCGAGGCCAGGGAGCCTGGCCCAGCCCGTAGCCGCCGAACGCCCTTGCAAGCCTGACCTCCGCTCCCGTAGACCCGCAGGCC
>NZ_JAAKZV010000368.1 GCF_011044975.1 Streptomyces coryli | reverse complement strand
AGATGTGTAAGAGACAGGGGCTGGTTCCCGCTGCCGGCTGGCTGGCTGGTCGGGCGGTCGGCGGGTAGGCGGGTCGGCCGGTCCGCGGGTTGGTCGAGAGGATCACGCCTCGTCAGCAATCAGCGGCGAAAGCAGCCTGCGTGCCGCGAGCAGCGCACGGTCGATGTGATCGAATCAGGTTCGGCCAATCAGTGATGTCTTCTTGGGGAGTGGGCTTTGTGAGCGGTGAGCGCCCTGGGCTGTACGAGATGCTCGACGACCGGTTCCGTAGCGGGAGGTGCATGAGCGGGGATGACGCGCTGGAGCTGCTGTACACCGGCTGTCGTTGGGCCGAGGGGCCGGTCTATCTGCCTGCCTGGCGGCAGGTGGTCTGGAGCGACATACCCAACGACCGGATGCTGCGGTGGGACGAGGAGACCGGCTCGGTCAGCGTCTTTCGCCGGTCCGCCGGGCACACCAACGGCAACACCCTCGATCGCGAGGGGCGGCTGGTCACCTGCGAGCAGGGCAATCGCCGGGTGACCCGGACCGAACACGACGGCACCGTCACCGTGCTGGCCGACCGATGGCAGGGCAAGCGCCTGAACAGCCCGAACGATGCGGCCGTGAAGTCCGACGGCTCGATCTGGTTCTCCGACCCGGACTTCGGCATCACCAGCGATTACGAGGGGTATCGCGCCGAAAGCGAGATCGGCGCCAACAACGTCTACCGGATCGATCCGGCCACGGGTGACGTGCGGTTGGTCGCGGACTGTTTCGGCGCGCCGAACGGGCTGGTCTTCTCGGCCGATGAGCGGCAGTTGTTCGTCTCCGACACCCGGGCGGGCTTCATCCGGGTCTTCGACGTACGTGATGAGGGCACCCTCTCCGAGGGCAAGATCTTCGCCGAGGCGGCGGCGCGCGAGAAGGCGCGCTTCGACAACCTCCGCTTCGATGACGGCGGTCGGCTCTGGATCGCCGCGATGGACGACGGCGTGCACTGCTACGACCCCGACGGCACTCTGATCGGCCGCCTCAATATTCCCGAGACGGTCGCCAACATCTCGTGGGGCGGTGCCAAGCGCAATCGCCTCTTCATCACCGCGGAGACCAGCCTGTATTCGGTGGTCATGGGTGTCACCGGCACGCATCCGACCGGGCCGGGGCGAAGGCCCTGGCTGGAGCGTCAGCCGTAGATCCGCTTCTCGTAGCTCGGCCCGTAGTACTCCTCCAGCGCCTCCAGCGACATCTCCTGCGAGTCCAGCGCCTTGGCGATCCGGGCGCGCTTCGGCACCGCCTCCGCGTTCCAGGTCTCCGGCTTCCAGAGCTGGGAGCGGAGGAAGGCCTTGGAGCAGTGGTGGAAGATCTCGTCGATCTCGACGATGAGGGCGAGCTGCGGGCGGTGGTTCTTCACGGTCATGGCGTCGAAGAACGGGGCGTCCTTCACCAGGCGCGCGCGGCCGTTGATGCGCAGGGTGTCGCCGCGGCCGGGGAGGAGGTAGATCAGGCCGACGTGCGGGTTGGACAGGATGTTGCGGAAGCCGTCGGCGCGCTTGTTGCCGGGGCGTTCCGGGATGGCGATCGTCGTGTCGTCGAGTACGAGGGTGAAGCCGGCCGGGTCGCCCTTCGGGGAGACGTCGCAGGTGCCGTCGGCGGCGGAGGTGGCGATCAGGCAGAGCGGGGAGTTGGCCAGCCACTGGCGGTCCAGGTCGTGCAGGGCGTAGCGGGCCTTGTTGGCGGCGCGCGGCTGCGGTTCGCCGATGATCTCGCGCAGCTCCGCTTCGGACGTGACCTCAGTGACCTCGGTGACCTCAGTGACGTCGGTTATGCCGGCCGTTTCCATGCAGCACTCCTCTGCTACGCGCAGCGCAGCGCAGTCGACGCGACGGCGCCCGGCTCGATCCTACGAGCCGGGCGCCGCCGCGTGATCGCCGGTCCGGTCACTCAGCCGCCTTGAACCTCCGCAGCCGCAGGCTGTTCGCCACCACCGACACCGACGAGAAGGCCATCGCGGCCCCCGCCAGCATCGGGTTGAGCAGGCCCGCCGCGGCGAGCGGCAGGGCGGCGACGTTGTAGCCGAAGGCCCACACCAGGTTCGCCTTGATGGTGCCCAGCGTGCGGCGCGAGAGGCGGATGGCGTCCGCCGCTGCCCGCAGGTCGCCGCGCACCAGCGTCAGGTCGCCGGCCTCGATCGCCGCGTCCGTGCCGGTGCCCATCGCCAGACCCAGGTCGGCCTGGGCCAGCGCGGCCGCGTCGTTGACGCCGTCGCCGACCATCGCGACCGTACGGCCCTCGGACTGCAGCCGCTTGACGACCTCGACCTTGTCCTCCGGCAGCACCTCGGCGATCACATCCGCCTCGTCGATGCCCGCCTGCCGGGCCACCGCCTCGGCCACGGCCTTGTTGTCGCCGGTGAGCAGGATCGGGGTCAGGCCCAGGGCCCGCAGCCGGCGGATCGCCTCGGCGCTGGTGTCCTTGATCGCGTCCGCGACCTCGAGCACCGCCCGCGCCTCGCCGTCCCAGGCGACCGCGATGGCCGTACGGCCCTCCGCCTCCGCCTCCCGCTTGGCCGCCGCCAGACCGGCCGGCAGCTCGATGACCCACTCGGCCAGCAGCTGCTCCCGGCCGACCAGCACCGCGTGGCCCTCGACGACGCCCTGCACGCCGAGGCCGGGGACGTTGGCGAAGTCCTCGGGCGCCGGCAGCGCGCCGACCTTGTCCGCCGCCCCTGCCGCGACGGCCTGCGCGATCGGGTGCTCGGAGGCGTGCTCCAGGGCTCCGGCCAGCCGCAGCGCCTCGGCCTCGTCCGTGCCCTCGGCCGTGTGCACCGCGAGCAGCGTCATCTTGCCGGTGGTCACCGTGCCGGTCTTGTCCAGCACGACGGTGTCCGCGCGACGGGTGTTCTCCAGCACCTCCGGGCCCTTGATCAGGATGCCGAGCTGGGCGCCCCGGCCCGTACCGACCATCAGCGCGGTCGGCGTGGCCAGGCCCAGGGCGCACGGGCAGGCGATGATCAGCACCGCCACCGCCGCGGTGAAGGCGGCCGTGAGGCCGGAGCCGTTGCCGAGCCAGAAGCCGAGCGTGCCGAGTGCGAGGGCGATGACGACCGGCACGAAGACGGCCGAGATGCGGTCGGCGAGGCGCTGGGCCGCCGCCTTGCCGTTCTGGGCGTCCTCCACCAGCTTGGCCATACGGGCCAGTTGGGTGTCGGCGCCGACCCGGGTGGCCTCGACGACCAGCCGGCCGCCGGCGTTCAGGGTCGCGCCGGTGACCGCGTCGCCGGGGCCGACCTCGACCGGCACCGACTCGCCGGTGAGCATCGAGGCGTCCACGGCCGAGGCGCCCTCGACCACGGTCCCGTCGGTGGCGATCTTCTCGCCCGGGCGGACCAGGAAGCGGTCGCCGACGGCGAGCTCAGAGACCGGGATACGGGTCTCGGTACCCCCGCCCCGTATCACCGTGACCTCCTTCGCGCCCAGTTCGAGTAGCGCCTTCAGGGCGGCGCCGGCGCGGCGCTTGGAGCGGGCCTCGAAATAGCGCCCGGCCAGGATGAAGGTGGTGACGCCCGCCGCCGCCTCCAGGTAGATGTTCCCGGCGCCGTCCGTACGGGAGATGGTCAGCTCGAAGGGGTGGGTCATGCCGGGCTCGCCGGCCGTACCGAAGAACAGCGCCCACAGCGACCAGAGGAAGGCCGCGATGGTGCCGACCGAGATCAGCGTGTCCATGGTCGCGGCGCCGTGCCGGGCATTGGTGAACGCGGCCTTGTGGAACGGCCAGGCCCCCCACACCACGACGGGCGCGGCGAGGGTGAGTGAGAGCCACTGCCAGTACTCGAACTGCCAGGCCGGGACCATCGCGAGCGCGATGACGGGGACGGACAGCGCGATCGAGGCGAGCAGACGGTCGCGGAGCGGGCGGGTCTCGTCCTGCTCCGGGGCGGCTTCCGCGGGGGCCCCTGCCGACGGCGGGGGCGGGGGAGCGGCGGTGTAGCCGGTCTTCTCGACGGTGGCGACGAGGTCGTCGACGGATACCCCCTCCCCGTACTCCACCTTCGCCTTTTCGGTGGCGTAGTTGACGGTCGCGGTGACGCCGTCCATGCGGTTGAGCTTCTTCTCGATGCGGGCGGCGCACGAGGCGCAGGTCATGCCGCCGATGGCGAGTTCGACCTGGGCTGTGTCCGTGTCCGTCGCTGGAACGGTGGTGGTCATGTCCTGCTCCTCGTGCGCGCGTATCGAAGGGGTACTGCTTGCCGTCAGGCCCGGCCGGTCACTTCGTAGCCCGCCTCGTCGACGGCCTTTGCGATCCGGTCGTCGTCCGGGGCGGCGCCCGAGTCGGTGCTGACGGCGACCGTGCCGGCGGCGAGGTCGACCTCGACCGCGCTGACGCCGGGGACCGCACTGACCTCCTCGGTCACGGATGCCTTGCAGTGGCCGCAGGTCATGCCGGAGACGGCGTAGACGGTGGTGGTCTGCGTGGACATGGGGTCCTCCTCGGTTGCGAAGCTTGCGAT
The DNA here is from genome assembly GCF_011044975.1 of Streptomyces coryli. Classification (GTDB taxonomy): domain Bacteria; phylum Actinomycetota; class Actinomycetes; order Streptomycetales; family Streptomycetaceae; genus Streptomyces; species Streptomyces coryli. The sequence continues at coordinate 1,126 of NZ_JAAKZV010000368.1, read as the reverse complement.
GCATACCCTTGGGGGGTATCGGGTGGTGCTCGATCAGGTATACCCCCACCCCCTATTCGAATGCAAGCGGATCCGGGGGTTGACTTCATACCCCGGGGGGGTATCTTCGGGGTCATGAATACGACAGCAAAGATCGCAGTCTTCGCCGGAGCGCTCGCAGCGACCTTCGGGGGTGCGTACGGAGTGGGCCAGGCCGTGGACCCCGTATCCGCGGAGCCCGAGCCCAAGGCCGCGCACGACAAGGAGCACGGCACGCAGCAGCCGGAGCAGTCCGGCGCCCACGGCGGCCACGGCGCCGCCGCCGACACCGCGCCCGGCGGCCTCGCGGTCTCCGAGGGCGGCTACACCCTCGACCTCGAGACCCGGAGCCTCGCCGCGGGGGAGAAGCAGGAGCTGCGCTTCGCCGTCCGTGGCGAGGACGGCCGGCCGCTCACCGCGTACGCGAAGGAGCACGAGAAGGAGCTGCACCTGATCCTCGCGGCCCGCGACTTCTCCACGTATAGGCATCTGCACCCGACCCGCGCCGCCGACGGCACCTGGTCGACGCCGGTGAAGCTGCCGAAGGCGGGGGACTACCGCGTCTTCGCCGACTTCAAGCCGGACAAGAAGGGCGCGGAGGGCCTCACGCTCGGCGCCGACCTGGCCGTCGGGGGTACGTATCGCCCGGCCGCGATCCCGGAGGAGTCGGCGACCGCCAAGGTCGACGGGTACACCGTCGAGCTCGACGGCGCCCTCACCCCCGGCGCGGGCGCGGAGCTGAAGCTCAGCGTCGAGAAGAACGGCAAACCGGTCACCAACCTGCAGCCGTACCTCGGCGCTTACGGCCACCTGGTGGCTCTCCGTGCCGGCGACCTCGCCTACCTGCACGTGCACCCGAACGGCGAGCCCGGCGACGGCAAGACGAAGCCGGGCCCGGAGATCTCCTTCACGGCGACCGCGCCGAGCAGCGGGACGTACCGGCTCTACCTCGACTTCAAGCACGAGGGCGAGGTGCGGACCGCCGCCTTCACGGTGAAGGCGGGGGAGCGGGCCGCGGGAGAGACCGGCAAGGAGACCGAGAAGGAGGCGGGGCACACTGATGGGCATGGCCACTGAGCAAGCCCTCGTCCGCCGCCCCCTCCCGGCC
>NZ_JAAKZV010000367.1 GCF_011044975.1 Streptomyces coryli | reverse complement strand
GGCTTGGGGCGGTCTTCGGGGCTCATGAGGGTCTCCCTCCTACGGCAGCGGCACGCCGCCGGTCGCGTTCAGGATCTCGCCGGTGATGAAGCTCGCCTCCGGCGAGGCGAGGTAGACGTACGCCGGAGCCATCTCCGCCGGCTGCGCCGGGCGGCCCAGCGGGGACTGCTTGCCGAACGACACCGTGTCCGGGAGCGTGGCCGGGATCAGCGGAGTCCAGACCGGGCCAGGCGCGACCGCGTTCACCCGCACGCCCCGCTCCACCAGCTGCTGCGCCAGGCCGTGCGTGAAGGCCACGATCGCCGCCTTCGTCATCGCGTAGTCCAGCAGGTGCGGGCTCGGCTTGTAGGCCTGCACCGAGGTGGAGTTGACGATGGCGCCGCCCTCCGGGATGTGCGGCAGGGCGTGCTTCGTGAGCCAGAACATGCCGTACAGGTTCGTCCGCATCACCCGGTCGAACTGCTCCGTCGGGATCGCCTCGATGCCGTCCGGCTGCGACATCTGGTACGCGGCGTTGTTCACCAGCACGTCGATGCGGCCGAATTCCGTCGCCGCCCGCGCGGCCAGCTCCGCGCAGTTGTCCTCCTCCCGGATGTCGCAGGCGACCGCGACCGCCTTGCGGCCCGCGGCCTCCACCCAGCGGGCGGTCTCCCGGGCCTCGTCCGTCTCCTGGGCCAGGTGCGTCAGCAGGATGTCCGCGCCCTCGCGGGCGTAAGCGATCGCCACCGCCCGGCCGATGCCCGAGTCGCCGCCGGTGATCAGCACCTTGCGGTCACGCAGCCGGCCGCTGCCCTCGTACGACTCCTCGCCGTGGTCCGGTGGCGGGTCCATCGGGCCGGTCCAGCCGGGGTGCGGCTGGTCCTGGGCGGGGAGGTCGGGTTTCGGGTGCAGCTCTGCGGGGTGTTCCTGGCTCACGGTGCCTCCTCGGCGGCGGTGTTCTCGAAGACGAGGGCGTCGTCGCGGACATCCACGCGGACCCGCGAGCCCTGTTGGACGCCGCCCCGCAGCAGCAGCCGCGACAGCGGGTTGCCGACCTCGCGCTGGATGGTGCGGCGCAGCGGGCGGGCGCCGTATTCGGGCTGGTAGCCGCGGTCGGCCAGCCAGTCGACGGCGGCGTCGGTGAACTCCACCGTCACGTCCTGGGCGTGTGCCCGGCGCCGGGTCTCCTCCAGCAGCAGGTCGGTGATCCGGCGGAGCTGTTCCTGGGTCAACTGACGGAACACGACGATCTCGTCGATGCGGTTGAGGAACTCCGGGCGGAAGTGGTCGCGCAGCGGGCGCAGGGTGCGTTCGCGGCGGGCCGCCTCGTCGGCCTCCGTATCGCCGGGGCCGAAGCCGAGGGCGCCGCGGCCGGTGATCGCCTCGGAGCCGAGATTGCTGGTCATCACCACGACCGCGTTGCTGAAGTCCACCGTCCTGCCCTGCGCGTCGGTCAGCCGGCCGTCGTCCAGGACCTGGAGCAGGATGTTGAAGACGTCCGGGTGCGCCTTCTCGACCTCATCGAGGAGCAGCAGGCTGTACGGGTGCCGGCGCACCGCCTCGGTCAGCTGCCCGGCCTCCTCGTGGCCGACATAGCCCGGCGGCGCGCCGACCAGGCGGCTGACCGTGTGCCGCTCCTGGTACTCGCTCATGTCGAGCCGCACCATCCGCTCCTCCGCGCCGAACAGCGCCTCCGCGAGCGCCCGCGCCAGCTCCGTCTTCCCGACGCCCGTCGGGCCGAGGAAGAGGAAGCTGCCGATCGGCCGGTCGCCGCCGGCCAGGCCCGCGCGCGAGCGCAGCACCGCCTCGGCGACCGCGTCGACGGCCTCGTCCTGGCCGATCACCCGCTGGTGCAGATGCTCCGCGAGGCCGAGCAGCCGCTCCTTCTCCTCCTGGGTGAGGCTGGCCACGGGGATGCCGGTCTGCCGCGAGACGACCTCGGCGATGTTCTCGGCGGTGACGGTCGCGTGGCCGTCCCCTGGCACCCGCGCCTGCGAGCGGCCGTCCTCGATCCGGGACTTGACCTCGGCGATCCGGTCGCGCAGCTCGGTGGCGCGCTCGTACTGCTCGTCGGCCACCGCCTGGTCCTTGTCCCGCGTGAGCTGCTCCACCTCGCTCTCCAGGGCCCGGACGTCGGTGCCGCGGGTGTGCGTGCGCAGCCGGACCCGGGCGCCGGCCTGGTCCATCAGGTCGATCGCCTTGTCCGGGAGGAAGCGGTCGGTGAGATAGCGGTCGGAGAGTTCGACGGCGGCGAGCAGCGCCTCGTCGTCGTAACGGACCTGGTGGTGCGCCTCGTAGCGGTCGCGCAGCCCGCGCAGGATCTCCACCGCGTCGGCCGTCGTCGGCTCCGGGACCAGGATCGGCTGGAAGCGGCGGGCGAGGGCGGCGTCGCGTTCGATGTGGCGGCGGTATTCGTCGACGGTGGTGGCGCCGATGACGTGCAGTTCGCCGCGGGCGAGGGCGGGCTTGAGCATGTTGGACGCGTCCATGGAGCCACCCTCGGAGCCGCCGCCGGCGCCGACGACCGTGTGCAACTCGTCGATGAAGACGATGAGTTCGCGGGAGTGGGCGCCGATCTCGGTGATGATGGCGTTCATCCGTTCCTCGAAGTCGCCGCGGTAGCGGGTGCCGGCGACCACGCCGGAGATGTCGAGGGCGACGACCCGGCGGTCGAGCAGGATGTCGGGCACCTCGCCGCCGGCGATCCGCTGGGCGAGGCCCTCGACGATCGCGGTCTTGCCGACGCCGGCGTCGCCGATCAGCACGGGGTTGTTCTTGCCGCGCCGGGAGAGGATCTCGACGGCCTGCTCGATCTGCTCCTCCCGGCCGATCACCGGATCGATCCGGCCCTCGCGGGCCATCTCGGTGAGGTCGCGGGAGTACTTGTCGAGCGTCGGCGTGCCACTCTCGGCCGCCGGGGCACGCCCGTTTCTCGGCGGCTCCCCCTGCTGCGGCCCGGGCTGCCCCGTCGGCAAGCCCGACGCCTGCCGCGGCGGGCCGAAGTGGGCGGCCGCCAGGATGCGTCCGGCCGCCGAGTCGGGGTTGGCGGCCAGCGCCGCGAGTACGTGCTCGGGGCCGATGTAGGAGTCGCCGGAGGCGCGGGCCAGCTCCGCGGAGTCGAGCAGGGCGCGCTTGACGGCCGGGGTGACGGAGAGCGCTCGCCGGCCGTCGGCCGTCCGCTGCTTGCCGGGCTCCTCCGTGCTCTTGTTCCGCCGCCGGTCGATCTCCTCGGCGATCGCATCCGGATCGGCGCCGGCGTCGGTGAGCAGCGAGCGGGTCGGCTCCTGCGCGAGCGCGGAGCGCAGCAGGTGCTCCGTGTCGAGGTCGCCGAAGCCGCGGTTGGCGGCATACGTGATGGCGCCCGACACGAGCTGCCGCGCCGGCTCGCTCATCAGCCGTGTGATGTCGACCTGCCGCGGCCCGCGCGCCGCCTGCCCGCCGCCGAAGAGGCGCCCGAGGAAGTCGCCGAAGGGGTCGGAGGGTCCGGAGGGATCTGAGGGGCCGAACGGGTACGTCATGTCCGCCGGGTGTCCAGCCCGGCGGTGGCCGAATCACCCGACTGCGGCCCGGTCTCGGGGGCACCCGTACCGCAACAAAGAGCGAGGAAAGGAACCGCCATGGCAGCCGAGAACCTGCGGGTCGCCATTACCGGTGCGACCGGCAACGTCGGCACCGCGCTCGTCCAGGCTCTGGCCAGGGATCCGGCCGTGGGCTCGATCATCGGCATCGCCCGCCGCCGCCCCGAGTGGTCGCCCCCGAAGACCACCTGGATACAGGCCGACATCGGCACCGACCGCGACGCCGAGCTCGCCGACGCCTTCGCCGGTGCCGACGCCGTCGTGCACCTGGCGTGGCTGATCCAGCCCTCCCGCGACCCGGCCGTCACCTGGACCACCAACGTCCTCGGCAGCCTGCGGGTCTGGGGCGCCGCGGCGGCGGCCGGCGTGCCCGCGCTGGTGCACGCGTCGTCGGTGGGCGCGTACTCGCCGGGCCCCAAGGACCGCGCCGTGGACGAGTCCTGGCCGACGCACGGCTGGCCGCAGGCCGCGTACTGCCGGGAGAAGTCGTATCTGGAGCGGGCCCTGGACACCTTTGAGCGCGACCACCCGTCGATGCGGGTGGTGCGGATGCGGCCCGGCTTCATCTTCCGGCGGCACACCGCCGCGCAGCAGCGGCGGCTGTTCGCGGGCCCGTTCCTGCCGGGGCCGCTGGTGCGGCCCGGGCTGATCCCGGTGCTGCCGGATGTGCGAGGGCTGGTCTTTCAGGCGGTGCACGGGGAGGACGCGGCGGCGGCCTACCGGCTGGCTGTCCTGGGCGACGCCGCGGGCGCCTTCAACATCGCGGCGCCACCGGTGATCGATGCGCGCCTTCTTGCGGAGCTGCTGGGCGCCCGGGTGGTACGGGTCCCGCGAGCCGCCGCGCGGGCGGCGGCGGCCTCGGCGTGGCGGCTGCGGCTGACGCCGGCGGCGCCGCAACTGTTCGACGCGGTGGTGCGGTTGCCGGTGATGGACACCGGCCGGGCCCGGGATGTGCTGGGCTGGGAACCGCGGCATTCGGGGACGGACGCGGTGGCCGAGTTCCTGCACGGGCTGCGCCAGGGGGGCGCGGGTGCCGGTCTGCCGACGCCGCCGCTCGATCCGCATCTGCCGGGGGGTCGGCTGCGGGAGCTGGCGACGGGGGTCGGGCGGCGCCCGTAAGGCCTGTAAGAAGAGCCGGGCGCCGCCCGTATGAGCTGTGCCGACCGCTACGGCCGATCGCCCTTCGGCCGGCCCGGCTGATCCGGCGTGCCGTGCGGCGGCGGGTGGATCGACGGCGCCGAGGTGTCCGGCGTGACCGGTGAGCCGCCGTCGGGCGGCGGGGCCACCGAGCCGGGTGCGGCGCCGCCGCCGGTCGGCCGGGCGCCGGCCTCCAGCTCGCGCAGCCGGAAGAGCAGTTGCTCGATCACGATCGGCCGCCCCGCGTGTGCGCGCTCGTACGCGATCAGCCGCTCCAGCTCCGCCGCGGACAGCGCGCGGATGCGGTGCGCCATATCGGCGGGCGGCAGCCGGTCGTAGTCGGGCAGGGGCAGGTCGGGGCTCATGGTGGATCTCCTTCCTCGGGGCGTCCGCGGTACCCGTGGGCGGTGTCGGCAAAACCGCGTTGTATCCGGGCGCAGCAGGGCACCCGGGCGGCACGCACACCCATCCGAGGAGGAACGATGGCCCGGAAGCAGGACGTACTCGACGCCCTGATGGAGGACCACCGCGAGGTCGAGCGGCTCTTCGCCGCCTTCGACGGCAGCACCGACGGCGCGCAGCGCCGGGAGCTCGTCGACCACATGATCATTGAGCTGGTACGGCACTCCGAGGCCGAGGAGCAGCACCTCTACCCGGCGATCCGCCGCGTCCTCCCGGACGGCGAGAAGATCGCCGACTCGGAGCTCGACGATCACGCCGCGGCCGAGCGCACGATGGACGCGCTCGACGGTGCGGAGCCCGGCTCCGAGGCCTTCGCCCGCGACGTGGCGCAGCTGATGACGCAGATCAAGGAGCACGTCGCCGAGGAGGAGAGCGAGGTCTTCCCGCAACTGCGCCAGGCCCTCACCAAGGAAGAGCGCGAGGAACTCGGCGAAAAGGTCGCCCGCGCCAAGCGCCTCGCCCCGACC
>NZ_JAAKZV010000366.1 GCF_011044975.1 Streptomyces coryli | reverse complement strand
TCGCCGACCCGACCGACCTCCCCCCGGTGCTCCTCTTCGCCGGCACCGGCGAGACCCTCCTCGACGACGCCACCACCTTCGCCGCCCGCGCCGCCCAGGCCCAGGTGCCGGTGGAGGCGCATTACGTGCCCGACGTCCCGCATGTGTGGCCGGTGCTGCTGGCCGATGACGCGAGGGCGGCGGCGGTGCTTGCCCGCGTGGCCGGCTTCCTGGCCGACGCGTAGCCGATCGCGGTGGATGTGCCGCGCCGCCGCGCCAGTTCGGGGACCAGGGAGAGCAGCCCGAGCACGGCCAGCGCCGCACCCAGCCACAGCGGCGAACGCAGGCCGAAGAGACCCACGAAGAGCCCGCCCACCGACGACCCGATGATGATGCCGAGGGTGATGAAGGAGGAGTGGACGGTGTTCACGAGCGGGCCCGCGTTGCCGGTCCGCTGGACGCGGGTGGCCATCGCCGGGTTCATCGTGACGCCGACCAGGCCGATGCCCATCATCAGGATGACGGCGGCCACCCCGACATCGGCCAGGAGCGCGAAGCCGGTCAGGAACACGGCGTTGAGGGCCAGCCCGACGACCTGCACGCCGACATTACGGCGGTCCGCGAGCCGCCCGACGACCGTATTGCCGATCACGGTGGCGGCGCCGTAGGCGATGAGCAGGACAGGAACGGTATCCGCGCCGAAGCCGCTGACCTCGGTCAGGATGGGATTGAAGTAGGAGAAGGCGGCGAACGTCGCGCCGATGATGAGCGTGCTCGTCGACAGCACCAGCCACAGCCGGGGCTTACGGAGGACCCGCACCTCCTCGCGGAACGTACCTCCGGCCGTCGCACCCGCCGGCCGGTCCAGCCGCGGAACGGCCGCCATCGTGACCACCGCCGCGACCACCGTGAGCACCGTGATCGCCCAGAACGCCGCGCGCCACCCCAGCCGACCGCCGATGAAGGTGGCCATCGGCAGACCCAGCAGCGTCCCGAGCATGAGCCCGTTCATCGCCACCGCGATGGCGCGGCCCCGGACTTCCTCGCGGGTGACGGTGGAGCAGACGGAGATGGCGACGCCGAAGAACGCCTGCGTCGCGATCCCGGTGATGATCCGCGCCGTCATCATGACGCCGTAGGTGGTGGCCGTGGCGGCCAGGACGTTCCCGGCGAGGAAGACGGCGAAGAGAATCAGCAGTGCCGGCTTCGGGCGCAGCTTCATCACCGCGACGGTCAGGAAGGGGCCGCCGACGGCCATCGCGACGGCGAACGTGGTGATGAGGTAACCGATCTGCGGGATGGACGCGTTGAGCCCTTGGGCCATCTGCGGCATCAGCCCGGCGACGACGAACTCGCTGGTCACCATGGCGAAGATGCCGAGTGCCAGGACGTATACGGCGCGTGGCATGAGGGGGAACCTCCTTCGTTTTGTACGGATCGTTTCAAAACCAGGGCATGCGAAAGCCCGGGTCGGTGGTGGTGGCGTACGGACGGTCAGGTGGTGAGGGAATCCAGGGCGCAAGCTGCGATGCCCTCGAGGTCGGCGCGATCGGCCCCGTTCTGCGCGGATACGCGCATGCCGGCGATGGTGGCGTTGAGGAAGCGCGCGAGCTCCTCGGGCCGCCGCGTACGGGAGAATTCCCCCGCCCGCTGCCCCGCCGCGATGACGTCGCGGAGGCTCACCAGCCGCCGCTCCAGGTCGCGTTGGAGTAGTGCGGCCACGTCGGGATCACGGCCCGCCAGCTCGGTGCTGCTGTTGACGCCGAGGCAGCCGAGTCCGCGCCCTTCCCGCCGGTTGCCTTCCTCGATGTCGACGACGGAGGCGAACAGCGCCCGCAACCGCTCGGTCGCCGAGAGCCCGGCATCCTCCAAGGTGGCGAGCTGGCCGCCCGCCATCGTGTCCAGGTAGCGCCGCAGCGCCTGCATGAACAGCGCATGCTTGCTGGCGAAGGTGTTGTAGATGCTGCTGCGCCCCAGCCCGGTCGCCTCGCACAGGTCCTGGGTCGAGGCCGCTTCGTACCCCTTCTCCCAGAACAGCCGCATGGCGGCCTCAAGGGCGCGCTCCTCGTCGAACATCCTCGGTCGTGCCATGCGGGGCAGCGTAGCAGGTTTTAGACCGATCGATTCAATACGGATCGGCAATTTTCGCTGTAAGGTTCGCTCAGCTGGAGCGACTATTACTCGGGAGGCTGCAATGGCGGCGGACACGGTCAGGACCTGGGTGGCCGGATGGGCGGTCTCGCGGGGGACCCCGGCACCGGTGGAGAAGCCATGGGGGTACTTCATCGAGGTCGCCGGACGGCCGGAGGAAGTAGGCCGGCATGTGCTCCCCGAGACGGACGAAGCGCTGGTACGCAGCGCCGCCGCCTCGGTGACCGCCCCACGGACCTGGATCAAGGCCCCCGCGGAACCGGAGCTCGTCGAGCCCTGGCTCCCTGCGGGGTGGGTGCGGGAGGAGTCGGGCTATCTCATGGCGACCGACCTCACGACGACGCACCCCGTCGCACCCGAGGGCTACAGCGCCGCCATCGAGAGCGTCGGCGACGTCCGATACGTACGGGTGCTGCACGCCGATGGCACCCTGGCGGCCCAGGGGCAAATGGCACTCGTAGGAGAGGCCTCGATCGTCGACCGGGTGATAACCGACGAGGCTCATCGCCGCCGCGGCCTAGGCCAGTTCGTCATGCGCCTGCTCGCCGACCACGCCCTCCAAGAGGGCGCCCGCCTCGGCGTACTCGGCGCAACCCCCGCCGGCCGCGCCCTGTACGAAACCCTCGGCTGGAAACAACGCGCCACCCTGGCGGAGTTCGTCTACCGCCCCTGACCGGTCTTACGCCCCTGCGGCATCCAGCGGCAGCGCGGCGAGCTCGCCCCGCGAGGCCACCCCCAGCTTCGGGTACGCCTTGTACAGGTGGTGCCCCACCGTGCGCGGGCTCAGGAAGAGCTGTGCCGCGATCTCGCGGTTGGTCAGGCCCTGGGCGGCGAGGCGGGCGATCTGCAGCTCCTGCGGGGTGAGGAGGGAGGCCGCTTCCGGGGGCCGGGTTTCGCCGTCCTTCAACGTGAGGCCGGTCGCGGCCAGTTCGGCGCGGGCGCGGTCGGACCACGGGCGGGCGCCGGTGCGGTCGAAGACCGTCAGGGCGGCGCGGAGATGTTCGCGTGCCTCCGCTTTGCTACGGGCCCGGCGGAGCCACTCGCCGTAGAGGAGCTCGGTGCGGGCGTGTTCGAAGGGGCGGCTGTCGCGTTCGTGGCTGCGCAGGGCGGTGGCGTAGTGCTCGCCGGCTCGTTCGCCGGTGGTCAGCAGCGCCCGGCAGCGGTGCAGGAGCGCGTCGGTGGCCGGGCGGTCGATGCGGCGGGCGACGGCCTCGAAGCGGGCGAACGGTGCGGTGGCGCGGTCGGGTTCGGCGCAGCGGACGGCGGCCTCGATCAGGTCGGGGGCGCTGCGTTCGCCCGGGAGCTGGTGCCGGCCGGTCCCGAGGCCGAGCGCCTCCAGCCGGCGCAGCGCCGCCGCCGGCCGGCCGTAACCGAGATCCAGCAGGCCGAGCGCCCACTCGGCGCGGTGCACGCCGGGCGAGAAGGAGCGGCCGAGGAAGCCGATGCGGGTCTGCCCGGCGTGGGTGCGGCAGCGGTCCTCGTCGCCTTCGGCGGCGGCGAGGTAGGCGAGGACGCCGTTCGCCAGGCTGAACCACTGCCATTGGCCGGTGTCGTGGGCGAGGTCCGCGGCCTCCGTGGCGCTGCCGAGGGCGTCGCGGTGCCGGCCGAGCAGGGATTCGGCGACGGCCACGTGGTAGAGCGCGGCGGGCAGGGCGCCGATCCGGCCTTCCGCCCGGCTCCCGGCGGCGATGCGGTGCGCGAGGTCGTGGGACCAGGTGTCGATGCCCGCGATCATCCCGAGGCCTGAGATGTGCAGCCGGCTGCGTACGTAGTCGAGGGGGGCGGCGCCGGCCGTCGTGACGACGTCCGCCATCGGCGGGAGGTGGTCGGTGGGGCGGCCGGTGACGAGGGAGAGAATCCAGTCCAGTAGGTGGTGCACCGGCAGCAGGTCGTCGGCGGCGGGCAGTTCGAGCGCGTCGAGGTGGCCGGTGACCTGGGCCGCCATGTCCTGGTCTCCCGCGAACCAGGCGTTCCCCGTCGCCTCGATCAGCAGTGCCAGCGGTGCGCTGGGATCGCCGTCGCCCCCCGCCGCGCTCCCGATACGGTCCGCCTCGGCCAGCAGCAGGTCATTGGCGTCGCGCAGCGAACCCGCCCCGGCCTTCGCCGCCGCCCGGGTCCGTACGAGCCGGTGCCGGAGCGCAGGCGCGACGTCCGGCGCCGCCCGCTCGGCGAGGGCGGCGGCGCGGCTCAGCTCGCCGGCCTCGAGCGTGAACTCGGCGGCGAGGGCGAGCCGTCGGCCCCGGGCGGCGGTCTCGGTGGTCAGACTCGCGGCCCGTTCGAAGGCGGCGGCAGCGGCGGCGTGGCCGTTGCGCTCGGCGGCTTGGGCGGCGGCTCGTTCGAGCTCGGCGGCGGCGTGTTCGTCCGGACCGGTGGCGGCTCTGGCCAGGTGCCAGGCGCGGCGGTCGGCGGGTCCGGTGTCGGCGAGCGCCCGGTGCACGCGCAGCCGGTGGTCGGGACGGGCGCCGCGGTAGACGGCGGCGCGGACGAGGGGATGCCGGAAGGTCAGCTGCCGGCCCGCCTCGTCCAGGTGGACCAGGCCGGCGTCCAGGGCGGGGGAGAGGTCCGCGAGACCGGCGGACAGGTTCTCGGTAACGGCGGACAGGCCCGTACCGGCGGAAAGGGCGTCGGCACCAGCAGACAGAGCACGCGCCGCAGCCAGCACAGTGGCCAGCTCCCCGGACTCATCCGCAGCAGCCACCAGCAGCAGCGCCCGAGTGGCCTCCGGCAGCCGCGCCACCTGCCCATGGAAGGCGTCCTGCAGTCGACTCGTCAGCGGCAGTCCCGTGCCATCCCCCTCCGCCGCCAGCCCCACCGGCAACTCGATCAGCGCGAGCGGATTCCCCCGCGCCTCGTCCAGCACCCGATGGCGTACCTCGGGAAGCAACGCCCCACCCCGCTGCGCATCGAGCAGCGCCGCCGCGTCCGCCGGCCCGAGCCGCGGCAGCCGCAGCTCCGGCAACCCCGGCGTGGGAAAGGGCAGTTCCCCGTCCCGTACGGCGAAGACGACCGCGATCGGCTCCGCACCCAGTCGCCGCACCGCGAACAGCAGCGCCTCGGCGGTCGGCCGGTCCAGCCACTGGGCGTCGTCGACCAGGCACAGCAGCGGCCCGTCGTCGGCGAGTTCCGACAGCAGGGACAGCACCGCGAGCCCGATGAGCATGCGATCGGCCGGGGCGGCGGGGCCCAAGCCGAAGGCGCCTTCGAGCGCGCGCTGCTGCGGCGCGGGCAGCCGCGCCAGCTTTCCGAGCGCGGGCCTGAGCAGCAGATGCAGCCCGGCGAACGGCAGCTGCGCCTCGGACTCGATGCCGGTCCCGCGCAGCACGGCCATCGGCGGCGGCGCCTCCGCGGCGGCGTCCAGCAGCGCCGACTTCCCGATGCCGGGCTCGCCGCGGACGACCAGCACGCCGCTCGTAGCGGCGCGGGCGTCCTCGATCAGGCGGGTGAGGGCGGACAGCTCGGCGGACCTTCCGTACAGCACGGCCGCCGCCCCCTTACCTACACCGCCCCCGGCGCCACACCGGAATTCCTTATGCGATGACTGATTCCGGCCGAAGTCATCGTACGTAGCGTTCCAGGAAGCCCCACCCCGAAGTCCCACCACCC
>NZ_JAAKZV010000365.1 GCF_011044975.1 Streptomyces coryli | reverse complement strand
CCCCCCGCTCCCGCGGCCCATGCGGCCCCGGCGCCCCCCGACGCCTTCGAGGCGCTCTACCGCGACGCCGCCCCCGCCCAGGACGCCGGCGCCACCCAGCAGATGCCGCGGATAACCGACGGCCCGGCGCGCCAGGGCCCGCCGCCCCCGTACGGCGCCGGACCCGGTCACGACGACTACGGCTACGACCCGTACGACGACTACGACGACGACCGCCGCGGCTCCATCCCCCGCTGGGCGCTCGTCGCCCTCGTCACCGCCGCCTGCGTCGTCGTCGGCCTCACCGCCGGCTGGCTGCTGAGCAGCGGTGGCGGCGACTCCGAGGCGAACGCGGACGACAAGCAGAGCTCCGCGCCCGCCGATGACGACGAGCCGTCCAAGAAGCCGGCCGACCCGGCCAAGACGCAGGCCGCCGCGCTCGACAAGCTGCTCGCCGCGAGCAACGACAGCCGCGCCGCGGTGATCCGCTCCGTCGCCAACATCCGCGCCTGCAAGGCCCTCGGCAAGGCCGCCACCGACCTGCGCGCCGCCGCCAAGCAGCGCAACGACCTGGTCACCCGCCTCGCCGAGACCAAGACGGACAAGATCCCGAACAACCAGGCGCTGGTCACCGCCCTCAACAAGGGCTGGAAGGCCTCGGCCTCCGCCGACAACCACTACGCGCTCTGGGCCGGCCAGATGTCCAAGGGCAAGGCGTGCAAGCACGGCCAGGCGCGTACGACAAACCAGACGCGCGCGGGGAACACCGCGAGCGGTCAGGCCACCACCGCGAAACGACAGGCCGCGGAGCTGTGGAAGCCCACGGCCGCGAACTACGGCCTTCCCCCGCGGGCCCCCGAGCAGCTGTGAGCGGACGGACTTCACCAATGGCTTCACGTAACGGCCGCGGCTCGACCACGATGGGCACCATGCCCATCCAAGACATGCCGTGGTGGCGCTGGCGCACGCACGTGCGTTCCGCGCTGCACATGCTTTCCGACCCGGCCTTCCACCAGGAGTACTGGGCGGCCGGCGTCCCCGGCTACGGCGACGTGACCGACGCCGTCTACCGCCTGGTCGAGGACACCTGGCTGGACAACTGGTCCGCCGAGAAGTACGTCGGGACGATTTTCCGCGATTCCAAGGAGGCCGCGCTGATCGACGTCGCCGTGCTGCGGGTGCTGCGCATCATGCACCAGGTCGGCGCCGACGCCCCGGTCACCGCGTACTTCGAGCACCACGCCTGGCCGGAGGCGGTACGGGCGTGCCGCGAGGCGCACGTCAAGCTCGCCGAGAACGACGGCGAGGACCCGGACACCGCGCCCCGCTCACTCGAGGTGCTGGCCATCATGACGGGCACAGCGGCCTGAGGGCCTGTCTTCGACTCCCCGCCTGCGCCCCGACGCCCGGCACGCACCCTCGCCGCACGCCGCCCCCGGACAGGTGGCTCCGCCACATGACCGGTGACAGCGCACGCCGAGGGCACGCACCGACCGCCGCTGCGCCGCGCTTCGCGCGACGACGGGGAGTCGAAGACAGGCCCTAAGCTGTCCCGCATGAGCGAGTACGTACTGACCCTGTCCTGCCCCGACAAAAAGGGCATTGTGCACGCCGTCTCGAGCTATCTGTTCATGACGGACTGCAATATCGAGGACAGTCAGCAGTACGGCGACCCGACGACCGGGCTGTTCTTCATGCGGGTGCACTTCGCCGCGGACAGCGGGGCCTCCGTCGAGCAGCTGCGGGCGTCCTTCGCCGCCGTGGCGGAGTCGTGGGCGATGGACTGGCAGATCCACGAGCAGGGCACGAAGATGCGCATCCTGCTGATGGTCAGCAAGTTCGGGCACTGCCTGAACGACCTGCTGTTCCGCTCCCGGATCGGCGCGCTGCCGGTGGAGATCGCCGGCGTGGTCTCGAACCACCCCGACTTCGAGGAGCTGGCCGGCTCGTACGGCATCCCCTTCCACCACATCCCGGTGACGCCGGACACGAAGGCGGAGGCCGAGCAGCGGGTCCTGGAGCTCGTCAAGCGGGAGAAGGTCGAGCTGGTCGTGCTGGCCCGCTACATGCAGGTGCTCGGCGACGACTTCTGCAAGCAGCTGTCCGGCCGGATCATCAACATCCACCACAGCTTCCTGCCGTCCTTCAAGGGCGCGAAGCCGTACCACCAGGCGCACGCCCGCGGGGTCAAGCTGATCGGTGCCACCGCGCACTACGTGACCGCGGACCTCGACGAGGGCCCGATCATCGAGCAGGAGGTCGAGCGCGTCGGCCACGAGGTCACGCCGGAGCAGCTGGTCGCCATCGGCCGCGACGTGGAGTGCCAGGCGCTCGCCCGCGCGGTGAAGTGGCACAGCGAGCACCGGGTGCTGCTGAACGGCAGCCGGACCGTCGTCTTCGCGTAAGCCGAAAAGCCCTACAGCCGCGACAGCGACGCCGTCGCGTAAAGGAAGTCGCGGATCTCCCCGCGCTCCCCGTCATGCCCGGCGGCGGCCTCCTCCGGCGATACGTGCCCGGCCGCCAGCCGGCAGAACTCCAGCCCCTCCAGGGCCACATGCGCCACCATCTCCCCCGGCGACGCCATCGCGGCCGGGGAGTCCAGGGGTATGTACCAGTCGCCGCCGCCCTCGCCCTCCAGCTCCAGGTGCAGCGTCCGGCCCGGCGAGCCGGCCGCGACCAGGCGCCGCGGCGGGGCCGCGAGGCCGGTGCGGCGGCGCTCGGCTATCACCCCGGGCAGCAGCCGGGCGGCCAGGTCCATGAGCTGGTGCAGATGGGCGGCGTCGGGCACGACGTACGGATAGTCGATGGCCCGGGCGACGTCCCAGGCGTGCATCCAGCACTCGAAGGCGCGGTCCAGGAAGGCGTCGCGGAGCGGGAGCGAGACGCCTGCCCCGTACGGCACGCCGAGGTCGGCGACGCCGCCGCCGGCGAAGGAGGCGGTGCGGATGAGGGAGTAGTTCTGGTCGCGCCAGACGCCGCGGACCGTGCCGGCGTGGCTGCGGCGCAGCTCGGCGGTGAGCCGCTGCTGCTGCTCGTGCGCGGAGCCCGCCTCCTTCCAGAACGTCTCCGTGCGCTCGCCGGGGCAGGTCAGCACCGGGCGCGCGGGCCCCTCGCCCTCCGGCGGGGCGCCCATGTGCAGCGGATCGGGCAGGCCGAGGGACAGGGCCACCAGGCCGTCCACCGCCATCAGGTGCCCGATGACGCCGGCCACGGATATCTCGCGGGAGGCCGGGGCGTCCTCCTCGTACCAGCTGAGCCGGACCGGCGCGCCCCACTCGGCCTCGCCCATGTCGTGCAGCAGCGCGTCCAGCCGGGCGGTCTCGGCGTCGTACGGCTCGGCCCACAGCGGCAGCGGGATGCGCGGGCGGCGGCGGTCGAGGGCGGTGGCGAGGACCTTCGAGCGCAGGCCCGGGTCGAGGTCGAGGCTGTCCTGCGGGTGCAGCAGGGCGACGGCCTCGCGCAGCCGCCGGGCCTCGTCCGCGCAGCTGCCGCAGTCGGTGAGGTGCTCCTCGACGGCCGCGGACTCCTCGGCCGAGCAGGCGGCGAGGGCCCAGGCCCCGAGCAGGGACTTGAGCAGCTGGTGGTCCGCGGGATCAGACGTCGGCCGACCGGTCATGCGGGCCGCCCGTCGGGGGTCGGGGGGTGGTACGCGGTGGACAGCAGCTGCAGGCCCAGGCGGAGGCGGCGGCGGGCCTCGGCCTCGGAGACGTTCAGGTCGGCGGCGGTTCTGCGGTAGTCGTGGCGCTTGAAGTAGGCGAGCTCCAGGGCGGCGCGCAGGCCGGCGGGCATGGCGGTGACGATGTAGTCGGCGCGGGCGGCGGCCGATACGTCCCGTATGCGGGCCTCGGTGTCGCCGTCGGAGTCCTCGGCGGCGCCGCCCTCCTCGGCCTTCGCCTGGATCGCGGACCAGCGCAGCCGGCGGACGGCGTGCTTGTGGGCCATGTTGGCGAGCCAGGAGCGCAGCGGGCCGCGCTTGGGCTCGTACGCGTCCGGGTGCTGCCACAGATAGGAGAAGACCTCGGTCAGGACGGTGTCCGCGGCCTCCTCGTCGTCGAGCACCCGCAGGGCGAGGCCGTAGACGAGCGGTGCGTACTGGTCGTAGAGCTCACCGAGGGCGGCCGCCTCGCCACGGGCCAGCCGCTGCTGCGTCTTGCGGTCCCGGGCCGGCGGGCCGTCCCTGCCGACCGGGTCCGGTATGCCCTGGGTGTTGGTCATGGCGCCCCCTCCTCCCTCCGAATGTAGTGCGTGATCGCTCAACCTTGGGTTGGAGTTTCAGGTCTTCTTCGGTGGGAAGGCGGCGGAGAGCGATGGGGGTCCGGCCGGGACCCCCCGGGGAAAGCGCAGCAGGAGGGTGCTGAGAGCGTGTCATTTCGGGTTTCCGCAGACCAAACGGACGCGTGGGCTGTCCTGCGCGTCTCGGGCGAGCTCGACATGGCCACGTGTCCGCAGGTACGGCAGGCCGTGCACGAGGCCGTGGCCGACGGCCGCCACAGCGTGGTGCTGGACCTGTCGGAGGTCCGCTTCTGCGATTCGAGCGGCGTGGGTGTGCTGATCGCCACACGGCGCCTGCTGCGCTCGTGCGGCGGCCGCCTGCGGCTGATCCTGCCGGACCACGGGGCGGCGGACGGCTCGCACGTGAACCGGGTGCTGGCGGCGCTGGGCGTGCGGAGGCTCTTCGAGGTGTACGCCGATGCCGCCGCCGCGACGGATGAGCTCGCGGCACCGCTGAGCGCGTAGCCGCGCTTGCTGTTGTTACCCGCTGAAGCGGTCCCGCAGCTGGTACTTGAGGACCTTGCGCAGGGTCTCGTTGCGCGGCAGCGCGTCGACGGTCTCGAGCTGCTCCGGGAGCTTGTGCACCGACAGGCCCCGGTCCCGTAGATACGCCACCGCTTCGTCCAGGCTCAGCGGCTTCGCGTCCGCGGGCTGCTCGATGACGGCGCAGACCCGCTCGCCGCGGGCCGGGTCCGGCAGGCCGATCACGGCGCAGTCGCCGACCTGCGGGTGCTCGTAGAGGAGTTGCTCGATCTCCTTCGCCGAGATGTTCTCGCCCTTGCGGATGATGATGTCCTTCGCGCGGCCGGTGAGCACCAGATGGCCCTCGTCCGTTACGTGCCCGAGGTCGCCGGTGATGAGGAAGCCGTCCGCGTCGAAGGCCGCGGCGGAGGCCTCCTTGTCGAGGTAGCCCGCGCACACCGCCTCGCCGCGCAGCCGGACTTCGCCGTCGACGATGCGGACCTCCATGCCGGCGGGCGGGCGGCCCTCGGTGGTGGCGAGGTTCTCGGGGGTGTCGTCCGGGTCGCCCATGGTGATCATGGGGACCTCGGTCATGCCGTAGCCGTGGGTGAGCTGGATGCCCATCTCGCGGACGACCTCGTGGTAGAGCTCCGGCGGCTTGGGGGCGCCGCCGCCGGCGAGGAGGCGGAGGCTGGGGATGAGCTTCGTCGACGGGTCCTTGCGCTGCTCGTTCAGGAACATCGAGTAGAACGCCGTGGAGCCGCCGGCGACGGTGACGCCGTGGCGGCGGTAGGCGTCGAGGGCGGCCGGGAAGGCGAAGTGCTCGAAGAGGACGGCGGGGCAGCCGTAGAGCAGCAGCATCACCGTGTAGTCGGGGCCCGCGACGTGCGCGTACGGGAAGGCCATCGAGCCGACGTCCGCGGGGGAGAGGTGCAGCGCGTGCGCGAGGCAGGCGCCGGCGGCGATGAGGCTGCGGTCGGTGTGGAGGACGCCCTTGGGGTTCGAGGTGGTGCCCGACGTCCAGTAGATCCAGCGGACTTGGGTGCCGTCGGAGGGGGGTGCGGGGAGGG
>NZ_JAAKZV010000364.1 GCF_011044975.1 Streptomyces coryli | reverse complement strand
GGTCGGGGTGGGGGGTGGCCCGGTGGGGACTCAGTCGTAGGTCAGGTCCGACTCGCTGTAGAGGCAGGTCTTGCCGTCCGGGCCGCTGCCGATCTCGGTCGGCTCGTCACCGGAGTCGTTGCCCTCGAAGCGCACGCAGGGCTCGATCTCCTTGTCCGCGTCGCCGTGGATACGGACGTCCCGGAGCGTCGCGGTGTCGCCGTAGTTGGCGTTGACGCCGGCGATGGACTTGCCCGGGGCGGTGATGTCCACGTCGTCGATGACGATGTGCCGCTCGTGCTGGGTGGAGCAGTTGCCGCAGGAGCGCACCAGCTTGCCGAAGTCCTCGACCTGGAACTTCGTCACGGTGAGGGTGCCGGCGCCGTTGAACTGCAGCACCTTGTCGTCCGCCTTGCGGGCGCCGCCCCCGGTGACGGTGTATTCGGCGCTGCCGGAGCCGCCCTTGAAGGACGCGGCGTCCTCGCCGACGTCCTCCCACCACACGTTCTCGATCGTGCAACTGCCCTTGCAGTGCACGCCGTCGGCGGCCGGGGTGCCGATGACGACGTTCTTCAGCACGGCGCCGTCCTCGAGCTCGAAGATCGCGGGCTGGCCCTCGTCCTGGCCGCCGTCGCCGAGCTCGCCCTCGCCGTAGAAGCGCTTGAGCTCGCCGTCGTACGTGCCGTCGACCGAGATGGTCTTCGACACCGCCTGCTCGCCGGTCGGCTTCGGCCACGCCGGGGCGTCGGCGCTCGCCGTACCGAGCATCGAGGTGGCGCCGATGCCCGCGGCCGTCAGCGCGAGCGCCCCGACGCCGGCCATGACGGCCTGCCGGCGACTGAGCCCGCGGCGGTGCCTGCCGCGCTGTTCCTGTCGTGTTGTCATGCCACTTCCTCGGTGGGGGGTGACGGGTTACGACAGGTGGTTGCCGCCGACGGCCGGCAGGTTGCCGCGGAGGCAAAAGTTCCGCTGATGTCCACCTGGCGCGGTACTGCGCATGTTGTGCCGACTTGCGCGCATACCGCGAGAGTTGAGGCCGCGGGCCGTCGCTGGGTTGACGCTCATCGCCACCGCGCCGATTAGGTTTCCGATCCTGCTCACTCGACAGGAAGAGGACGCCATGCGATCTACTCTGACCAGGGCACTCGTGAGTGCGACCGCCGTCGCCGGTATCGCCGCGGGGAGTCTGGCGGGCGCTGGTCCAGCCCTCGCGGCTTCCCCGCCGGCGACGGCGGCGTCCGCCCAGGACGTCTCCGTCCTCGCGGTCAACAACCTCGGCCTGGAGCCGGCCCAGGCCAAGAAGTGGCAGTGCTGGCTGCGTAGGACGGGCTACAACCCCGGCACGATCGACGGTCTGCTGGGCACCGCCAGCTGGAAGGCGGCGCAGCGGAAGTTCAACGACATGGGTCTCGGCGCCGGCACCCCCGACGGAGTCGTCGGACCGAATACGATCAGGGCGCTGCAGCGGTATCTGAACAAGTACAACGCCGGTCTCGACGTCGACGGCATCGCCGGCCCGCAGACCAGGTTCGCGTTCGCGCTCTACGCCTCCGGCCTGCCCCGCTGCTGACGGCGTCCGCTGTCAGTCGTCGCGGGGGAAGAAGTCGCCCTCGACGGAGAGATGATCGTCGTCAGGAGCCACCGCCGTCGCGGAGTAGTCGTCCTTGCCCGCGTCGCGGGAGCCCTCCGGGTGGTCGTACTGGCCCGCGAAGACGTGGTCGCCGGGGGGAATGCTGCGGCCCTCCTTGAGGGTCCAGCGGTAGATCAGATAGCCGTCCTCCTCCTCGACCTCGGTGTCGAAGTCGTCCTCGGGGAGGGTGCGCCAGGAGCCGGTGGAGGCCAGGCCCTCGGTGCGGGCGAGCCGCAGCTCGACGGTGACCTTGGTCAGGGTGCGCCGGGTCTTGAGGGTGACGTCGCTCTGCGACCAGTACTCGCCGCTGCCGGAGTTGAGGGAGCCGTCGGTCCACAGCGGGCCGTCCGCGTACGCCTTCTCGGGCGGCTTCGTGTCGGACGACGGCTTCGACGACCGCTCCGGGGAGCGGCTGGCGGCGTCCGAACTCGCGGGCGGCGCCGGGGGCATCGAGCGGCGGCCGCTCTCCGAGGGCGTCGGCCCGGACGTCGGCGACTGCGACTCCGGCGCGGACGTCGCGGCCGACGGCTGCTGCGGCCCGTCATCCTGCCGCAGCGCGGCCGTCGCCGACACCCCGGCGGCGGCCAGCACCCCGGCCACCGCGACCGCGGCACCGACCGGCCGCAGCCAGGCCCGGGCCCGGTGCCGCGCGGCGGGCGTCACGTCGACGGAGCCGGGCTCGGCCATGCCACGCTCGACGCGGGCGCGGATACGGGCGGAGTCCGGCTCGTACTCCCCGGCGGCCGAGCGCAGCTTCCGGCGCAGCTCGTCGTGGTGGTGCTCGGGCATCAACGTCCGCCCTCCGCGGCTGCGGAACGGGACGCCGCGCGCAGCATCCGTTCGCTCGTCTCCTCCGGGCCGAGCAGGCGCTGCAGCTCGGCCATTCCCTTCGATGTCTGGCTTTTCACCGTACCCACGGAAACGCCGAGCGCGAGGGCGGTGTCCCGCTCCGACAGATCCATGGCGTGCCGCAGCACCACGCACACCCGCTTGCGGAACGGCAACTGCCGCAGCGCCCGCCGCACATCCACCATCGCGGCCACGTCCGGGTCCGCGACCTCCTCCGACCGCCCCGACCAGTAGAGCGCGATCCGCCGCCGCTCGCGCACCGCGCTGCGGATCCGGCTGCGCGCCATGTTGGCGACGACACCCCGGGCGTACGCCGCCGGGAACTCGGCCGCGCGCACCCGGTCCCAGCGGTCCCAGACGGCGAGCAGCGCGTCCGCGGCGATGTCGTCGGCGGCCTCGTGCTCGCCGGTGAGCAGGTGCGCGAAGCGGGCCAGGTCGGCGTGGTGACTCTCGAAGAAGGTGTGGAACTCGGCGGCAGCCTCATCGGCGGATATGCCCACGGCTGCGCCTCCTTCCCTGGTCGTGGCAGCGGCGCCGGTCCCCTTCGCCTGCGGGGCGGCGAGCATAGCAACCACACCTGCCACACGAGTCCGCCCGCCTCGGCAACCTTTCGCCCCACCGGCGGCAACCGAAAGGCGACCACCTGATCCGAGACGCGGCAGGAATGACACCTCGATGAGCAGACACACCCGCCCCCGCCGGGCCCTGAAGCTGCTGACGGCCCCGGCCCTCGCCCTCGCCGCCACCGGCGCCTGGATCGCCGCCCCCGCACAGGCCGCCACCTGGGAGTCCTGCGAGCAGTGGGGCAACACCGAGATGGCCGGCTACACGCTCTACAACAACATCTGGGGCTCCGGCGCCGGCAGCCAGTGCATCAGCGCCGACTCCGCGGCCGACTGGGACGTGCACGCCGACCACCCGAATACGGGCGGCATCAAGTCCTACCCGAACGCCAAGAAGGTGGTGAACAAGCCGATCTCCGGCCTGTCCTCACTGACCAGCGACTACGAGGTCGAGGTCCCGTCCACGGGCGCGTACAACACCTCGTACGACATCTGGGACACCGACCACGACTACGAGATCATGCTCTGGGTCAACCACACCGGCGCGGTCGGCCCGATCGGCACCCCGCAGGGCCAGGTCACCCTCGGCGGCCACACGTGGGACGTCTTCAAGGGCAGCAATGGCGCCAACGAGGTGATCTCCTTCCTCCGCACCTCGGACTCCTCCGCCGGGTCCGTAGACGTCCTGCCGATCCTGAAGTGGATCAAGGACGACAAGGGCTGGATGGGCGACGAGACCATCGGCGACGTCCAGTTCGGCTACGAGATCACCTCGTCGGCCGGCGGCCTCGACTTCCGTACGAAGGACTTCAGCGTGACGGCCGGCTGACCGCTCAACTGCCCGGCGCGGCGGCAGGGCCCGTGCTGCCGCGCTGGGTGAGCGCGGGCTCCAGCAGGTCCAACTGCTCGCAGGTGCGCCCGGACAGCCGGTCCATCACCCGCTCGACGGCCCGCCGCCCCAGCTCCTGGGCGGGCAGCGCGACGGACGACAGCCGGACCGAGGCGTGCAGCGCGGCCTGCTCCGGGCAGACGGCGACCACCGAGACGTCCTCCGGGACCGCCCTGCCGCGCTGCCGCAGCAGGCTCAGCAGCGGCTCGATGGCGGACTCGTTCTGCACGATGAAGCCGGTGGTGCCGGGCCGCTCGTCGAAGATCCGCGCCAGCTGCGCCGCCACCGCCTCGTACGTGCCCTCCGTGGGCCGGTGCAGCATCCGCACACCCAGCTGCGCGGCCTCGCCGCGGGCGCCGGCCAGGGTCCGCTCGGCGAAGCCGGTGTGCCGCTCGTAGACCGCCGGCGCCTCCCCGATCAGCGCGATCTCGCGGTGCCCGAGCCCGGCGAGATGCGCCACGCACGCCGCGCCCGCGGCGGCGAAGTCCAGGTCCACGCAGATGAGTCCGGACGGGTCGGCGGGCCGGCCGATCAGCACCACGGGCTGCGGGGCGTCGCGCAGCAGCGGCAGCCGCTCGTCGTCGAGCTCGACGTCCATCAGGATCATGGCGTCGGCGCGTGAGCTGCCATGGATGCGGCGGACCGCCTGGGCGCCCTCCTCGCCGGTGAGAAGCAGCACGTCATAGCCGTGTTCGCGGGCGGTGGTGGCCACCGCCACCGCTATCTCCATCATCACCGGCAGATACATGTCCGTGCGCAGCGGCATCATCAGCGCGACCACATTGGAGCGGCTGCTGGCGAGGGCGCGGGCGCCGGCGTTGGGGTGGTAGCCGAGCTCCTTGATGCTGCGCTCGACGCGGCTGCGGGTCGCGCTGGAGATGGAGCGCTTGCCGGACAGGACGTAACTCACCGTGCTCGGCGAGACACCCGCCCGGCGGGCGACCTCCGCGATCGTGACCATACGACCCACCCTCCGAGAAGCGGTTCGATTGAGCGCTCCCCTTGCCATTGATCTGCGTAAGTCAGCAGTGTATGGACAGGGTGGATGGGCGTCCATACTCTGTCGAAGCGCTTCGACTCGGGCATCCCGGCGGGACGTTGATCCCTTTACAGCGTACGCGTGCTGTCCGGCCGGTCGAACCGGAATGCTTCAGCACACGGGGGTACCCGGCCGCTATGGATACCACCGCCCTCGCCGCCGTCCCCCTCGCCGTCACCCGCGACTTCCTCATCGGCATCGGCCCGCTGGTGCTCGGCATCGGGATCGCGGCCGCCCTCATCGCCGCCGTATCGATCGGCATCCGGGTACGGTCCCGCGAGCCCGCCCCGCCCGACCCCAAGGACCAGCCGAAGCTGCCGGACTCCGGCCCGGTGGAGCAGGAGTACAGCTACCGCGAGCCGGACGAGATCGAACCGCGGTCGCCGGACGAGCGGCTGTACCCGCACGAGATCAAGGCGACGGGGACCTCGCGGCCGAGTGACCGCAGCAAGCGGCCGAAGTGGCGGCCTGGACGGAGTGGGGGCTTTGGGAGCGGGAGCTTTGGGTGAGGGGGGCGCGGCGCCGCCTCGTCCGCTGGACCGGCGTGATGGCTGCCCTGTAGAGGGCGAGCCGGCCGAACGCCTTGCGCAGGGGGGCTCCGCCCCTCGGTGAACGGGGCGGGCGTCGGCTGCACGGGCGAGGCGCTCGCCGGCCGCCGGGCCCTGTCGGGCTCCGATGGTGGGCGTCTCCTTCGGCTTCCGCGTTGGCGGGGCGCGGAACCCGCGGGTGGTGCCGGGTGTGACGATGCGGCGGAGCCGGGCACCCGGCAAGGTGGGCAGTGAGCCTGTCTGGGAGGTCACCATGGCAAACACGCCCGAGCAAACACCATCGCTGCGCGAACCGGACCCGCAGCC
>NZ_JAAKZV010000363.1 GCF_011044975.1 Streptomyces coryli | reverse complement strand
GGAGGGGGTAATTCCCCGGGGGCCCTTGTTCCGCGCTGCGCGCGGCGATCGCGCCTGCGGCGCCCGGCCACAAACAAGCCTGTCCGGCGCTTGAGGACAAGGCGCGCAGCGCCGGTATGAAGCCCGGCCGGCGTTTGAGGCCGAGAACGGCCCGCCACCCCGGCGAGGGGCCCGCATCGTGGACTGGCGGGACGCGGGGAGGTGCAGGTCTGAGACACTGGAGGGCGTGATCACCCGAATCGACCTGCGTGGATCCGCCCTGGAGGGCGGGATCGAGCGCGAGCTGCTGCCCCGTGCTGACTTCGATGTCTCGGCCGCCGTGGAAAAGGTGCGTCCGATCTGCGAAGACGTGCATCATCGCGGCGACGCGGCGCTGGTCGAGTACGCGGAGAAGTTCGACGGCGTGCGGCTGGAGAGCGTACGGGTCCCGGCCGCGGCGATCGCCGAGGCGCTGGAGACCCTGGACCCGGAGGTCCGCGCCGCCCTGGAGGAGTCCATCCGGCGGGCCCGGATCGTGCACCGCGCTCAGCGGCGTAAAACCGAGACCACGCAGGTCGTGCCCGGTGGCACGGTCACCGAGAAGTGGGTCCCGGTGGACCGCGTCGGGCTCTACGCGCCCGGCGGCCGGGCCGTCTACCCCTCCTCAGTGATCATGGACGTGGTCCCGGCCCAGGAGGCCGAGGTCCCGTCGATCGCGCTTGCCTCGCCGGCCCAGAAGGAGTTCGGCGGCCTGCCGCACCCCACGATCCTGGCCGCCTGCGCGCTGCTCGGCGTCGACGAGGTGTACGCGGCGGGCGGCGCCACCGCCGTCGCGATGTTCGCGTACGGCACCGAGTCCTGCCCGCCCGCGCCGATGGTGATGGGCCCGGGCAACATCTGGGTGGCCGCCGCCAAGCGCTACTTCACCGGCGTCATCGGCATCGACTCCGAAGCCGGACCGACCGAGATCGCCGTCCTCGCCGACGCCACCGCCGACCCGGCGCACGTCGCGGCCGACCTGATCAGCCAGGCCGAGCACGACCCGCTGGCCGCCTCGGTGCTGGTCACCGACTCCGAGGAGCTCGCCGACGGCGTGGCCAAGGAGCTCGAGGCGCAGGTCGCCGTGGCCAAGCACCGCGACGAGCGGATCGTGCCGGCGCTCACCGGCAAGCAGTCCGCGATCGTGCTCGTCGACTCGGTCGAGGCCGGCCTCGCCGTGGTCAACGCCTACGGCGCCGAGCACCTGGAGATCCAGACCGCCGACGCCGCCGCCGTCGCCGACCGGGTGCGGAACGCGGGCGCGGTGTTCGTCGGCCCGTGGTCCCCGGTCTCCCTGGGCGACTACGCCGCGGGCTCGAACCACGTCCTGCCCACCGGCGGCTGCGCCTGCCACTCCTCCGGTCTGTCCGTCCAGTCCTTCCTGCGCGGCATCCATGTCGTGGACTACACCCGCGACGCGCTGGCCGAGGTGACGCATCACGTCGTCACTCTCGCCAACGCAGAGGATCTGCCCGCGCACGGGGCCGCCCTGAAGGCCCGCTTCGGTTGGAAGGTACCGACGGAACAGTGACCCGAATCGACGATCTCCCCATCCGCGACGAGCTCCGCGGCAAGTCCCCGTACGGAGCCCCGCAGCTCGACGTCCCGGTGCGGCTGAATACGAATGAGAACCCCTACCCGCTGCCCGAGCCGCTGGTCCAGCGCATCGGCGAGCGGGTCACCGAGGCGGCCCGTCACCTCAACCGCTACCCGGACCGGGACGCCGTCGAGCTGCGCACGGAGCTGGCCGCGTATCTGACGAAGACCACCGGCCACGAGGTCGGCCTGGCGAACGTCTGGGCCGCCAACGGCTCCAACGAGATCATCCAGCAGCTGCTGCAGACCTTCGGCGGCCCGGGGCGTACGGCGATCGGCTTCGACCCGTCGTACTCGATGCACTCGATCATTTCGCGCGGCACCGGCACCGGCTGGATCTCGGGCGCGCGGAACGACGACTTCACCATCGACGCCGAGCGCGCCGTCGAGCAGATCCGCGAGCTCGCCCCCGACGTCGTCTTCATCTGCTCGCCGAACAACCCGACCGGCACCGCCGTCGGCCGCGAGACGGTCCTCGAGCTGTACGAGGCCGCCCCCGGCATGGTCGTCGTCGACGAGGCGTACAACGAATTCAGCCACGGCGACTCGCTGCTCGACCTGCTCGACGGCCGCCCGAATCTCGTCATCACCCGCACCATGTCGAAGGCCTTCGGCGCCGCCGGGCTGCGGCTCGGCTATCTCGCCGCCGACCCGGCCGTGGTCGACGCGGTGCAGCTGGTGCGGCTGCCGTACCACCTGTCCTCGGTCACCCAGGCCACCGCGCTCGCGGCCCTGGAGTACACCGATACGCTGCTCGCCTACGTCCAGCAGCTCAAGGGCGAGCGCGACCGGCTGGTCACCGAGCTGGAGGCGCTCGGCTGCGAAGTGACCGCCTCCGACGCCAACTTCGTCCAGTTCGGTCGCTTCGAGGACGCGCACGCCACCTGGCAGCGGCTCCTCGACCACGGCGTCCTGGTCCGCGACAACGGGGTGCCGGGCTTCCTGCGCGTCACCGCGGGCACGCCGGACGAGAACGACGCCTTTCTGGACGCCATCCGCGCCACCGTGAAGGAGAACAGCGCATGACCCGCGTGGGCCGTGTTGAGCGCAGCACCAAGGAGACCTCCGTCGTCGTCGAGATCAACCTCGACGGCACCGGCAAGGTGGACGTCGCGACGGGCGTCGGCTTCTTCGACCACATGCTCGACCAGCTGGGCCGCCACGGCCTCTTCGACCTGACGGTCAAGACCGACGGCGACCTGCACATCGACTCGCACCACACCATCGAGGACACCGCCCTCGCCCTCGGTGCCGCCTTCAAGCAGGCCCTCGGCGACAAGCGCGGCATCGTCCGCTTCGCCAACGCCTCGGTGCCGCTGGACGAGTCGCTGGCTCAGGTGACCGTCGATCTGTCCGGGCGTCCTTACCTCGTCCACTCCGAGCCCGAGGGCATGGCCCCGATGATCGGCGCGGAGTACGACACGACGATGACCCGGCACATCCTCGAATCCCTCGTCGCCCAGGCGCAGATCGCGCTGCACGTGCACGTGCCGTACGGGCGCAACGCCCACCACATCGTGGAGTGCCAGTTCAAGGCGCTCGCGCGGGCGCTGCGGTACGCGTCGGAGATCGACCCGCGGGCGCAGGGCGTCATCCCGTCGACGAAGGGCGCGCTGTGACCGGCCTTTCGGTGCTGCTGCTCTTCGTCGGCCTGTTCCTGGCCGGCGGGGCGTACTCCTTCGCCCGGCAGAAGCAGCCGAAGGGCGTGATCATTCTGCTCGCGGCCTGCTCGGTGTTCGCGCTGCTGGCGGGGGTTCTCCGCCTCGACGTCTGGGAGTGAGGACTCGATGAGCAAGAAGGTCGTCGTCTTCGACTACGGCTTCGGCAACGTCCGTTCCGCCGAGCGCGCGATAGCCCGTACCGGCGCGGACGTCGAGATCACCCGCGACTACGACGCCGCCATGAACGCCGACGGGCTGCTGGTCCCCGGCGTCGGCGCCTTCGCCGCCTGCATGCGCGGGCTGCGCGCGGCGCGCGGCGACTGGATCGTCGAACGGCGTCTGGCCGGCGGCCGGCCGGTGATGGGCATCTGCGTCGGCATGCAGATCCTCTTCGCCCGCGGCGTCGAGCACGGCGTGGAGACCGAGGGCATGGACGAGTGGCCCGGCACGGTGTCGGACCTCAAGGCCGACGTCGTACCGCACATGGGGTGGAACACGGTCGACGTGCCGGCGGGCTCGAAGCTCTTCGCGGGCGTGGGCGCGGACGAGCGCTTCTACTTCGTGCACTCGTACGCGGTCCACGACTGGAACTTCGAGGCCACCAGCGCCGCCATGACGCCCCCGCTGGTCACCTGGTCCACCCACGGCGAGCGGTTCGTCGCCGCAGTGGAGAACGGCCCGCTGTGGGCGACCCAGTTCCACCCCGAGAAGTCCGGCGACGCCGGCGCCCAGCTGCTGACGAATTGGATCGAGAGCCTGTCATGACCTCCCCTCTTGAGCTGCTCCCCGCCGTCGACGTCCGCGCCGGACAGGCCGTCCGCCTCGTGCACGGCGAATCCGGTACGGAGACGTCCTACGGCTCCCCGCTGGAGGCCGCCCTCGCCTGGCAGCGGTCCGGCGCCGAGTGGCTGCACCTGGTCGACCTGGACGCCGCCTTCGGTACGGGCGACAACCGCGCGCTGATCTCCGAGGTCGCGCAGGCCATGGACATCAAGGTCGAGCTGTCCGGCGGCATCCGCGACGACGACTCGCTCGCCGCGGCTCTCGCCACCGGCTGCCGCCGCGTCAACCTCGGCACTGCCGCGCTGGAGACTCCGGAGTGGGTCGCCAAGGTCATCGCCGAGCATGGGGACAAGATCGCGGTGGGCCTGGACGT
This sequence comes from Streptomyces coryli, assembly GCF_011044975.1. GTDB lineage: Bacteria > Actinomycetota > Actinomycetes > Streptomycetales > Streptomycetaceae > Streptomyces > Streptomyces coryli. Next base: position 1,372 of record NZ_JAAKZV010000363.1, on the reverse strand, counting down.
GCGTGGGACGACGCTGCGGGGGCGGGGGTGGACGCGGGATGGCGGGGATCTTTACGAGACGCTGGGGCGGCTGGATTCCGAGGGCTGCGCGCGCTATGTCGTGACCGACATCAACAAGGACGGGACCCTGAAGGGCCCGAATCTGGAGCTGCTGCGCAGCGTCTGCGCCCGTACCGACCGGCCCGTCGTGGCCAGCGGCGGGGTCTCCTCACTTGACGATCTGCGGGCACTTGCGACCCTGGTACCAGAGGGTGTCGAAGGCGCGATCGTCGGCAAGGCCCTCTACGCCAAGGCGTTCACCTTGGAGGAGGCTCTGGAGGCGGTCTCGTGAGCGAAGTCCGGCGGTACGGCTCGGGCAGTCAGTGGGACGAGCGCTTCGGCAGCTCCGGCGCGGTCGAGCTGCCGACCGGCCTGGTGCTGGTCTCCGGCTGCACCTCGACGGTGAACGGCGGCATCGATGCCGGCGGCCCGTACGACCAGGCGATGGCGGCTTTCCAGGTGGCCTTCGACGCGCTGCAGAAGACCGGTCTGGGCCGCGAGGACGTGGTCCGTACCCGCATGTACATCACCCACGCCCGGGACGTCGACGACGTCGGCCGGGCGCACAAGCAACTGTTCGACGACGTGCGCCCGGCGACGTCGATGATCGTGGTCTCCGGCTTCGTCGACCCCAGTCTCGTGGTCGAGGTCGAGGTCGAGGCATACCGAGGAGCGAGCTGAGTTATGACCCTCGCGGTCCGTGTCATCCCCTGCCTGGACGTCGACGGCGGCCGGGTGGTGAAGGGCGTCAACTTCAAGAACCTGCGCGATGCGGGTGACCCCGTCGAGATGGCGAAGCTTTACGACGCCGAGGGCGCGGACGAGCTCACGTTCCTGGACATCACGGCGTCGAGCGGCGACCGGGAGACCACGTACGACGTGGTCCGGCGCACGGCTGAGCAGGTCTTCATCCCGCTGACGGTGGGCGGTGGCGTCCGTACGCCGGAGGACGTGGACAAGCTGCTGCGGGCGGGGGCGGACAAGGTCGGGGTGAATACGGCGGCTATCGCGCGGCCGGAGCTGATCTCCGAGATCGCGGAGCGGTTCGGGCGGCAGGTGCTGGTGCTGTCGGTGGATGCTCGGCGGACGGAGTCGGGCTCGTTTGAGGTCACGACGCATGGGGGGCGGCGGGGGACCGGGATCGATGCGGTCGAGTGGGCGCATCGGGCTGTCTCTTATACACAGCTGACGCTGCCGACGATTACCAAAAAAAAAGCTCGGTATAATCGTGTCGGAATTTTCATCGTATTCTAGAGAACCTATAGAGGTCCGGTCCCTCGAATCTTCTTTCAAATACTGGAGTGGAGAATTAAAATCTGCCATCACTATAACA
>NZ_JAAKZV010000362.1 GCF_011044975.1 Streptomyces coryli | reverse complement strand
TCCATGCCCCAGCCACCGCCCCCGACCCTGCCCCCGGGCGCCCGCGCGGCGGCCGCGTGGAGCGCGGTGGTGCTGCTGGTCGGTGGCGCCGCGGCACTGGTCATCACGGTGGGCGTGGTGCTGCACGCGGCCGTCGTGCCGGTGCTGCTCGCCTTGCTGGTCACGGCTCTTCTCGAGCCGGTGCACCGCCTGTTGCGCCGGCTCGGCCTGCCCGCGGGCATCGCGGCCGGGCTGACCTCGGCCGTCCTGGTCGCCGTCGCGGGCGGCGCCGTGTGGGTGCTGGTCACGGTGCTGTCCGGCGCCTCCGGAGAGATCACCGACGCCCTGGGGCAGGCGGCGGAGCGGATCGGCGGCGACGGGCCGATCGCCTCGGCGGTGCACGGTGCGGCGGACGGCCTGCGCGATCTGGGCAAGAGCGCGGCGGGCGCGGTCGCCAAGGGGGTCCTGTCCGGCCTCGGCCTCGCCGCGCAGCTCCTGGCCGGCGCCGTGCTGACCCTCGCGCTCGCCTTCTTCATGCTCAGGGACCGCGGCCGCGCGGTGGCGGCGGTGCGCGCCCTCGCACCGGCCGGGCACGGCGACCTCGCGGTACGGATGGCCTTGCGGGCGTACCGGGCGATGGGCGGATTCATGCGCGGCACCACGGTCATCGCCGCCATCGACGCGACGCTCATCGCCGTGGGGCTGCTGCTGCTCGACGTGCCGAATGCGATGGCGCTGGGCGCGCTGGTGTTCATCGGCGCCTATCTGCCGTACGTGGGCGCCTTCCTGACGGGTGCGGTCGCCGTGCTCGTGGCCTTCGCCGACGGGGGCGTGGGAAAGGCCCTCGCGGCGCTGGCCGTGGTGCTGGGCGTGCAGCTGCTCGAAGGCAGCGTGCTGCAGCCGGTGGTCCAGGGCCATGCGGTCGCGATGCATCCCGCGCTGGTCATGCTGGCCATCACGGCGGGCGCGGCGGTCGGCGGGCTGCTCGGGACCCTGCTGTCGGTGCCGCTCGCGGCGGCCGCGTCCGGGGTGTTCGCGGAGCTGCGGGACCGTACCCGGCCGGTCAGATCTCCACGGGGAACGACGCCAGCAGGCCCACAGCGACCAGCAGCGCCACCACGGTGAGCGCGAAGAGCACCCAGACGCTCGGCCCCCGGCGGGCCCGGCCGGTGAGCGCGGCGAAGAAGAGGACCAGCGCCAGCAGCACGGCGGTGAGGACGTAGTTGTCGGAGATCTGGTTCGCTTCCCGGGCCTGCGCCGACCGCTGCTCGGCCTTCTGCAGCAGCTTGTCCGCCTCGGTGGCCGTGGCGAGCTTGTACTCCTTCATGGCGAACGGGGTCGGCGGCGCCTTGCCGCTGTTGATCAGCGGCTTGGTGTCCAGCCATGCCCGTACGGCCGGCTTGAACTCGTCACGGAACCGATTGAAGAGAATTCCGGACAGCACCTTCGTATCGGGCCGGTAATTCCCCTTCGGCATTTTCGCCGGATCGTCGCGAACGTCGTCCTGGACCGCCGCGAGCCACTCGGTGAAGGTGATGACGTCCACGGTGGTCTGCTGACCGGCCTGAGTGGATTTGCGGGTGGACTCGGTACGGGCCGCGCCCGCCTCGGCGTACGAATTCGCCTGCACCCCGCTCCATTTGGCGCTCTGGAAGCCCGCCCAGGCCGTGCCGACGGCCGCCAGCGCGATGATTGCCGTGAGCACCAGTTCGGGCCAGCCCTGGAGGGGATTGCGTTCCTTCGCAGGTTCACTCGCCTCTGTCTCCACGGACATCAGGCTCGGACATCGGCAAGGCACCGGCTATCGGCCGCGGGCCATCCGGGTGACCCGTCGCGGGCGCATGCCGGGGCCGGAGATTGATGCTTATCATCGCATTTAGGCGCTTTGCCCCCCAGGCACGAAGGACGGTACGCGCATGCCCAGTGGCCTCAAGGCCGACTCGGTCGGACCCGTGGACGTCGCCGTGGTGGCGTTCGACGGCAATCAATTCAACGGCGATGTCGCGCCCGCCCTTCGCGAGCTGCAGGAGAGCGGCGTGGTCCGCTTCCTCGACATGACGTTCATCCGCAAGGGCCCCGACGGCTCGGTCTCCGTGGTGGAGCTCGCCGATTCCGGGGTCGCCGAGGCCTTCGAACGGGTGGCCGAGGCGGAGTTCGACCTGCTGAGCGACGAGGACCTGCAGGTGGCCGCGCACAGCCTGGCGCCGAACTCCTCGGCGCTGGTGGCCTGCTGGGAGAACACCTGGGCCGCCCGTCTCGCGACGGCGCTGCGCGAGTCGAAGGGGGAGGTCCTGTTCATGGAGCGGGTCCCCCGGGACGACGTGGCACGGGCCATCACCGCACTGGACGAGGAGTGAGGCAGCCATGATCCGTCGCCGCATCGGACGTCCCGGACTTCTGGGAGCCATGGCCCGTACGGCGGTCGTGGCCGGAACCGCGACCGCCGTCTCCAACCGGGTCGAGCGCAGGGCCGCTGATCGCGATGCCCAGCAGCAGATGGTCGCCGAGGCCCAGCAGCAGCAATACGCCGCCCAGGCGCCCGCGCAGCCGGCACCGGCTCCGCCGGCCGCTGACGACCGTATCGAGCAGCTCAGCAAGCTGGCCGAGCTCAAAGCCCAGGGCATCCTTACCGACGCGGAATTCGCCGCGGAGAAGGCCCGCATTCTCGCCGGTTGATCCCGTCACTTGAACCGCACCAACGAGGAGATCTCCATGGCGGAGAAGCCGAACATCCTGGTCCTGTGGGGCGATGACATCGGCATCACCAACCTGAGCTGCTACAGCGACGGGGTGATGGGCTACCGGACGCCGAATATCGACCGCATCGCGAACGAGGGGATGAAGTTCACCGACTACTACGCCGAGCAGTCCTGCACGGCGGGCCGGTCCTCGTTCATCATGGGCCAGAGCCCCTTCCGGACCGGCCTCTCCAAGGTGGGCTTTCCCGGCGCCGCTCTCGGCATGCAGCCCGAGGACCCGACCATCGCCCGCGTACTGAAGGAACAGGGCTATGCCACCGGGCAGTTCGGCAAGAATCACCTGGGCGACCGGGACGAGCATCTCCCGACGATGCACGGCTTCGACGAGTTCTTCGGCAACCTGTACCACCTCAACGCGGAAGAGGAGCCGGAGGAGCGCGACTATCCGACCCAGGAAGAATTCCCGAATTTCCGTGAGCGGTACGGGCCGCGCGGCGTCCTGCACAGCTGGGCCGACGGCAAGGGCGGCCAGCGGATCGAGAACACCGGTCCGCTGACCCGCGAGCGCATGAAGACGTGCGACGAGGAGTTCGCGGACGCGGCACAGGACTTCATCCGCCGCCAACATGGGGAAGACAAGCCGTTCTTCCTCTGGTTCAACACCACCCACATGCACTTCCGCACGCACGTCAAGGACGAGAGCCAGGGGCAGTCCGGGCGCTGGCAGTCCGAATACCACGACGCGATGATCGACCACGACCGGCACATCGGCTCGATGCTCGACGTGATCGACGAGCTCGGCATCGCGGACAACACGATCGTGATCTACAGCACCGACAACGGCCCGCACGCCAACACCTGGCCGGACGCCGCCACCACCCCCTTCCGCAGCGAGAAGAACACCAACTGGGAGGGCGCCTTCCGGGTTCCCGCCATGGTCCGCTGGCCCGGGAGGATCGAGGCAGGGTCGATCTCCAACGAGATCTTCTCCGGCATGGACTGGCTGCCCACCCTGGCCGCGGCCGCGGGCGAACCCGACATCGTGGAGAAGCTGAAGGCCGGCACCACGCTGGACGGGCACACGTACAAGGTCCACCTCGACGGATACAACCAACTGCCGTATCTGACCGGGCAGGAGGAGAAGGGCGCGCGGACGGAGTTCTTCTACTTCTCCGACGACGGCGAGCTGACCGCGCTGCGCTACGACAACTGGAAGCTGGTGTTCATGGAGCAGCGCGCTCCGGGCACGCTGCGGATCTGGGCCGAGCCGTTCACGCCGCTGCGCGTGCCCAAGTTCTTCAACCTGCGCACGGACCCGTACGAGCGGGCGGACGTCACCTCGAACACGTATTACGACTGGCTGATCAGCCACGCGTTCATGGTCGTTCCCGCGCAGCGCATCGTGGGCGAATTCCTGGAGACCTTCAAGGAGTTCCCGCCCCGGCAGAAGGCCGCCAGCTTCACCATCGACCAGGTCATGGCCAACCTGACGGCGGGGCTGCCCAGTGCCTGAGACCGTCTCCGTGGTGCCGCCCGCTCCGGGCGGCACCACTGCCGTGCGGGCCCCCGCCGGGATGACGGCCCTGCCCGGGGGCCGCTTCCGTATGGGCTCCGACCGGCACTATCCCGAGGAGGCCCCGGCCCACGAGGTGTCCGTGGGTCCCTTCGCCATCGCCCAACACCCGGTCACCAACGCGCAGTTCGCCGCCTTCGTCGGCGCCACGGACTACGTCACGGTGGCCGAGCGGCCGCTGCGCGCGGCCGACTACCCTGGGGTGCCGGCCGCACGGCTGGCCCCTGGCTCCATGGTGTTCCGGCCGACCCGCGGCCCGGTCGATCTGCGTGACCTCAGCCAGTGGTGGGAGTGGATGCCGGGCGCCAGCTGGCGGAAGCCCGAGGGTCCGGGGAGCGGGCTGCGGGGCCGCAAGCAGCACCCGGTCGTGCACATCGCCCACGAGGACGCGGAGGCGTATGCCCGCTGGCGCGGCCTGCGGCTGCCCACGGAGGCGGAGTGGGAGTACGCGGCGCGCGGCGGCCTGGACGGCGCGGACTACACCTGGGGCGACGAGGCGCAGCCCGGCGGCCGTCGGCTGGCGCACTGGTGGCTGGGCGACTTCCCGTGGCGCAGCACGCGTCCCGGCGGTGTCCACGGGCCTGCGCCGGTCGGCAGCTATCCGCCCAACGGCTACGGCCTGTTCGACACGGCGGGCAACGTCTGGGAGTGGACCGCGGACTGGTTCGCCCCCACCCCCGGCGGCGACGCCGCGCCGTCCTGCTGCGGCCCGGCCGAGCCGCGCGGCGGTACGGAACAGGGCAGCGTGGACCCGGCCCAGCCCGGCCGCCCGATCCCCCGGAAGGTGGTCAAGGGCGGCTCCTGGCTGTGCGCGGACGAGTACTGCCGCCGCTACCGCCCGGCGGCCAGACGCCCGCAGCCGGTGGACACGGGCATGAGCCACATCGGCTTCCGCTGCGCGGCGGATGTGGGCGGGACCGGTTCACCTGGGTGATGCGGGTCGGAGCCGCCGTGCCGTCGCGCGCCGCAGTTCCTGTCCGGCGTAGAGCGCTTTGAAGGCGACGTCGAGGCAGCGCTGGTTCAGGTGGCGCGCGTGGCGTGCCGGTTTCGTGTGTGCCGTGGCCAGCTCGTGCAGCAGCTGGTCGACGCGGTCGGCGATGACGTGGGGGTCGTAGCCGGCGCCGGTCTCGGCGGCCGCTTGTCCCATCTTTCGGCGCAGGGCGTCGTTGTCGATGAGGGTGAGCAGGGCGTCCGCGACCGCCGGGGCGTTGCCCGGGGGCGCCAGCAGGCCGTCGGTGCCGTCGTGGATGATCTCCGGCGGGCCCAGCGGGCAGCGGGTGCTCACCACCGGCAGGCCGCAGCGCATCGCTTCCACGATGGACATGCCGAAGGCTTCCCGGCTGGAAGTGGACACAGCGATCGATCCCTTGACCAGCTCCGGGATGAGCGGGGCGTGCGGGCCCATCAAGTAGACGTGGTTGTACAGGTCGTGCTTCTCGATCCGGCGGCGCAGCCGCTCCTTCTCAGGACCGCCCCCGTAGATGCGCAGCCGCCAGTCGGGCCGTGCTTCGGCGACCCGGGCGAAGGCGTCGATGAGCACCCCGTAGTGCTTGACGGGCACCAGCCGTCCCGCGGCGACGACCAGCGGCGTCCGGGTGTCGGAGGGGGCG
>NZ_JAAKZV010000361.1 GCF_011044975.1 Streptomyces coryli | reverse complement strand
CACCCGCACCGACCGGCCCCCCGCCAACCGCACCCGCCTCCGCGCCCGCGGCGCATGCCCGATCCCCACCGCCGCCTCGTACAGCACCCGATGATCCTCACCGGTGAGCCAGCGCGCCGCAGCAGAGTTCGCCAGCACCAAGTCGGACCCCACCCCCAAACACACCACCGGCCGGTCCCCGTAATGCGTCGCATGCCGGAAGGCCTCCAGCAGCGCCCGCTCCGACGACGTCGACAGCTCGTAGAGCACCCGCTCCACATCCGCCGCCGCCTGCTGCGCCAGCGCCGCCATCAGCGCATCGGAAGGCCCGTTCCAGCAGGTCAAATTCATCGCCCCGGCGACCCGCCCCGTAATCGGATTACGGATCGGGGACGCCGCACACGACACCCCCTGCAGCCGATCGCTGAAGTGCTCCGTCGCCAGCACCACCGACGGCCGCCGCTCCTCCAGCGCCACCCCGATGCCATTCGTGCCCACGAACTCCTCCGCGTAGCTGAAACCAGGCGCCAGATGCACCCGGTCCAGATACGCGGACAACTTCTCTTCCCCCACCCGCCGATCGCGCACCCACCCGCGCCGATCCGTCACGATCAAGCACGCATCGGACCCGGCGAGACTCGCCTCCAGCCGATCGAGCACCGGCCCCGCCGCCCGCACCAGCCGGCTCTCCCGGTCGTAATCCGGCTGGTAAGGCGCCTGCACCTCATCGATCCCGATGCCCAGATGCATCGACCGCTGCCAGGAGTTGCGGATCCGCTCGGGCACGACGGCAGCCGCCGTCGCCTCGCCCTCCAGGAATTTCAGCCGCGCCTGCGCGATGCTGTGCGCACGCGCCTCGCCGTCGATGAGCATGCCACCTCCGCCAGGCGGTGTTTCGGCCATATTACGAAGGCGCAAGCCTCCCGGCCATGGCCCGAACAGCCCCGCCGCCGCCGTGTTCCACATTGAAAAACTCGACACCACCACCGGGCTCCACGCTGATGCACAAGCATCCGCAACCGAGGGAGCCGCCATGACCACCCAGCCAAGCGCCAGCGCCCCCCGCACCGCCATCGTCACCGGCGCCGCCCGCGGCATCGGCCGCGGCATCGCCGAACGCCTCGCCGCCGACGGCCTCGACGTCGCCGTCTCCGACCTCCCCGCCATGCGCACCGAGCTCGACGAGGTCGCCGCCGCCATCGAGAAGACCGGCCGCCGCGCCCTCGCCGTCACCGCCGACGTGACCAGCCAGGACGACACCGACGCGCTGGTCCAGAACGTCGCCGGCCACTTCGGCAAGGTCGACGTCTACGTCGCCAACGCCGGCATTGCCCGCGTCACTTCGCTCCTCGACACCAGCCCCGAGGAGTTCGACCAGATCATGGACGTCAATCTGCGCGGCGTCTTCCTCTCCTACACCGCCGCCGCCCGCCAGATGATCGCCCAGGGCACCGGCGGCAAGATCATCGGCGCCGCGTCCATCGTCGCGTACCGCCCCTTCGCCCTCCTCGGCCCGTACTCCGCCTCCAAGTGGGGCGTCCGCGGCCTGACTCAGGCAGCCGCCATGGAATGGGCCGCGCACGGCATCACCGTCAACGCCTACTGCCCCGGCATCGTCGGCACCGCCATGTGGGAGCTCATTGACGAGAAGCTCGCCCAGGCGGAAGGTCTCGACAAGGGCCAGGCCATCAAGAAGTACGCGGAAGGCATCGCCCTCGGCCGGGTCGAGGAGCCCGCGGACGTCGCCGCCTTCGTCTCCTACCTGGCCTCGACCGACTCGGACTACATGACCGGGCAGTCGGTCATGATCGACGGCGGCATCCAGTTCTCCTGACCGGCCTGAGCGAAGCCTGCAAGCCCGCAAGGAGGTCAGGACAGATGAAAGCCATCCGACTGCACGCATACGACCGGAGCCCCGTCGTCGAGGAGGTCCCCGAGCCGGTCCTCTCCAGCCCGCTCGACGTGATCGTCGAGATCGGCGGCGCCGGCCTCTGCCGCACAGATCTGCACATCGTCGAGGGCCAGTGGGAGCAGAAGTCCGGCGTGAAGCTCCCGTACACGCTCGGCCACGAGAACGCCGGCTGGGTACGGGAAACAGGCTCGGGCGTCACCCACGTCAGCCCCGGTGACCCGGTCATCCTGCACCCGCTCGCCACCTGCGGCCTGTGCCGCCCCTGCCGCTCCGGCGACGACGTGCACTGCGCCAACTCCGCCTTCCCCGGCATCGATTCGGACGGCGGCATGGCGGAGCTGCTGCTCACCAAGGCCCGCTCGGTGGTCAAGCTCGACGCCGCCCTCCGGCCCGCCGACGTGGCGGCGCTCGCGGACGCCGGCCTCACGGCGTACCACGCGGTCCGCAAAGCCGTGCCGCTCCTCTATCCCGGCACGGTCGCGGTCGTCATCGGCGCCGGCGGCCTCGGGCACATCGGCATCCAGTGCCTGAAGGCCCTCACCGCCGCGCAGGTCGTGGTGGTGGACCGCTCGGCGGAGGCCCTCGACCTGGCCGCCGAACTCGGCGCCGACCACACCGTCCAGGCCGACGGCCGCCAGATCGAGGCCGTCAAGGACCTCACCGGCGGCGAAGGCGCCGACGTCGTCCTCGACTTCGTCGGCGAGCGCGGCACCGAGGCCGAGGGCGTGGCGATGGTGCGGCGCGCGGGCTCGTACTACGTGATCGGCTACGGCGGCGAGGTCCGTATCCCGACCATCGACATCATCTCGAGCGAGATCAACGTCATCGGCAACCTCGTCGGCAGCTACAACGACCTCGACGAGCTGATGACCCTGGCGGCCCAGGACAAGGTCCGCCTGCACACCCGCACGTACCCCCTCGACGCCGTGGCCGACGCCATCGCCGATCTCGAGGCGGGCCGGCTGCGGGGCCGCGGCATTCTGGTGCCATCGAAGGAGCAATGAGATGTACGAGAAGGACGGCGAGCGCTACTTCGTGGTCGACGGTCACATCCACTTCTGGGACGGCAGTCCGGCCAACCAGGCGAACCGGTACGGCAAGGGCTTCATCGAGTGCTTCTACGACTACCACCGCAACCTCTCCCCCGAGGAGTGGCTGTGGCCGCTGGAGAAGTTCGCGAAGCCGACCGAGGCCGACCTGATGCACGACCTCTTCGAGACCGGATACGTGGACAAGGCGATCTTCCAGCCCACCTATCTGACCGACTTCTACGTCAACGGCTTCAACACCACCGAGCAGGACGGCGCGGTGGCCGAGCGGCACCCGGGCAAGTTCATCGTCAACGGCTCCTTCGACCCGCGCGACGAGAAGGCCGGCCTCGACAAGCTCGCGGAGCTCGCCGACCGCTGGCAGCTGCAGGGCGTCAAGCTCTACACCGCCGAGTGGCGCGGCGACTCCAAGGGCTGGAAGCTCTCCGACCCGTGGGCGTACCGCTATCTGGAGAAGTGCCAGGAGCTGGGGATCAAGAACGTCCACGTCCACAAGGGCCCGACGATCTACCCGCTCAACCGCGACGCCTTCGATGTCGCGGACGTCGACGACGCGGCGACGGCCTTCCCCGACCTGCGCTTCATCGTCGAACACGTCGGCCTGCCCCGGCTGGAGGACTTCTGCTGGATCGCCACCCAGGAGCCGAATGTCTACGGCGGCCTGGCGGTGGCGATGCCCTTCATCCACACCCGGCCGCGCTACTTCGCGCAGATCATCGGCGAGTTGCTCTACTGGCTCGACGAGGACCGCCTGCTCTTCTCCAGCGACTACGCGATCTGGCAGCCGAAGTGGCTGGTGGAGCAGTTCGTGGACTTCCAGATCCCGGAGGACATGCAGGCGGAGTACGGGGTCCTCACGCCCGACATCAAGCGCAAGATCCTCGGCCTCAACGCGGCGCGGCTGTACGACATCGAGGTGCCGGCGGAGGTGCCGGCGGCGCGGCTGGCGGCGGCATGAGCGGCGGCCACGGCGGCACCGGCGAGATCCTCACCGCGCTCGGCACGGTCCACGACCCGGAGCTGGACGAGCCGATCACCGACCTCGGCTTCGTGACGGAGGCGGCGCGCACAGGTGCCCATGTACAGGTCAAGTTGCGCCTGCCGACGTACTTCTGCGCCCCGAACTTCGCGTACCTGATGGTGGCGGATGCGCACGACGCGGTACGGAAGGTGCCGGGCGTCGCATCAGTGGAGATACGCCTCGAGGACCATTTCGCGGCCGAGGAGATCAACGCGGGGGTGGCGGCCCAGTCCGGCTTCGCCGGCACCTTCCCGGGCCTCGCGACGGAGGAGCTGGCGCACCTGCGCGAGACCTTCCGCCGCAAGGCGTATCTGGCCGCCCTGGAGCGCCTGTGCCGAACCCTCCCGCCGACGGCGGACCTCCCGGCCCTGACACTGGCGGACCTACCGCCGTCCGCCCAGCTCACCGCCCTGCTCGACCGCCGCAGGGCGCTGGGCCTGCCGACGGCCCCCGGCGCACCGCTGCTCCTGGACGAGCAGGGCGCGCCGCTCCCCCCGGACCGCCTGCGCTTCGCGCAAGCGGTGCGGGTCAGCATCGAAGGCAACGCCGGGTGGTGCCGCGGGCTGCTGGCCACGCGATACGGCCCGGCGCAACCCGCCGCTACCAGCCCCTAGCTCGCCTTCTGCCCCTTCACCACAAGGTGGTCGAGCAGCTCCTGCGTCGCCGCGGCGACCTGCTCGACCGCCTTGTCGAAGGCCTCCGCATTATGCGCGGCCGGCTGCCGGAACCCGGAGATCTTGCGTACGTACTGCAGCGCGGCCGCATGCGTGTCGTCCTCGGTGACGTCATCGGCGTACGGCGGGCGCAGCGTCTTGATCGATCGGCACATGCGTACGACGGTACGCCCCGCCTCTGACAACGCGCATCAGCTCCGCTCCCACCCCCGCTGAATTGCATATCTCTAGCCAAATTCCAACCCCGTTATACCTACTCTTTCGAGCGATTGTGGGTCCAGTGCCAAAGGCCTAGTTTCGCTGCCATGACGACCTCCCCGGAGCAGAACGCGCAGCGGAGCCTTGCCACCGCGGCAGCCCGTAATCTTGCCACCACCACCAAAACTCCCCCGCAGATGCAGGGGATTTCCTCCCGCTGGCTGCTGAAGATGCTTCCCTGGACGGAGGTGAAGGGCGGCTCGTACCGCGTCAACCGCCGTCTCACTCATTCCCTCGGCGATGGTCTGGTCGAATTCACCTCCACCGCGGGCGAGGTCCGCGTCATCCCGCAGGAGCTGCGCGAACTGCCGCCGCTGCGGACCTTCGACGCCGAGCCCGAGGCCCTGGACGCGCTGGCCGGCCGGTTCCGCCAGCGCGAGCTGGCCCGCGGCGACGTGCTGGTCGCGCAGGACACCCCGGCCGACCGCCTGATCCTCATCGCGCACGGCCGCTTCGAGCAGCTGGGCACCGGCAAATACGGCGACGAGACCGTCCTCGGCGTCCTCGCCGACGGCAGCCACGTCGGCGACCAGCTGCTGTACGGCGGCGAGGGGGACTGGCCGTACTCGCTGCGCGCCCAGACCTCCGCCACCGTCCTGGAACTCGACCGCGCGGACCTGCGGGCCTTCCTCGACAACGCCCCCGCCCTGCGCGCCCACGTGGAGGCCTTCCGCGCCGTCCCGCGGCAGCGGCAGAATCGCAAGGGCGAGGCTGAGATCGCCCTGACCTCGGGCCACTCCGGCGAGGCCGACCTGGCCGGCACCTTCGTCGACTACGAGCTCACGCCCCGGGAGTACGAGCTCAGCGTCGCCCAGACGGTGCTCCGGGTGCACAGCCGCGTCGCCGATCTCTACAACGACCCGATGAACCAGACCGAGGAGCAGCTGCGGCTCACCGTCGAGGCGTTGCGCGAGCGGCAGGAGCACGAGCTCGTCAACAACAAGGAGTTCGGCCTGCTGCACAACGCCGACCTCAAGCAGCGCATCCATCCGCGCTCGGGCCCGCCCACCCCCGACGAC
>NZ_JAAKZV010000360.1 GCF_011044975.1 Streptomyces coryli | reverse complement strand
CCCACCCCACCCTCACCGGACCTTCAAGACCACCTTCCCCGCCGCACGCCTCTCCTCCAGCTCCCGCAGCGCCTCCGCCGCCTGCTCCAGCGGGTGTACCGACCCGAGCAGCACATCCAGCTGTCCCGCCTCCAGCAACGGAAGCAGCTCCCCCCACTGTTCCTGCAGGTACGCCGGGCGCGGCATCCAGAAGGCGCCCCATCCCACCCCGATCACGTCGATGTTGTTGAGCAGCAGGCGGTTCACCTTCACCACCGGGATTTCGCCGCCCGTGAAGCCGATCACCAGCATCCGGCCCTCCGGGGCCAGGCTGCGCAGAGAGTCTGTGAAGCGGTCGCCGCCCACCGGGTCGACGATCACGTCCACGCCTCGGCCGCCCGTCAGGTCGGCCACCGCGGCCTTGAAGCCGTCCACCGGGACCGTCTCGTGGGCCCCCGCCTTGCGTGCCGCCTCCGCCTTCGCGTCGCTCGAGACCACCGCGATCACCCGCGCGCCCAGCGCGGCCGCGAGCTGTACCGCCGCCGTGCCGACTCCGCCGGCCGCGCCGTGTACCAGGACGGTCTCGCCGGAGCGGAGGCGGCCGCGGCGAGTGAGGGCGAAGTGGACGGTGAGGTAGTTCATCGGGAGGCCGGCCGCCGACTCGTAGGACAGCCGTTCCGGGATCGGGAAGACCATCGCCGGGTCCGCCGCGACCAGCTCCGCGAAGCCGCCGAAGCCGGGGAATGCCGCCACCCGCTGGCCCGCCTGCAGGCCGGACTGCGGTGGCGCGGTCCGTACGACGCCCGCGACCTCGCTGCCGGGGATGAAGGGCGGATCCGGCTTGAGCTGGTACGCGCCGCGCGTCAGCAGCACGTCGGGGAAGGTGACCCCCGCCGCGTGTACGTCGATGAGCACCTGCTCCGGCGTCGCCTCGACGTCCGCCGTCTCGCCCGCCACGATCGAGTCCGGCCCGTCCAGCCGTACGACCTGAACTGCCCGCATATTACGTCTCCTTGCCGACTTTCCGACTTTCCGACTTATCGATAAGTGAGCAGCGAGCGCCGCTCACCCATGAAGTGCGCGTGGTCGTTGTAGGCGAGCAGTGAAAGGCCGGAGCGGCCGGCGGTGATCGTCGTGATCGCTCCGTTCACCGCGACCCGGTTCAGCGCCACGATCCCGGCCGGCGGCACGCCCAGCAGCGCCCCGGCCACCGCCGCCAGCACCCCGCCTGACGTGACGACCACGGCATCCCGCCCGCCGCCGAGACCCGCCGCCAGCTCGTCGAGCGCGGCGGCGGCACCGGCGGCGAACGACTTCCAGCCGTCCGTATCCGGGATATCCGGGTCCTCCATCCAGGCCCGCAGCCCCCGGTCGACCGCCGCCTGCACGCCGCGCGGCCCGTCCAGCGCCTCCGCCTCCGGTACGGGATAGCGACGCAGCAGTTCCAGATGGTCGTATTCGTTCCAGCGGGCGTCGACCGCCGGCTCCGCACCGCCGATATCCGCCTCCGCCATCACCCCGGCCGCCGTCTCCCGCTGCCGCCGCAGCGTCCCGCACGCCACCACCGGCTCCCGCAGCCCGCGTCGCGCCAGCTCCGCGCCGATGACCGCGGCCTGCCGGTGACCCAGCTCCGACAGCACGTCGTAATCCGCACCCGCGGCCGACGCCTGCCCATGCCGCACCAGGTGGATGACCGGCATCCCGCAACTCCCTTCGCCCGCCCCGGCTCGCAGGCTAGCCCCCCTGCTGAGCAATGCTCAACAGGGGGCCGGGGAGGCAGGGCCGTAATTGCGTTGCGCGCCCGGAAACAGACGTGCACCCTGGTGCGGTCGAGCGGCGACCAGCGCTGCCTGGACCTGAGGAGGGCTGACAGATGGCCATCACTGTGCTGCGGCATGTCCGCGTCAGTCCCACCTCACCGTTCAGGAGCACCCCCGATGTCTTCCGACGTCTTCCGCACCGAGCACGACCTCTCTGACCATCGCCCCGCCTTCCACTTCTTCGCCGTCGACGAGCAACTGGCCCCGGATCAGCGCTGGTCCACCTGGCTCGACGTCGAACGCGGCTCCCGCGGCCCGGAACCTCGCCCCGACTGGGTCGTCACCGAGCAGGCCGCGATCGACACCGAACTCGGCGTCCTCAAGACCGGCAAGGAAGCCGACGTCTTCCTCATCGAGCGCGCCGTCGACGCCATCGGCGACCACCCGGCCAAATCCTCCCTGCTCGCCGCGAAGCGCTATCGCACCGAGGAGCACCGGTCCTTCCACCGCAGCACCTCCTACGTCGAAGGCCGCCGCACCCGCAACAGCCGCGACACCCGCGCGATGGCCAAGAAGACCGCCCACGGCCGCAGCGTCGCCGCCGGGCAATGGGCCTACGCGGAGTGGGACGCGCTGTGCCGGCTCTGGCAGGCCGGCGTCCCCGTGCCGTACCCGGTGCAGGTCGACGGGACCGAGCTGCTGATGGAGTTCATCGACGACGGGGACGGCGGAGCCGCGCCGCGGCTCGCCCAGGTCCGGCCGCCGAAGGAGCTCCTCGGGCAGTACTTCGAGCAACTGTGCGGCGGCATGCGCGAGTTGGCGCGGGCCGGGCTGGCCCACGGCGACCTCTCGCCGTACAACATCCTCGCCCAGGCCGACCGTATCGTGATGATCGACCTCCCGCAGGTCGTCGACATCGTCGGCAATCCGAAGGGCATGGACTTCCTGCTGCGCGACTGCCACAACATGGCGGCCTGGTTCACCAAGCGCGGACTGGAGGTCGACGAACAAGAGCTGTTCGCCGACCTCCTCACGATGGTGTTCTGAGGCCTCTTACGGGTTGAAGTAGGGGTCGGTCGCGATGCCCGCGAAGGCCTGCTGCGCCGCGCCGCCGTCCGGGACGGTGACCCGCCAGTCGTCGTCCTCGTTCGGGCCGTCGCGGTGGAAGTAGACCAGGGCCTTCAGGCTCGGATACGAGGCCTTGATCACCTCGCGGGTCTCCCCCAGCCATGCCGCCTGCACCGGGTCGGTCGCGGCCCGGTGCACGCCGGTCTCGCCGACGATGAACGGCTTCCCGCGCGCCGCCGCGAAGGCGTGCGCCGCGTCGAACATCAGGTCAAAGGCGCGGTAGTTGTACTCCGGCTGGTCCGGCTTGGGGCGGGCGTAGCCGTCCGCTCCGACCCAGTCCACGTACGCGTCGCCGGGATAGAACGGCTCCGCCTTGTCCGTCTCGCGGTAGGCCCGCCAGGTGGGACACCACACGAAGGCGACTTGCGGCGCCAGTTGCGCGAAGCGCCCGTGCACATGCCGCCACATGCGGACGAAGAGGTCGGTGTCCACGTAACGCAGATCGAATTCCCACGTCAGGCGCAGCAGCACCGGCGCGCCGATGGCCGCCAGACCTCGCGCCTGGGTGTCGATCCACCCGTCGTGCGTGCCCGCGACGATCTCCCCCAGCCGCGCCTCCGGTCCTGCCGCCCACGACAGCATCGGGATGCGGCCGTCCGCGACGTCCTTTTCGATACGGGCCGCAGGGAGCGCGACATCGACGGGCTGGAAGCAGTGGTTGATGCCGAGCCGGTGTCCGATCTTGGACTCGAGCGCTTCGGGCTGGGAGACGCCGATGGAGCTGCCCTCGTAGGCGTACGCCCCGAAGTGCGCGCCGCCGGCGGGCACCAGCGCCCGCGTGCGCGCGGTGGCGGGCGTCGCGCTGGCCGCCGCGAAAACCGCCGCGGACGTGCCCAGCACAAAGCCGCGCCTGCTGATTCCGGTCACCGCGCTCACCCCGCCTCGATCAGTGTGTACTCGACCTCGGGCACCGTCCGTCCGCTGCGCCGGTCGCTGATGGCCGCGCCCCACTGGGTGTACTCGGGCGTCTTGTCCCGATACCCGCGGTGGCCGCGCAGCGTGATCCGCTCGCTGTCCCGTATCCCGACCGCGTACGGGTGCGGGCCCTGCACCGTGGCCACCCGGAAGAAGACGGAGTTGGCGAAGAGAATGTCGCTGCCCCGCTCCACCTCGACCGCCTGCGAGCGCCAGCCGTAGATGTGGTCCTCGGTCTGCAGGCCGAGGAAGCGCCATCCGGACACCCGCTGGAGCACCACCTCGCGGGTCTCGTGGTGCTCGATGGAGAGCTCGTACAGCCGGGCCGGAACGTCGGTGTCCTGCACCAGGAGGCCGATTTCCGCCCAGCCGTTCATGCTCCAGATGTTGGAGAAGGTGCCGCCGCCTCCGCGCACCCAGATGCCGTATTTGTGCGCGCCGCGATACGTATAACCGGGGTTGCCGGTCTCGGGCGCACCCTCGGGGTGCCACTTCACGAACTGCGTGGCGATGTCGGCGAGATACGACCCGTCGGCGGACTGCCAGAGCAGATTCACCGCGCCCGGGGTCTGCTGTGCCGTGTCCAGGCCCAGGCCGGTGACCTGGTTGCGGCCGCCGCGCGGGGTGGAGACGAGGGCGCGGGGTGCGTCCGGGTCGGAGAAGTGGGCGTGGCCGTCGGCGGTGAGCAGCCAGGTCTGGCGCGGGTGCAGGCCGATGAGGCGGCTGCCGGAGCGGAGCTTGAGGGTGTCGGTGAAGAGGTATTGGCCGATGGGGACGAAGACGGTGTCGTGGCCGTCGACGGCGGCCTGGAAGACGGCGAGGTCGTCCTCCCCCTTGCCGATGGTCCTGCCCATCTTCGCGGCCACATCCGCGACCGACACCCAGTCGCGTACGGGCGGGGGTGCCGGTGTGTCGGAGTGGAGGTTCGCCCGAATACGAGTCGTCGTGACGCCCGCTGTGGCCGCCTTGTACACGCCCTCGCGCCGCGACTCGCCGCCGCTCAGGGCGTCTTCGACGCGCAAGCCGAAGGTGAGTTCGCGGATGTGCGCGTCGGCCGCCGGGCCGCTGGTGCGGGCGCCGCTCTGAGTTAGGAGGAGCAGGTCGGAGGTCCCGGCGGTGGTGCAGTTCAGGAGCGTGAGCTGATTGCTGAGGCGGATCAGGTCGTTGTCCGAGGCGCCCGGGAGCGAGGTGCTGTCGTTCAGCCCGACAGCGACATCGCTCACCCCGCGCAGGTGGGAGTCCTGCACATACAGGTGCTGCGGTGTGTCCGCCGCCGACTCGAAGGCGCGCGGGGTGTCTTCGACCACGGCCCGTACGACCACGAGCTTGGCGTCATTGCCCATCGCCACCGCGGTACGCCGCTGGCCGCTGAAGCGGCAGTCCAGCACCGTCGTCTGCCAGCCGGCGGAGGCGGCCCAGGCCTGCAGGCCGACCTCGCCGCCGGTGATGCGGACGCGGTGGATGAGGTTGGCGTTGTGGTCGATGCCGGACAGGCCGTCGCCGACCTTGATGTCCAGGTCCTGGAGCAGGCAGAGCTGCGCGCCGCCGAAGCGGACGGCCATGGCGTCCGGATTCCCGGCCCCGATCGTGATGTCGAGGTTGATCAGCGCGGTGCCGAAGGTGTCGTTGTTCGCGTACGAGACCGGGCCGCCGACCGGGCGGCGCAGGAAGCCGAAGACCTCGCGCGGGGTGCCGGTGGCGTAGCCGGGCGAGCTGTCGGCCAGGACGAAGACGGGGCGGCGGGCGCCGTAGCCGATCACCCGTACCGAGTCGTGGACCCGCACCGGCGCCGAGAGCATGTACGTGCCCTCCGGGACCAGGACGACGCCGCCGCCGTCGCCGTGCGGGAAGTCGCGGGCGCCGCCGAGGATGTCGCCGAGTTTGTTGGCGATGCCGCGGCGGGAGGCCTCGTCGATGGCGGCCTGCAGGGCGGCGGTGTCGTCACCGGCGCCGGTGTCGTAGCCGGGGCTGCCGAGCAGGACGGCGCCCGGGTCCGGCGGGCGGGTGGTGTAGACCGAGCCGAAGGCGGTCGGGTCCCAGTCGTCGGCGGCGGTCGCGGTACTGGACGACAGCAGCGGGCCGGCGGCGGTCGCGGCGGCCGCGGCGGCGCCGATGGCGACGAAGCCTCTGCGGGAGAGTGCGGGCATGGAGCGGCTCCTGGATGACGTGCGGTAGGGGGCGGGGAAGCTTCAGGTGCGGCGGGAG
>NZ_JAAKZV010000035.1 GCF_011044975.1 Streptomyces coryli | reverse complement strand
CCGCCGCCCCGGCCGCTCCGCCCGCTCCTTCCGGTCCAGCACCGCCAGCGCCCGATGCACCATCGGATGCGTACGCAGCACATCCGCCATGGACACCTGCCCCCGCGTGAACTGCGCGAAGATCCGCCACGCCGGCCGCACCCCGGTCAGCGCCGCGTGGAACACCCCGGGCCGGCGTTCGAAGATCGCCAGCATCCGCCGCCCGACCGCCATCTCCACGCCGAGCCCCGCCTTGATCGCGAAGGCGTAGTTCAGCGCCTGCCGCCGCGCGTCCACGGCGTCCTGCGCCTCCGCGACCCGCACCGCCCACTCCCCCGCGATCCGCCCGGACCGCAGCGCGAAGGAGATCCCCTCCCGCGTCCACGGCTCCAGCAGCCCGGCCGCGTCCCCGCACACCAGCACCCGCCCCCGCGACAGCGGCGAGTTGTGCGTACGGCACCGCGTCAGATGCCCCGACGAGACCTCCGGCTCGAAGCCCGCGAGCCCCTGCCGCGCGATGAAGTCCTCCAGATACTGCTTGGTCGCCGCGCCCTCGCCCTTGGGGGCGATCACCCCGACCGTCAGCGTGTCGCCCTTGGGGAACACCCACCCGTACGACCCCGGCAGCGGCCCCCAGTCGATCAGCACCCGCCCCCGCCAGTCCTCGGCGACCTCCGCCGGCACCGGAATCTCCGCCTCGAGACCCAGATCCGCCTGCTCCAGCTTCACGCCCACATGCGAGCCGATCCGCGAGGCGCTGCCGTCCGCGCCGACCACGGCCCGCCCCAGCACCGTCTCCCCGTCGGCCAGCACCACGGCCGCGGTCCGCCGGTCCGGCACGTTCTCGCCGTGCTGCTCCACCCGCGCCACCGTCGCCCCGGTACGCAGCTCCGCGCCCGCCTTGACCGCCGCCTCCACCAGCAGCTCGTCGAACTCGGCCCGGTTCACCAGCCCGAAGAGCGTCGTCCGCGCTTTCCGGGTCCGGGCGAGCTTGCCGTGGTACGAGAACGTCACCGCCGACACCCGGTCCTTCAGCGGCAGCTCGACGCCCGGCGGCAGCGCGTCCCGCGACGGGCCGATGATCCCGCCGCCGCACGTCTTGTAGCGCGGCAGCTCGGCCCGCTCCAGCAGCAGCACGCTCCGCCCGGCGGCCGCCGCGGCGTGCGCGGCGCTCGCCCCGGCCGGTCCCGCGCCGACCACGATGACGTCCCACACCCGGCCGTCGCCGCCCGGCGCCTCCTGCTCGTGTTCGCCGCCGCCCTGCACCTGGTCGCTGCTCACCTTGAAGTCCGTTCCCGCTCGCGCCCACACCTACCGTCCGGTACGTACTGCCGCATCCTATGGCGGCGAACCGCTGTGGCAGGATCGGCAGCATCCCGCATACCACCTCGTCAACGGTGTGACCTGAAGGAGCGTTCCCATGACCACCGCCCAGAACGATCAGCTCGTCGCGACCGTCGCCGCGCTGCAGGACCGTGCGCGAGACGAGCTTGCCGAGCTGGTGGCGTTCCGGTCGGTGGCCGACTTCGAGCAGTTCCCGCGGAGCGAGAGCGAGGGCGCGGCCAACTGGGTCGCCGGCGCGCTGCGCGCCGAGGGCTTCCAGGACGTCGCGCTGCTCGACACCCCGGACGGCACCCAGTCGGTGTACGGCTACCTGCCCGGCCCCGAGGGCGCCCCCGTCGTCCTCCTCTACGCCCACTACGACGTCCAGCCGCCGCTCGACGAGGACGCCTGGGCCACCCCGCCGTTCGAGCTGGTCGAGCGCGACGGCCGCTGGTACGGCCGCGGCTCCGCCGACTGCAAGGGCGGCATCGTCATGCACCTGGCCGCGCTCCGCGCGCTCAAGGAGCACGGCGGCATCCCGGTCGGGGTGAAGTTCATCGCGGAGGGCTCCGAAGAGCAGGGCACCGGCGGCCTGGAGCGCTACGCCGAGGCCCACCCCGAGCTGCTCGCCGCCGACGCGATCGTGATCGGCGACTCCGGCAACTTCCGCGTCGGCCTGCCCACTGTCACCGCCTCGCTGCGCGGCATGACGCTGGTGCAGATCGAGGTGGAGACGCTGGCCGGCAATCTGCACTCGGGCCAGTTCGGCGGCGCCGCCCCCGACGCCCTCGCCGCGCTGATCCGCACCCTCGACTCGACCCGCGCCGCCGACGGTTCGACGACCATCGAGGGCCTGGGCGCGGGCGGCGAGTGGGACGGCATCGCGTACGACGAGGAGCAGTTCCGCAAGGACGCCAAGGTGCTCGACGGCGTGGAGCTGACCGGCTCCGGCGGCATCGCGGGCCGGATCTGGTCCAAGCCGGCCGTCACCGTCATCGGCATCGACTGCCCGCCGGTCAGCGGCGCCACGCCGTCCGTACAGTCCCGGGCGCGGGCGCTGATCTCGCTGCGGGTGCCGCCCGGCACGGACGCCGCCGAGGCCACCCAGCTGCTGCGCACGCACATCGAGTCCCACACCCCCTGGGGCGCGAAGGTCTCCACGACGCAGGTCGGACAGGGCCAGCCCTTCCTGGCCGACACCTCCAGCCCGGCGTACGCGGCGATGGCGGAGGCCATGGCGGAGGCGTACCCGGGTGAGGAGATGCAGGCCGCGGGCCAGGGCGGCTCGATCCCGCTGTGCAACACCCTCGCCACGCTCTACCCGAAGGCCGAGATCCTGCTGATCGGTCTCAGCGAGCCGGAGGCGCAGATCCACGCCCCGAACGAGAGCGTCTCGCCGGCGGAGCTGCGGCAACTGACGCTCACGGAGGCGCTGTTCCTGCAGAAGTACGCGGCCGCGCGCAACTGACGCCGCACGGCCTCAGCGCACGCCGGTCAGCCGGGCGTAGACGACGGTGTTCGCCTCGTAGCCCTGCCCGGGCACGTACTTCCCGCCGCAGGTGAGCAGCCGCAGCTCGGGCATGCCGTTGCGGCCGTAGACCTTCTTGGCCGGGAAGTTGTCGACCGAGTAGAGCCGCACCCGGTAGACGGAGAAGACCGCGGTGCGGCCGTCCTTGCGGTCGATCTGGATCGTGGTGCCGGGCTTGAGCTTGCCGGCGTTGTAGAAGACCGCGGGCCCGACGCGGTTGTCGACGTGGCCGACGATGATCGCGGTGCCGTTCGCGCCGGGCGCGGTGGCGCCGCGGTACCAGCCGGCGAGGTTCTTCACGTTCGCCGGCGGCGCCGCGACCCAGCCGGCCTCGTCGAGTCCGGTCGCCATCAGCGGCGCGTCGACGCCGACGGCGGGGATACGGACCTGGGCGGGCCGCGCGGGCGGCAGCGGCTCGTGCGGCCGCGGGCCGGCGCCGTCGGCACCCGTCGGGCGCGGCGGCCCGTCGCTCCCGCCGAGACCGCTGACGATCATGCCGAGGCCGGCGAAGAAGGCGCACAGCAGCACGGCCATCGTGGGGAGGTAGCCACGCGCGGGCCGCGCGGCCCCGGGTATGTGCCGGGTCATGGCTGGTTCACCGTTCGTTGAGTTCGGCGAGCGCGGCGCCCCGGATCCGAGGCGCCGCGCCCACATGCGGACGGACATGCCCTAGCGGCGCTGATCAGCCCGCCGTCTGCAGTACGTCAGCACACCCACCGCGAGTGCGGCGGAGCTCAATGCCGAACCGGTCGCGACCAGATAGCGCCCGTCGCCCTGCGAGCCGCCGAGCCCACCCCGGGCGGGGGCGGACGGCACGGCGGGCTGCGCGGTGGCCGACCCCGAGGGTGCGGCGGGCGCGGCGGTGGACCCGGACGGTGCGCGGGTGGTCCCGGACGGCGCGGGGGTGGTGCGCGTGCCTGCGCCCGGAGCAGCAGGGGTGGCGCTGCCGGACGACCTGGGCCGGGAGGTGGATCCGGACTGCGGCGGCCGGCTGGTCGGCTCCGGCGAGGCGCTGCCGCTGCTCGTGCCGGAGACCGTGATCGTCGAGCGGCCGGTCTCCTTGCCGCAGGTGAAGATGACGGTGTACTGGGCGCCGGGCTTGGCCTCCCAGTCCACGGTGACCCGGGCGCTCTGCACGGCGCCGGGCATACCGAGGGTCGTACGGTCGAAAATGCCGGAGCGGGCGGTGGCCTCGTGCTCCGTGCAGTCCTGGACGGTGAGGTCGACCTGGCCGCCGGCCTTCACCTTCTTCGGGGACACCGAATAGCCGAAAGAGGTGATGTCGCCGTCCTGCCCCGCCGCCTCCGGCGCCGCCACCCCGACGGCCAGCGCGGCCAGCGCCGTGGCCGTCACCGCCGTGCATATCGTCCGCATCACAACCGCATCCTCTTTCCGAACCAGTGAATCGCTACTGGCACAGACGCTATGCAGACGAAAGCACCGACACGCACTCAGAGTGTGCTGAATGGGGCATTTCCTAGCCCATCGGTGCGGCTCGGCAGATAAAGGAGACGGCCGGCTACCCGACCGGCACCCCGGCCTCGAGGTTGAGCGCCGTCGCCCGCGCCCGGGCGCGCAGCGCCCACCGCAGCCGGGTGTAGCGGACCGGCGGCAGCAGCGACTCCGCCTCCGCCTCGGAGGCGAACCGCCAGGCGCGCAGCTCGGGTCCGGGCAGCAGCACCCGCTCCCGCCGCCCGGCGTCCAGCAGACCGCCGTCGAAGAGCAGCCGCAGCCCGCCGTGCCGCGGCGGCACGGGCGGCTCCCAGTCGACGACCAGCAGCCGCGGCAGCCCGTCGAGCTCGATGCCGAGCTCCTCCGCCACCTCGCGCACGCCCGCGCGTGCGGGCGACTCACCGCGCTCGACGACGCCGCCGGGGAACTCCCACCCCGGCTTGTAGGTCGGGTCGACCAGCAGCACCCGCTCCTCCTCGTCGAAGAGCAGCACGCCGGCGGCCACGGTCTCCCCGGTCGGCTCCGGCGTCTGCACGATCCCGCAGTCCCCGGCGCCGGACGACAGCGCGGCCGCGAGCTCGTCGGCGACCTCCGCGGGATCGCGCCGCCCCGCGTCGACGGCGTACGCCTCGGCCCGCACCCAGGCGGGCATCCGATGCTCGCGCAGAACCGTTTCCTCGGGGCGCAGCAGCACATGTCGTACGGCGATGCTGCGGGCCGCCAGCCCGCCGAAGATCTCGTCCCGGTACGCCTGGCTGACGAGGGTCATCGGCACGATCAGCGCGCCGCCGCCCATCTGCGCGAGCAGCGCGGCCGCGGTGTCGACGACGAGCCGCCGCCAGGCAGGCAGTTCGCGGAGGTCGGCGAGCGACTCGTACTGCTTCTCCGGCAGCATCATCCGCAGCCCGCCCGCGATCAGCTCGGGCTCGTACAGCGTGGACCCCGGCATCGCCTCGACCAGCGCCTCCGCCACCGCGCGCTGCCTCGTGCCCGGAACCCCGTTCAGCCACACGATCACGCTCGTCCCCCTCCGGTCGCCGTATTGGAGTTGCCCGCAACACCCTCCGCGGGAAACCCGCGCCACTTCCGCGGGCCCGCCGCACCCTATGTCAGTGCGGCTGTGTACGTTGGGCGATCATGAGCACGAGCGATGAATCCCTGCTGGGCTCCGCGGACGACATCGCCCGCCTGCGCGAGCTGATCAACCGTACGGAGACCGGGCCGCAGGCCCCTCCGCTGCTGTCCCTGACGGAGGCGCACGCGGCGGCCGAGCTGCTGCTGCGCCTAGGCCGGTATGTGGGCGGCGACCTGGGCGGGCTCGCGGTGGAGCTCGGCGGCAATCTGGTCCGCCGCTTCCCGTCTTCCGAGGGGTGACTCAGCTGTCCGCGCGATAGCGGCGCAGCTCCGGCACCGCCCGTACGATCACCGCGACGGCGAGCATCGTCAGCACCCCGCCGCCGGAGATCGCCGCGCGCGGGCCGAGGAGCGAACCGGCGGCTCCGTGCAGGAAGTTGGCCAGCTGCGGCCCTCCGATGAGCACCACCGTCAGCGCCCCCTGCACCCGGCCGCGCACGGCGTCGTCCGTATGCGCCTGGGTGATGGCGTTACGGAAGGTGCTGAGCAGGAAGTTCACCGCCCCGCCGAGGACGAGCGCGGCGAGCGCGAGCCACAGCTCGGCGGCGAGTCCCAGGACCACGACCGTGCCACCCCATGCCAGGGCCGCCCCCGCCATGACCGCGCCGTGCCGCCGCGCGCGGGTGAAGGTCCCCGACAGCAGGCCGACGCAGCAGACCCCCACCGGATACGCGGCGAGGAGCAGCCCCAGTGCGGGGCCGCCGCCCGCCGGTCCGCCGTAGACGTCTCGCGCGAGTTCCGGGAAGAGCGCGACCGGCATGCCGAGGACCATCGCCGCGAGGTCCACGCCCAGCACGGCCACCAGCAGCCGGCTGCGCGCCAGATAGCGGAAGCCTGCGGTGATGTGCCGCAGCCCGACCTCGTACGGGACGGACGACCGCGGCCGCAGCGGCGGCAGCCGCACCACGGCCCGTACGACCGCCAGCAGCGCCACGGCGTCGCACAGATACAGCGTGCCGACGCCGACGACCGGCAGCAGCATCCCCGCCAGCAGCGGTCCGAGCACGGCGCCGGTGTAACGCACCAGCGAGGTCAGGGCGTTGGCCGCCGGCAGCAGCTCCACCGGGACGAGCCGCGGCACCGCCGCTCCCATGGTGGTCATGATCGCCCCGTAGGCGAGCCCCTGACAGCCCACCAGCACCATCAGCACCGCCATCGACCGGCCGCCCACGACCGCGTACGCCCCCAGCGCGGCATACGTCGCCGCGAGCCCGCAGTTGGCGGCCAGCAGCACGCTCCGCCGGTCCCGGACATCCGCCGCCGCCCCGGCCCAGAGCGCGGCCACGACCAGCGCGCCGAACGACACCGCGCCCGCGGCCCCCACGGCCGCCGACGACCCGCTCACGGCGAACAGCTGCGCCGGGACCGCCGCCACACTGAACGACCCACCGATGGCGCAGACCGTCGAGGCCATCCACAGCCGCCGGAAAGCCGGGACGGCCAGCGGCCGCCGGTCGATCGCGACGGACCCGAGCGACCGGCCCACCGCCCGCGGAATCACCGAGCTGCCGCGTCCAGCCCGACCACGTCCGCGACCACGCAGGCGACGTTGTCCGGCGCACCGGCGGCATACGCCCGCGCCAGCAGCGCGTCCAGCACCTCCTGCGGCCCGTCCGCCACGCCGATGAGCGCCTCGCGCAGCTCCGCCTCCGGCACGACCGCGGACAGCCCGTCGGAGCACAGCACATACCGGTCCCCGGCCGCGGCCCGGTGCAGCGACAGATCCGCCCGCGCCTCCCCCGTCCCGGTCAACGCCCGTACCAGCAGCGCCCGCTGCGGATGCGAGGCGGCCTCGGCCTCGGTCAGCTTCCCGGCGTCCACCAGCGACTGCACGTACGTGTGGTCGTGGGTGATCCGGAAGAGCTCCCCGTCCCGTACGAGATACGCCCGGCTGTCGCCGATGTGCACCAGCGCCAGCCGGGAGCCGGACCACAGCAGCGCGGTGAGGGTGGTGCCCGCGCCGCCGGTGGGCGTGGCTGCCGCGATGTCGCCGATGGCCCGGTCGGCGTCCTCGACGGCGGCTGCCAGGGCGCCGAGCAGCTCGTCGGCCGGGACGGCGAGGGCCTGCAGCGGCTTGAGCGCGTCGACCGCCGCGGCGCTCGCGAGGTCACCGCCCGCGCCGCCCATGCCGTCGGCGACGGCGAGCAGCCGCTGCCCGGCGTAGGCGGTGTCCTCGTTGCTCGTACGCACCAGGCCCGACTCGGACCGGGCGGCGTAGCGCATGCCGAGCACGACTGCGGGCTCGGCGATCGAACTGCCCCTCCCCCGCAGATAGTCGACGAGGAAAGTGGCCAGCTCCCCGCGGGCGGCGGTCTCGGCCAGCACCTGCTCCCAGTAGCCGGCGACGGCCTCGGCCGCCTCCCCCTCCGGCAGCTCGCACACCTCGCGGATCCGCGCCAACGGCATCCCCAGCCGCCGCAGCCAGGCGATCAACCGCGCCCGCTCCAGCTGCCCCGGGTCGTAATACCGATACCCGGACTCGGCATCGACCGCGGCCGGCGGCAACACCCCCATCTCGTCGTACAGCCGCAGCGCCTTGGCGGAGACCCGCGCGGCCCGCGCAAACACTCCGATCGTCACCAGCCGCTCCACGATCCCTCCCCACCCCGGCCACCTTCACCACCGCCGCCGATCCTGCGGCTTGCCCCGGGGGGAAGGTCAACTACCCCACATGCAAACTGCCGCGCATGCGCCAGGGCACGACCGGCATCGTGCTGCATCGGACAGATCGTCACCGTGGCCGTAACCGCGGCACTCCTCCCCGCGCCAGCCGGTACCGCTCAGGCGGCGGCCGCCCCCGAGGCCGACGGGTTTCTCCATCGGGAAGGCCGTGACCTTTCTCGGCAGCCTGCCGGTCGCCATATAAGGGACCGCTGTCCGGGCTGTGCTGAGAAGGATCTCGACCTTACGCTGCACACCTTCCGCACCCTTGGCTCCGTCAGCAAGGTAGACACGGGTACCTGGTGACAGCAGGCGGGGGCCGTGCCATGGCTTGACCTTGGGCGGTGTGATCGACAGGCTCGAACGGCAAGGTGACCAAGATCGGGGACGGGGTGGTTTGTGTGGTGGGCCGTAAGCGGCATCGGGGGCCGTGGCTGGTGCGGGTGGGGCCGCAGCAGATGGTCTGTCCGGTGTGCCGGAGTGAGTTGTTCTGGCAGCGCGAGGTCCAGCTCAACACCGCGGGCATGACGCTCTTGAAGCTGGACTGGGCGAATGAGTCGGCGACCGGGATTCAGTGCGCCCGCTGCTCACGTCTGGAGCTCTTCGCCGATCACCGGCAGATCCGCCTCGGGGCACCTGAGCAGAAGCCCTGACCGGCCCTCACCCCTTGCTCGACCCGAGCGTGAGCCCCGCGATGAAGTGTCGCTGCAGCAGCAGGAAGACCAGGATCGTCGGCAGCGCGACCAGGACCGAGCCCGCCGCCAGGAGGTTGTAGTCGGTGAAGAACTGGCCGCGGAGGTTGTTCAGCGATGACGTGATCGGGAGCTTGTCCGGGTTGGAGATGAAGATGAGGGCCCAGAGGAAGTCGTTGTAGATCCAGGTGAATTCGAGGGTGGCGAGCGCTGCCAGGGCCGGGCGGCAGAGGGGGAGGGTGATGCGCCAGTACTGGGTCCAGACGCCCGCGCCGTCGACGATCGCCGCTTCCAGGATCTCCGTCGGGAGCGTGCGCATGAAGTTCGAGAGCACGAAGACGCAGAAGCCGACCTGGAAGCCGATGTGGGTGATCATCACCGCCCAGTACGAGTCGTACAGCAGCAGCGAGTCCGACATCCACCACGGCAGCGGGATCTTGTTGAAGACCACGTAGAGCGGGGTGACCAGCACCTGCGGCGGGAGGAGATTGCCCGCGGTGAAGGCGATCAGCAGGACCATGCCGAAGCGGACCCGCAGCCGCGCGACCGCGAAGGCCACGAAGGACGCCAGGAAGATCGTGACGATGACGGCGGGGATCGCGATCAGCAGGGTGTTGACGAAGTACTTCCCCATGCCGGAGTCGGTGTAGGCGCGCTCGTAATAGTCGAAGGAGAGGCGCTTCGGCCAGGACAGATAGCCGTGTTCCGCCGTCTCCTGGTACGGGCGCAGGGACGCGTAGACCGCCAGCAGCAGCGGAGCCAGGAAGGCGAGCGAGACCGCCGCGAGGAAGGCGTGCACGCCCAGTCGGCCGCGCCGCCGCCGCACCGTGAGTGGCATCGTCATCGGCCCTTCTCCCCTCGCAGCTCCTGGACCAGATACGTGACGATGAAGCCCAGGGAGACCGTCAGCAGCACGACAGCGATGGCCGAGCCGAAGCCGATGCGGCTGGCCTCGCCGATGATGTTGTCCGTGATGAGCACGGAGAGCAGTTCCAGGCCGTTGCGGCCCTTGTTGATCACGTAGACGATGTCGAAGGCGCGCAGCGCCTCGATGACGGTGATGACGCCGACGATGACGTTCACCGGGCGCAGCGTCGGGAAGACCACGCGGAAGAAGGTCTGCCGGGCGTTCGCGCCGTCGATCGCCGCGGCCTCCTTCAGCGTCGGGTCGACCGATTTGAGGCCGGCCAGGTAGAGGATCATCACGTAGCCGACGTGCCGCCAGCCGGCGAAGATCAGCACCATCCAGAGGTTGATGTCCGAATCGCCCAGCCAGTCCACGGGGTTGTCGTGGTTGGCGAGGACGGCGTTCAGCGCGCCGTTGTCGCGGGAGAGCACCAGCTGCGCGATGAAGCCGACGATGGCGAGGGAGAGCACCACCGGCATGTACAGCGTCGACTGATAGAAGCGGCTGAAGCGCACCCCGCGGTCGATGATCACCGCGAGCAGCAGTCCGAAGGGGGTGGCGACGAAGGCGAGGAAGGCCAGCCAGAGGAGATTGTGGCGGACGGCCGGCCAGAAGGCGGGATACCCGGTCGCCAGGTCCTCGTAATTACGGCCGCCGACGCCCTTGATGTCCCCGATGCCGTCCCAGCTGGTGAAGGACAGCCCGATGGACGCCACCGTCGGGCCCCACACGATCGCTATGTCGATGAGGACCGGTATCCCCAGCAGCACCCCGAGGACGGCGACGTCGCGGCGCGTGAAGCGCCGCATCCGCCGCCGCTTGGGCGCCGGCTCCGCTTTCTGCGGCACGGAAGGCAACTCCCTCACTCGGCCGCGAAGATGGACTTCTTCTGCCGCTCGATATCGTTGACCAGTCCGTCGACGTCCTTCGGGTTCTTGATGAAGGTCTGCAGCGCCGGGATCATCACGGTGGAGGCGAAGTCCGGCCGGGTGTCGCGGTCGAGGAACTGCGATATCTGCTTGGCGCCGGAGACGAGGTCCACGGCCTTCTTCTGCAGCGTGGAGTATTTCGCGGTGTCGGCGCCGTCATTGCAGGCGATGTTGGTCGGGTCGGCGGCCAGATAGACCTCTTCGGCCCGCGGCGTGGCCAGGAACTTCATCAGATCCTTGGCACCCGGCTCATTCTTCGGCCGCTTGGAGAGCAGGAATCCGTCGATCGGTGCCTCGACGGCGTCCTGCCCGTGCTCCGGACTGATCTCGGGGAACGGGAAGAAGTCGATGTCGTCGCGATCCGCCTCGGGGAACTGCTGCCCGGGCAGCGGCATCCCGAAGACCGCCATCGCGGTCTCCTTCTTGTGCAGCCCCTGCGCCGCCTCCTGCCAGGTGCGGCCGAGCGCCCCGTCCTGGTAGTACGGCATGAGCTCGCCCCACAGGTCGAAGACGCCCTTGACCTTGCTGCTGGTCCAGGCTTCCTCACCCGCCATCAGCGCCTTGTGGAACTCGTATCCGTTGAGCCGCATGTTGATGTAGTCGAAGGTGCCCATGGCGGGCCAGCCGTCCTTGTCGCAGAAGGCGACCGGCGTCCCGTCCTTCTTCATCTTCTTCGCGAGGGCGATGAAGTCGTCCCAGTTCGCGGCGGGTTCGTAGCCCTTCTCCGTAAAGAAGCTCTTCCGGTGGAAAACGGCCCACGGGTAGTAGTAGAGCGGCACGAAGTACTGCTTGCCGTCCTCGCCGGTGGACTGCTCCTTCAGCGCGGGCGAGAAGCCCTTGAAGCCCTTCCAGATGTCGCTGATATCCGTCAGCAGCCGCTTCTTCGCGAAGAACTGCATGCGATAGCCGGCGAACCACATGAAGACGTCGTCCGGGCTGCCCTGCAGATAGCGGTTGATGTTCTCCTGGAAGTCGTTGTGGTCCTTGGTGCTGACCTTGACCGTCTTCTTCGACTTCTTCTCGTACGCGTCGAAGACCTTCTGGTAGGCCTTCTTCGGCACCGGGTCGGAGGCATTGGAACCGAGCGTGATCGAATTGCCGCCGCCACCGGGCCCCTCGCCGCAGGCCGCCAGGAGGCTGGGCAGGGTCACAGCCCCGGCTCCGATGGCGGCCGTCCGCAGCAGACCCCGGCGGGACATCGGATGTCCTGTGACCACTTGGTGCGCCGCGCCGGCGCCGTGCGAAGAGCGGCTCATGGCTCTTCCTCCTCAAGGGCGTTACCGAACACAACCGAACGGGATGCCCCGGATCACACCCCCGACTCCGGGCCTCGTCAAGGGTTTTCACGGTCCAACAGGCAACTGTTATCTCTTCTCTTCCGACAGAGTCGAACACGGCCTACCGTAAACACCCGGACCTTGACGCGGTCATGACGACCGATGGACCCAAGGAGACGTAGCGTGCGCCACCAACCATCACGCAAGCGAATCATCGGAGCATTAGCCGCCCTGCTCCTGGGAGCCGGCGCCCTCGCCGCACCAGCCGAGGCCCGGCCGCAGGACGACGTCCGACCACTCCTGGACGACGGGCTCGCCAAGACCCCGCCGATGGGCTTCAACAACTGGAACTCCACCCACTGCCGGGCGGACTTCAACGAGGCCATGGTCAAGGGCATCGCCGACATCTTCGTCGAGCGCGGCCTGAAGGACGCCGGCTACGAGTACGTCAACCTCGACGACTGCTGGGCGCTCCCCGAGCGCAACGCCGACGGCAAACTGGTCCCCGACCCGGTGCGCTTCCCCAACGGCATCAAGGCGGTCGCCGACTATGTCCACTCCAAGGGCCTGAAGTTCGGCATCTACACCAGCGCCGGCACCAAGACCTGCAACACGGCGGGCTTCCCGGGCGCGCTGGGCCATGAGGAGTCCGACGCCCAGCAGTTCGCCGACTGGGGCGTCGACTACCTGAAGTACGACAACTGCAACAACCAGGGCGTGGACGCCAAGCAGCGCTACACGAAGATGCGCGACGCCCTGAAGGCGACCGGCCGCCCGATCGTCTACAGCATCTGCGAGTGGGGCGAGAACAAGCCCTGGGAGTGGGCGAAGGACGTCGGCCACCTGTGGCGCACCACGGGCGACATCAGCGACAACTGGTCGAGCATGCTCGGCATCATGAAGCAGAACCTGCCGCTCTCGCAGTACTCGGGCCCCGGCCACTGGAACGACCCCGACATGCTCGAGGTCGGCAACGGCGGCATGACGGACACCGAGTACCGCACCCACTTCTCGATGTGGTCGATCATGGCGGCGCCCCTGCTCATCGGCTCCGATCTGCGCAAGGCGGACGAGACCACCTTCGACATCCTGGGCAACAAGGAGGTCATCGCCGTCGACCAGGACCCGCTCGGCAAGCAGGGCGAGGTGCTCAGCTCGGAAGGCGGCCGCTGGGTGGTCGGCAAGGAAATGGCCGACGGCAGCAGGGCGGTGACCCTCTTCAACGAGACCGACCAGCCACAGCACATCGCCACGTCAGCCAAGGAACTGGGCCTGCCCGCAGCCGACGCCTACACGCTGCGCGACCTGTGGCAGCACAAGAGCTTCAACACTGCGGGCACGATCGCGGCGACGGTCCCGGCCCATGGCACGGCGATGTACCGCGTCTCGGCGGACGGCGACTGGGCATCACATCCCCCGGCCGTCGAGGCAGGCATCGACACGACGCCGTACGTGGAGGGGGGCCGGCCGACGGAGACCACGACCACGGTCGTGAACCACGGTCGTACGGCTGCGCGTGAGGTGAAGGCGGCGCTCTCCGGGCCGGAGGGGTGGCAGGTGAAGGCGGCCACGTCGTCGACGGCGCCGGCGCTGCCGAGCGGGGGCAAGCTCCGTACGAAATGGAGCGTGTCCGCGCCTGCCGGTGCCCAACAGGGGGCGCATGAGCTCACCTTGAGGTCCAGCTATAAGTCCCCGAAGGGGGATCAAGTCAGCGCCGAACTCACCGGCCGCGCGTATGTAGTCCAAGCACCACCGGACGGCTCTACTCATGCGAGCGATCTCACCTGGCTGAGCGCCACGAATGGCTGGGGGCCGGTGGAGAAGGACACGAGCGTTGGCGAGGACGAGGCGGGGGACGGTAGTCCGATCACGATCGGCGGCACTACGTATGCGAAGGGGCTGGGTGCGCATGCCGTAAGCGAGATCGTCTATTACACCGGCAAGCAGTGCAGCGCCGTCACCGCGAAGGTCGGCCTCGACGACGAGAAGGCCGACAAGGGCACGGTCGCCTTCGAGGTCTGGGCGGACGACAAGAAGGCAGCCGCCACGGACACACTCACCAATGCGATGCCGGCGCAGGACCTCACGGCTGACGTCACTGGCGCCACGACCGTACGCCTTGTCGTCACGGACGGCGGCGATGGCGTGGACAGCGACCATGCGGACTGGGCGGAGGCCAAGCTGAGCTGCTGAGGACAGACCTCCCGCCGGCCGGCAGCGCTGGGCGCCCCGCCCCTTCTCCCCTTCCGTAGCCAGCCTTCCGGCCGGCACCGGGATCGGACGCACGTCGGCGACGCTGCCGTCACCATCCGATGCCAACTCACCCGTCCCCGCGGGGAAACGGACGGCTTGGCATCGGATGGTGACGGTCGCGTCGCCGACTTAAGCCTGGTCCCGGTGCCAGTTGAATGGCTGGCTACGGAAGGGAGGAGGGGCGGGGGGCTTCGCGCTGCCGGGTGACGGTCGAGGTCTTGGCGGGCGGCTGCCCAGCAAGTGCAGCCGGCGCTGCCGGGTGACGGTTGGGTGCTGGCGGGTGGCTGTCCGGGATACCGGACAGCGTTGCCTCAGGCCCCTGTCGCGAATGGCGGCAATCGCAAGCCCTGCGCCGCAGCCGCCGCCGCCCCTATCAGCCCCGCATCTGTGCCCAGCACCGCCGGTACGACCTCAAGCCCCGACACAAAGGACAACGTCGCGTAGCTCTTCAGATGCCGCCGCAGCGGCTCGAAGAGCAGGTCTCCCGCCCCCGCCACTCCCCCACCGATCACGGCAATCTCGATCTCGACCAACGTCGCCGTCGCCGCAATACCCGCCGCCAGCGCCTGCGCCGCCCGGTCGAAGGAAGCCAGCGCGATCGGATCGCCCGCCCGCGCCGCGGCCGCCACTCCCCGCGCCGTCGCATCGCCATCCGGGCCCGGCAGCCAGCCCTCGCTCAAAGCGCGTGCGGCGATGTTCGGGCCGCTCGCGATGCGCTCCACGCACCCCCGCGCGCCGCACGGGCACGCATCCCCGTCCAGGTCTACGGAGATGTGGCCGATGTGACCCGCGTTGCCCGTCGGCCCAGGGTGGATGCGGCCGTCGAGCACCAGGCCGCCGCCAACTCCCGTGGAAACCACCATGCACAGCGCGCCCGCACGACCGCGCGCCGCGCCCTGCCAGTGCTCGGCTGCCGTGATCGCGACGCCGTCGCCGACCAGTTCCACCGGCAGGTCCGTGCCGACCGTCTCGCGTACGCCCGCGACCAGCGGGAATTCGCGCCAGCCGGGGATGTTCACCGGGCTGACGGTGCCGGTCGAGGCGTTCACCGGTCCTGCGCTGCCGATGCCCAGACCCGCTGCCCGTGGCCACTCCGGTGCCGCCGTCAGCTCCCGCAGCACCTCCGTGACCGCGCCCATCACCACACCGGCGTTCTCCTTGGCCGGGGTCGGGCGCTGGGCCCGTACGAGCAGCTGTCCGTCCTCCCCGACAAGCGCGCCAGCGATCTTCGTGCCGCCGATATCGAGCGCGGCGATGAGGTCAGTCTGCATCGGCGTAGAGAACTCTCCTGGTGACGGGACGGGGATGACCATATCCTCCCCGCCCCTGACAACGTTGTCCAGACCCTATGATCGACACCACCTGCCACGGAACCAGAAGGACACCGGAACGTGACCGACTCGCCGACAGACACCGCCTCCAGCCGCTACGGCTCCCGGCCGACGATGAAGGACGTCGCCGCCCGGGCCGGCGTGGGCCTGAAAACGGTCTCGCGCGTCGTCAACGGCGAGGCCGGCGTCACGCCGGACACCGAGCAGCGGGTCCGCGAGGCGATCCTCGCCCTCGGCTTCCGCCGTAATGACAGCGCCCGCATCCTGCGCAAAGGCCGTACGTCGTCCATCGGCCTGGTCCTCGAAGACCTGGCGGACCCCTTCTACGCCCCGCTCAGCAGGGCCGTCGAGGAGGTCGCCCGCGCCCACGGCACCCTCCTGATCAACGGCTCCAGCGCCGAGGAGCCCGCCCGCGAGCAGGAGCTCGTCCTCGCCTTCTGCGCCCGCCGCGTCGACGGCCTGGTGATCATCCCGGCCAGCGACGACCACCGCTACCTCGAGCCGGAGATCGCCGCCGGCATAGCGACCGTCTTCGTCGACCGCCCCGCGGGCCGCATCGACGTGGATACGGTCCTGTCGGACAGCCACGGCGGCGCCCGCGACGGCGTCGCCCACCTCATCGCGCAGGGCCACCGCAGGATCGGCTTCGTCGGCGACCACCCCCAGATCCATACCGCCGCCGAGCGCCTGCGCGGCTACCGTACGGCGATGACCGAGGCGTCCCTCCCGGTGCACGGCTCCTGGGTCTCGATGGGCTCCACCGACCCCGAGCGCGTCCGCACCGCGATCGGCGCGATGCTCGACGGCCCGGAGCCGGTCACCGCCCTCTTCGCGGGCAACAACCGCGTCACCGTGACCGCGGTCCGCATGCTCCGCGAACGCGCCCGCTCCGCCCCCGTGGCCCTGGTCGGCTTCGACGACTTCGAGCTCGCCGATCTCCTCTCCCCCGGCATCACCGTCGTCGCGCAGGATCCGGCGGAGCTGGGGCGGACGGCGGCGGAGACCCTGTTCCGCCGCCTCGAGGGCGTGCACGACGCGCCGAAGCGGGTGGAGCTGCCGACCCGGCTGATCGTCCGCGGCTCGGGCGAAGTCCCCCCGGCCTGAGGTCAGCCCTCGGGCTCCCACTCGTCCTCGTCGTCCGGCTCCTCGCCCGCCACCCCGAGCAGCCTCCGGGTCAGCAGGTCCCGGTCGGACAGCAGCTCGTCGAGCGCCGCCTCCACATCCCGGGCCGCCGTCTTCTCCTCGCGCTCGGCGGCGAACAGCACGGAACGCCGCACCAGTTCCTTGGTGAACGATGCCGTGGTGCCGTCGGTACGCTCCACCACCCGCTCGACATCCTCCTCGCCGAGCCCCAACCGGCCGCCGTACAGGCCGAAGAGCCGGCGCCGCCCTGGCACATCCGGCAGCGGCACCTCCACCGCCATGTCGACCCGCCCCGGCCGCTGCGCGAGCGCGGGCTCCAGCAGATCGGCGCGATTGGTGGTCAGCAGAAACGCCACATCGGCGTCGTCGCCGAGTCCGTCCATCTCGTTGAGCACCTGGAAGAGCAGCGGCTGCTCGCCCTCGCTGAAGTCCCGCGCCTCCGCCACCAGATCGCAGTCCTCCAGCACCACCAGCGCGGGCTGCAGCTGCCGCGCCAGCGCGCACGCGGCGCCCACGAACCGGATCGTCGGCCCGGCGAGCACCACCGCCGTGAAGTCCGGGAGCCGCGAGAGCAGATAGCGCACGGTGTGCGTCTTGCCGGTACCCGGCGGCCCGTAGAGGAGCAGCCCCCGGCGCAGGTGCTGCCCCGCCGCCCGCAGCACCTCGCGGCGCCGGGCCACGCCGACGATCTGCCGCTCGATCCGCTCCAGCACCCCGTCCGGCAGCACGATGTCGCCCTCGGACAGACCGGGGCGCGAGTGGAAGCGGAACGGGCCGATGCCGTCGTCGAAGTCCGAGCCCTCGAAGGAGAGGATCTTCCCGCGGAAGACGTTGTGCTCGCGGATGAGCCCGTCGATCCCGCCGAGGAACCGCTTCGCCGCCTCCCGGGAGGGGGCGAGAACCTCCAGCTCCACCTTGTCGTGGCCGTACTCGTCGCTCGGCCCGCGCAGCAGCACCGCATAGCGTTCGTCGCCGTCCGTGCCGAGATAGATGCCGAACGAGACGCAGGCGAGTTCCTCGCCGGGCGCGACGGGCAGATAGGCGTAATCGACGGCGCCGAGGATGAAGCGGTCCCGCCGCTGCGCCGC
The DNA here is from genome assembly GCF_011044975.1 of Streptomyces coryli. Lineage (GTDB taxonomy): Bacteria > Actinomycetota > Actinomycetes > Streptomycetales > Streptomycetaceae > Streptomyces > Streptomyces coryli. Next base: position 29,926 of record NZ_JAAKZV010000035.1, on the reverse strand, counting down.
CTCCAGGATCTCCGACAGCGAGTCGTGCACCCGGCCCGCGCCGGTCAGCCCGATCAGCTCGTGGGTACGGCCCTCGCTGCTGAACCACCGCTCCAGCGCGAGATGGACATTCGCGTGGTCGTACGCCGCGTAGCCGCCCTTGACGACCGGGATCTCCTCGGGCCTGGCGCCCAAGTGGTCCGCCAGCCGCTCCATCAGCGAGCGGTCCTCCGCCGCGTCCTCCCGGTGCACCACCTGGTCGAGGAAGTCCCGGAAGAGGCGGCCGAATTCGGCCAGTTCCTGCTGCTCCATCGTCAGCCCCCCGTCACCGGCGGCCGGTCTGCCGCCTCCCTCCCACGCTAGGGGGACGGAGGCGGCACAAGCAGCTGATTTAACGCCCGGCGAGCTTGTCCAGCTCGGGCCGCTCGAGGCCGGTGAGCTTCGTGACCTCGGCCAGGTCGACCGCGCCGCAGTCCAGCCCGCGCAGCAGGTAGCCGCTGAGCGCCTTGGCGGTGGCGGGCTCGTCCATGACGGCGCCGCCGGCCTGGGCGACGTACGCGGCGAGCCGCGCGGCGGCCTGCTCGAGGCCCTCGCGGTAGAAGGCGTAGACGGCCGCGTAACGGGTCGGCAGGTGGCCCGGGTGCATGTCCCAGCCCTGGTAGTACGCGCGGGCCAGCGAGCGCCGTACGAGGTCGTGGTGGAGCTTCCAGGCGGCGTGCACCTGCTGGGTGTCGCCGACCGGCAGGACGTTCGTCGAGCCGTCGGACAGCCGGACCCCCGTGCCGGCCGCCGCGACCTGCATGACGGCCTTCGCGTGGTCGGCGGCCGGGTGGTCCATGGACTGGTACGCGGCGCTGACGCCGCAGGAGGCGCTGTAGTCGAAGGTGCCGTAGTGCAGCCCGGTGGCCCGGCCCTCGGCGGCGTCGATCATGCGGGCGACGGTGGCGCGGCCGTCGCCGCCGAGGATCGACTGGGTGGTCTCGATCTGGATCTCGAAGCCGATCCGCCCGGCGGCGAGGCCGCGGGCCTTCTCGAACTCCTCCAGCAGCCGCACCATCGCGGTGACCTGCTCGGCGTACGTGACCTTGGGCAGGGTGAGGACGAGCCCGTCCGGCAGGCCGCCGTTCTCCAGCAGCCCGGTGAGGAAGATGTCGAGGGTGCGGATGCCGCGGTCGCGGACGGCGGCCTCCATGCACTTCATGCGGATGCCGAGATACGGCGGCGCGCTGCCGTCGGCGACGGCGGCGGACAGCAGCTGCGCGGCGCGCGCGGCGGCCTCGTCCTCCTCCTCGTCGGGGCGCGGCCCGTAGCCGTCCTCGAAGTCGATCCGCAGGTCCTCGACCGGCTCCCGGGTCAGCTTGGCGCGCACCCGGTCGTAGACCGGACCGGCGAGCTCGTCGGGGATGCCGAGGACGCCCGCGAGCGCGCCCGCGTCGGGAGCGTGCTCGTCGAGCAGGGCAAGGGCCTGGTCGCCCCAGGAGCGGACGGTGCCGGCCTGGTACGCGTCGCCGGGGACGTAGACCGTGTGCACGGGCTGCCGGGTGCCCGGGTCGCCCGGGTAACGGCTCGCCAGCTCCGCGTCGACCTGCGCCAGCGAGGCGCCGATCTTCGCGCGTACGGAGACTGCGAGCGACGTCGCGACCCCCACCGAGGACTCAGCTCCCTGCACCATCCCACTCCCTCAACTCAACAAAGCGTTGAAACGAAAGTTAATCTCCACCATGCGGAACGTCAATGGTCAGCCTCACGCACAGGCCCCCGCACGCGGTCGCGTACGGGGGCCTGTGGACGAGCTGCGGCGAGCGGGTCAGCCCTTGCGGGTCTTGACCTCTTCGGTCAGCTGCGGGACGACCTCGAAGAGGTCGCCGACGATGCCGTAGTCGACGAGGTCGAAGATCGGCGCCTCGGCGTCCTTGTTGATCGCGACGATCGTCTTGGACGTCTGCATGCCGGCCCGGTGCTGGATCGCACCGGAGATACCGGAGGCGATGTACAGCTGCGGCGAGACCGACTTGCCGGTCTGGCCGACCTGGTTGGAGTGCGGGTACCAGCCGGCGTCCACCGCCGCCCGCGAGGCGCCCACGGCCGCGCCGAGCGAGTCGGCCAGGGCCTCGATGATGTGGAAGTTCTCCGCGCCGTTCACGCCACGGCCGCCGGAGACGACGATCGCGGCCTCGGTCAGCTCCGGGCGGCCGGTCGACTCACGCGGGGTGCGGGAGACGACCTTGGTGCCGGTGGCAGCGTCCGAGAAGGACACGTTCAGGGCCTCGACGGTGCCCGCGGCCGGGGCGGCCTCCGGGGCGGCCGAGTTCGGCTTGACGGTGATGACCGGGGTGCCGGTCGAGACGCGGGACTTGGTGGTGAAGGAGGCCGCGAACACGGACTGCGTGGCCACCGGGCCGTCGTCACCGGCCTCCAGGTCGACGGCGTCGGTGATCAGACCAGAGTTCAGCCGCAGCGCCAGCCGGGCAGCGACCTCCTTGCCCTCCGCGGAGGAGGGCACCAGCACGGCGGCCGGGTTCACCGCGTCGTACGCGGCCTTGAGCGCGTCCACCTTCGGCACGACCAGGTAGTCGCCGAACTCCGGCGCGTCGGCGGTCAGCACCTTCACGGCGCCGTACTCGGCGACCGTGGCGGCGGTGTCCGCGGCGCCGTTGCCGAGCGCGACGGCGACGGGCTCGCCGATGCGGCGGGCGAGGGTGAGCAGCTCCAGCGTGGGCTTCTTGACGGCACCGTCGACGTGGTCGACGTAGACAAGGACTTCAGCCATGGGAAGACAATCTCCTGTGCAGAGTGTGAGGGAGGGGGACGTAGGGGCTCAGATGAACTTCTGGCCCGCGAGGAACTCGGCGAGCTGCTTGCCGCCCTCGCCCTCGTCCTTGACGATCGTGCCCGCGGTACGCGCCGGGCGCTCGGTGGCCTCCTCGACCTTCGTCCAGGCGCCCTCCAGGCCGACTTCGTCGGCCTCCAGGCCCAGGTCGTCCAGGTCCAGCTCCTCCACCGGCTTCTTCTTGGCGGCCATGATGCCCTTGAAGGACGGGTAGCGGGCCTCGCCCGACTGGTCCGTCACGGAGATCAGCGCCGGGAGGGAGGCCTCCAGCTGCTCGGTCGCGGAGTCGCCGTCACGGCGGCCGGTCACGGTCCCGCCGGATACGGAGACCTCGGACAGCTGCGTCACCTGCGGCACGCCGAGACGCTCGGCGAGGATCGCCGGGAGCACGCCCATGGTGCCGTCGGTCGACGCCATGCCGCAGACCACCAGGTCGTAGCCGGCGTGCTCGACGGCCTTGGCCAGCACGGCCGAGGTGCCGAAGACGTCGGTGCCGTGCAGGTCGTCATCCTCCACGTGCACGGCCTTGTCGGCGCCCATCGACAGCGCCTTGCGGAGCGCGTCGCGGGCGTCCTCCGGGCCTACGGTGACGACGGTGATCTCGGCGTCGTCGTCGTTCGCTTCCTTGATCTGCAGGGCCTGCTCGACCGCGTACTCGTCCAGCTCCGACAGCAGACCGTCCACGTCCTCGCGGTCGACGGTCAGGTCATCGGCGAAGTGCCGGTCGCCGGTGGCGTCGGGCACGTACTTCACACAGACAACGATCCTCAAGCTCACGCCGGCTCCCAACCGCTTCTCGTTCGTCTCGTCCTTGAAACTGCCGTGCTGGCAGCATATGCATATTACTCGTCAGTACATCGACGTCATTCCCTGGTTTCAAGGACGTTGAACTGTGACGTTCCCTACTGCCTCGCCCAAAGCCGCGATGACGTCGGCCTTCCGCGGCATTCCCGTCGCCCGGCGCACGACCGACCCGGCGGCGTCCAGCACCAGCACGGTCGGCGTGCCGGTGATCTCCAGCCGCCGCACCAGCTCCAGATGCGACTCGGCGTCGATCTCCGTATGCACCACTCCCGGCACCATCGCCGCCACGTCCGTCAGCACCCGGCGGGTGGCGCGGCAGGGCTGACAGAAGGCGCTGGAGAACTGCACCAGGGTGGCCCTGCTCCCCAGGCCCTCGATGTCAAGGTCCGCGGGTGTGAGAAGCGCTTCCATGCGACCCAGGATGCCTGACCGTATGCTGCGGAAGTGGCAGAGCTCATCTACCCGCCGGTGATCCAGGCAGCGCGCACCTGGTTCAAGGCCCTGGGTCTTCGCATCGACCTTGACGGCGCGCAGCACATCCCCAAGGACGGGGGTGCCGTGCTGGTGAGCAATCACATCAGCTATCTCGACTTCATCTTCTGCGGCTATGCGACGCTGCCCGCGAAGAGGTATGTGCGCTTCATGGCAAAGGAATCGGTGTTCCGGCATCGCATCTCCGGGCCGCTGATGCGCGGGATGAAGCACATCCCCGTCGACCGGGCCCAGGGGGCGCAGGCCTTCCGTGAGGCCCTGGCGTCGCTGCGGCGCGGCGAGATCGTGGGCGTCTTCCCGGAGGCGACGATCTCGGAGTCGTTCACCCTCAAGGGATTCAAGTCGGGCGCGGTGCGGATGGCCCAGGAGGCCGGCGTGCCGCTGCTGCCGATGGCGGTGTGGGGCACGCAGCGGCTCTGGACGAAGGGCCGCAAGCGGGACTTCGGGCGGAATCGTTTCCCCATCACGATCCGGGTCGGCGAGCCGATGGGCGTCGGCTCGCAGGTCGACCAGGACGCGCTGACCGCCAAGCTCAAGGGGCGGGTGCAGGAGCTGCTGACCGCGGCCCAGGAGGCGTACCCGGACAAGCCGAAGGGTCCCGACGACTCCTGGTGGCTCCCGGCCCATCTGGGCGGGAGCGCACCGAAGCCGGCGACCTGAGGCCTCAGGCCCTGGCCATCTCCTCGGCCAGGGCCTCGACGAAGGCGTCGACATCCTCGGGCCGGGTGTCGTACGAGCACATCCAGCGGACGTCGCCGGCCGCCTCGTCCCAGAAGTAGAAGCGGAACTGCTTCTGCAGCCGCTCGGTGACGTCGTGCGGGAGCCGGGCGAAGACGCCGTTCGCCTGAACGGGGTAGAGGATCTCGACCCCGTCGATGGCCCGGGCGCCCGCCGCGAGCCGCTTGGCCATCGCGTTGGAGTGCTGGGCGTTGCGCAGCCACAGGTCCTTCGCCAGCAGCGCCTCGAACTGCGCCGAGATGAAGCGCATCTTGGACGCCAGCTGCATGGACAGCTTGCGCAGGTGCTTCATCGCGCCGACCGCGTCCGGGTTCAGGACGACGACGGCCTCGCCCATCATCATCCCGTTCTTGGTGCCGCCGAAGGACAGGATGTCGACGCCCGCCACGTTGGTGAACGCTCGCATCGGGACGTCGAGGGTGGCGGCGGCGTTGGCTATCCGGGCGCCGTCGAGGTGCACCTTCATGCCGCGCTCGTGGGCGTGGTCGCAGATGGCCTTGATCTCGTCGACCGTGTAGCACGTGCCCAGCTCGGTGGACTGGGTGATCGACACGACCTGCGGCATCGCCCGGTGCTCGTCGTCCCAGCCGCGCGCCTCGCGGTCGATCAGCTCGGGGGTGAGCTTGCCGTCCGGGGTCGGGACGGTGAGCAGCTTCAGCCCGCCGACCCGCTCGGGCGCCCCGCACTCGTCCACGTGGATGTGCGCGCTGTCGGCGCAGATGACGGCGCCCCAGCGCTCGGTGACCGCCTGGAGGGCGACCACGTTGGCGCCGGTGCCGTTGAAGACCGGATAGGCCGTGGCGTACGGGCCGAAGTGGCTGCGGAAGATCTGCTGCAGCGCGTCGGTGTACTCGTCCTCGCCGTAGGAGACCTGATGGCCGCCGTTGGCGAGGGCGATGGCGGCGAGGATCTCCGGGTGCACGCCCGCGTAGTTGTCGCTGGCGAAGGCGCGCGCGTCCGGGTTGTGCCGCCGCTTGGCGTCGGTCTTCGTGGGGTCTACGGCTGGGGTGTGAGCCACTGGCGGGTTCCGTTCACTTCCTCGACGGGACGGGCGTAGACACCGGCGATCTCGTCCGCGAGCTCTGCCACGTGCGTGAAGCCGGGGAACTTCCGCTCCGGCTCGGCGGCTCGCATCGCGTCATTGACCAGCGCCTTCACCACCAGGATGACAGCCGCGGCGGGCGGCGGGCCATCGCCCCCGGCCTTCTTGAAGGCGTGCCCGAGCGCGAGTGTCCAGGCTTCGGCGGCGGCCTTGGACGCGGCGTAGGCGGCATTGCCCGAGGTGGGCTTCGAGGCGCCGGCGGCGGAGATGAGCACGTACCGGCCGCGGCCGCCGCTGCGCTGCAGCGGCTCCTGGAAGGCCAGCGACGTGTGCTGCACGGTCTGGATGAGCAGCTTGTGCAGCACGTCCCAGTCGGCGAGGTCGGTCTCGGCGAAGGACTTCGAGCCGCGCCAGCCGCCGACGAGGTGCACCAGGCCGTCGACGCGGCCGTGGTCCTTCTCGATCCGCTCCGCCCAGTCGCGGGTGGCCTCCGGGTCGAGCAGGTCGACCTGCTCGCCGTAGACGAAGCCGCCGAGGCCGCTGGCGGCCTTGACCGCGTCGTTCAGCCGCTCCGTGTCGGCGTCGGCGCCCACCACCGTGGCGCCCGCGGCCGCCAGCCGCCGCAGCGCCGCGCTCCCGGCGGGGCCGCCGGCGCCGGCCACCGCGATGACGGCCCCCTTGAGGGCGCCGTCCGTGTCGTTCCCCGAGGTGCTCATTGCTTGTCCGTTCTTCCGTCAGGCGGCCGCGGCGACGGTGTCGTCCGCGGCCTCGCTCTTGGCCGTGATGCCCTTGGTCGAGGCGATCACCTTGCGGAGCTTCTTGGCGAGGGCCTCGTAGAACATGCTCAGCGGGAACTCGTCCGGGAGCACGTCGTCGACCAGCTTGCGCGGCGGCTGCGACAGGTCGAGCGCGTCCGGGCCCTTGGCCCACACCGAGCCGGGGTGCGGGGCGAGGTAGGTCGAGACGAGGTCGTACGCCTTGAACCAGTGGACGAGCTTGGGCCGGTCGATGCCCTCACGGTAGAGCGTCTCGATCTCCGTACGGAGCCGCCCGGTGACCTCGCGGGCCAGGTCCCAGTCGATCGACAGCTTGTTGTCCGTCCAGCGCAGCGCGTCGTGCTTGTGCAGGTACGCGAAGAGCAGCTGGCCGCCGAGGCCGTCGTAGTTGCGGTTGCGCTCGCCGGTGACCGGGAAGCGGAAGAGGCGGTCCATCAGCACCGCGTACTGCACGTCGCGGCCCTGCGCGAAGCCGTCCTCGTAGAGCTTGCCGGCCTCGTGGAAGGCGGTGAGGTCGCAGCGCAGCTCCTCGATGCCGTACATCCAGAAGGGCTGCCGCTGCTTGATCATGAACGGGTCGAACGGCAGGTCGCCGTGGCTGTGGGTGCGGTCGTGGACCATGTCCCAGAGCACGAAGGTCATCTGCGCCCGCTCCTGGTCGTCCAGCAGGCCCTGCGCGTCCTCGGGGAGCTGCAGGCCGGTGACGTCCACGGCGGACTTGATGACGCGGCGGAAGCGGGCCGCCTCGCGGTCGCAGAAGATGGCGCCCCAGCTGAACCGTTCGGGTGCCTCGCGCATCGCGATGGTCTCCGGGAAGAGCACGGCGGAGTTCGTGTCGTAGCCCGAAGTGAAGTCCTCGAAAGTGATGCCGAGGAAGAGCGGGTTGTCGTAACGGGTGCGCTCCAGCTCGGCCAGCCAGTCCGGCCAGACAACGCGGATCACGACCGCCTCGAGGTTACGGTCCGGGTTGCCGTTCTGGGTGTACATCGGGAAGACGACGAGGTGCTGCAGGCCGTCCGCACGCTGCTCGGCGGGCTGGAAGGCGAGCAGCGAGTCGAGGAAGTCGGGGACCGCGAAGCCGCCCTCCGCCCAGCGCCGCAAGTCCGCGACGAGCGCGCGGTGATACGCCTGGTCGTGCGGCAGCAGCGGGGCCAGCTCCTCCACGGCCGCGACCACACGGCCCAGGGCGTCGTCCGCGGTGGCCCGGGCAGGTGCGCCCTCGGCGTCGAAGTCGATGGAGCCGTCCTTGGACTGCCAGGGGCGGATCTCCTCCACGGCAGCCTTCAGCGCGGCCCACGCGGGCCGGTCGACAACGCGCTCGGCAGGCAGAACGCCGCCTTCCGCTACGTCCTGAGCAAAAATTTCCGTCATCACCGACTCCTCCGCGGAGAACCTCTCGTGCTCCCACCGTATCCATGTATGACGATCACTCTCAAGGGGGGTCGCCGCAAAATCTGCTGCGATCAAGCCGCACAGCCGCATTTCTTCCGGTAGCCCCGGGTTGGCCGCGCGACGTCAGCGCCGTGCGCGGACACGCCCACAGACCAGTGCACGGCTGGGTTGGATCTCTTCCCCATGGCCTAGGCTTTCGGCGATCCGGGAGACGTGAGCCGCCCCCGACGGAAGCGGAGAGTGCTGTGTCGTTTGTGACCATTGGACACCGCGGATTGATGGGCATCGAGCCGGAGAACACCCTCCGCTCGTTCGTCCGCGCCGACCGGGAGGGCATGGACCGCGTCGAGCTCGACCTGCACCTCAGCAAGGACGGCCACCTCGTGATCATGCACGACACCGAGGTGGACCGCACGACCGACGGCCAGGGCGCGATCGCCGACTTCACCCTGGACGAACTGCGCGAGCTGGACGCCGGCGACGGCGAGCGGATCCCGGTCTTCGAGGAGGTCGTGGACGCGGTCGAGGCGCCGCTGCAGGCGGAGATCAAGGACGTCGCGGCGGCCCGCTCGCTCGCCGAGGTGCTGGAGCGCCGGGATCTGGTGGACCGCGTGGAGGTGCTGTCCTTCCACGACGAGGCGATCGACGAGATCAAGAAGCTGATCCCGCGGCTGCGCACGGTCCTGGTCGCCAGCCGGTACGGGCACGACGTCGTCGACCGCGCCAAGGCCGTCGGCGCGTACATGCTGTCGCTGAACCTGCGCCGCCTCACCCTGGAGCTGGTGGAGAAGGCGCACGAGGCCGACCTCGCCGTCATCGCCTGGACCGTCAACACCCCCGACCAGCTCAAGCTCGCCCGCGGCCTCGGCCTGCAGGGCGTGGTGACCGACTTCCCCGAGATCAAGCGCACGGCCCGCTACACGGCCTGAGGGGGCGCCCGCGATGCAGGTTCTCAGCGGCCGCGTCCTGCTACGGCCCACCGACCCGGAGCGGTCGCGGCGCTTCTACGGCGAGACGCTGGGGCTCGCCGTCTACCGCGAGTTCGGTACGGGCCCGGAGCGCGGCACCGTCTACTTCCTCGGGGGCGGCTTCCTGGAGGTCTCCGGCCGCTCCGAGCAGCCGCCCGCGCCTGGGCTGCAGCTGTGGATGCAGGTGCCGGACGCGGCGGCCGCACACCGCGAACTGACCGCGGCCGGCGCCGAGGTGCTGCGCGAGCCGCGCAGGGAGCCGTGGGGGCTGATCGAGATGTGGCTCTCCGATCCGGACGGCGTGAAGATCGCCGTTGTCGAGGTCCCCGAGGACCATCCGCTGCGCTATCGCCCCTGATCCCCACTTTTTCGCGCCCGCGCGCGACCCCTTTGCGCCCATGCGCTCGCGTGTGCGGCCGCCCGCCCGGGCATGGTCCGGCCGTACCCGCAGCCGGATGCCAAGGGGGCCTGGGCCATGCACGGACCGCCGCTCGCCGGCTGGCTGCTCGTGGCGCTGAGCGCCGCGGTCGGCGCGTACTGCCTGCTCCGCGTCCGCACCGCGCCGCCCGCGCAGCGCCGGGCCGCCGCCGGGGACGCGCTGATGGGTCTCGGGATGGCGGCGATGGCGGTGCCGGCGTCCGCGCTCGACACCGGCCGCTGGGGCGGTCTCGCGCTCGCCGCCGTCTTCGGTGCCGCCGCCGTGCGTGCCGTGCTGCCGCTCCGGCATGCCGCGGGGCATCTGCACCATCTGATCGGGGCGCTGGCCATGGTCTACATGGGGCTCGCCATGGCCGCGACCGGCGGCCATGCGGGCCACGGCGCCCCGGCCGGGCTGCCGCTGGTGACCGGGGTGCTGCTGGCGTACTACCTCCTCTATGTGCTGCGCGGCGGCGGCCGACTGGTCGTCGCGGGCGGCGGTCGCGCGACCGGCGGGACCGCGTGGACGCAGCGGCCGGAGCTGGTGGCGGGATGCCGGGTCAGCATGGGTATCGGGATGTTTGCCATGTTGCTGACGATGTAAGGCGCGGGGTGGTGTCGGTCACTTCGTGCTCCCGCCGGTACCGGTGGGTAGTCGCCCTCCATAGGCTGGGGGCATGGTGATCGCAATGGCGCTGTTGCTGCTCGCCGCCGTCGTGGCGGTGGCGACGCCCAGCCTGCTCGGGCGCGCCTCCTGGCCGGACCGGGAGCCGGTGCTCGCACTGTGGGCTTGGCAGTGCGCGGTCGCCGCCGTGCTGCTGTGCTGCGCCCTAGCGATGGCGCTCAGCGCCGCCTCCGCCTGGGAGCGCGTGCGCAGCGGCGTCTTCGCACCCGCGCCGCACGGCGTCGTCGAGGCGTACGGGCTCGGCTCCGGCGGCTCCTGGTCCGCCGCGCTGGCCGCGCTGCTGGCCGCGGGCGGCGCCTGGACCGCGGTGGCCTTCGTACGCGAGGTGCGCCACGACCGGTCCGTACGCCGCAGGCGGCGCGCCGAACTGCTGGTCCGCGCGCCGCTGTTGCCCGGCGAGGAGCCGAGCGGCGACCGGCTCGTGGTGCTGGAGGGCGACCGCCCTGACGCCTGGTGGCTGCCGGGCGGCACGACGCCGCGTCTGGTTATCACCACCGGGGCGCTGCGCCGGCTGCGCAAGCGCCAGCTCGATGCCGTACTCGCGCATGAGCAGGGGCATTCGCGGGCCCGGCACCACTGGCTGCTGTACTGCGCGGGCGCGCTCGCGAACGGCTTCCCGCAGATCCCGGTCTTCGCCGCCTTCCGCGACCAGGTGCACCGGCTGTGCGAGCTGGCCGCTGACGATGCCGCGTCGCGGCGCTTCGGGCGGATGACGTTCGCCACCGCGCTGCTGGAACTCAACGAGGACCGCGGCGTCTTCGGCCCCTGCCCGCCGCAGCTGGCGCAGGTGCCGCAGCGCGTCGACCGGCTGCTGGCCCCCGGGCCGCGGCTGACGCCGGGGCGGCGGCTGCGGATGACCGCGTGCGCGGCGCTGGTGCCGGCGGTCCCGCTGCTGGTGGCGTTCGTACCGGGACTCAGCACGCTGGCGTAGCGGCGGCCTCGTGAGCGAGGATCTTCCGCATGACGCTCACGTCCGACCCGGTCCGCTCCCGTACCCGCGGGGGCCTGGCTCTGTCCGTACTGGCCGCGCTCTCCGTGCTGTTGCTGGCGCTGGTGGCGCTCGGCTGGGGTCCGCTGCTGGACTTCGACCGGTGGGCGGCCGAGGGGCTGCACGGGCCCGCGGTGGACGAGCCGGACGTCACGCACGCGAACCGCATCCTGACCGACTGGGTGTGGGACCCGTGGACGATGCGGTTGCTGACGGTGGCGCTGGTCGGCTGGCTGCTGTGGCGGCGCGAGCGGCTGCTCGCCGGGGTGATCGCGGGCGGCACGATGGCCGGCGTGATCGTGCAGCAGGGCATGAAGGCGGCCGTGGGCCGGGACCGGCCGCGCTGGCCCGATCCGGTCGACTCGGCGCATTACGCGGCGTATCCGTCCGGGCATGCGATGTCGGCGGTGGTGACGCTCGGTCTGGTGGTCTGGCTGCTGCGGCGGTACGGGGCGTCCGGCGGGTGGCAGGTCGCGGCCTGGGTGGTGGCCGCGGTGTCGGTGGCCGGGGTCGGCTTCACACGGGTGTGGCTGGGGGTGCACTGGCCGAGCGACGTGGTGGGCGGCTGGCTGATGGGCGCGGCCGTCGTGCTGGGTTCGGCCGCGTTTTACGAGCGTGTCAGGAGCGGGTCGTAGGATCGCGGGCATGGCGATCAAAGGTGTGCTCTTCGACTTTTCCGGGACCATCTTCCGTATCGAGTCCGCGGTCAGCGCCCTGAGCGCGGTGCTGCGGGAGCGGGGCATCGAGGTGGCCGAGGGCGAGCTGGCCGCGTGGGCCGAGCGGCTGGACGCGGCGGGCGGGCTGCCCGGCGGGACCATGCCGCAGCGGATGCCCGAGCACCTCGCCGAGCTGTGGGAGACCCGGGACATCGACCCCGAGCGGCACCGGGCCGCCTACACGGGCCTGTCGCGCGAGGCGGCGCTCCCGTGGGATGTCCATGACGCCATCTACGACCGGCACATGACGCCCGCCGCCTGGGCGCCGTACCCCGACACCGCGGAGGTGCTGACCGAGCTGCGGGGCCGGGGCGTGCGGGTGGGCGTGCTGAGCAACATCGGCTGGGATCTGCGGCCGGTGCTGCGGGCGCACGGCGTCGCGGACGCGGTGGACGCCTGCGTGCTGTCGTACGAGCACGGCGTCCAGAAGCCCGACCCGCGGCTGTTCCGGATCGCCTGCGCCGAGCTCGGCCTGGAGCCGGAGAGCGTGCTGATGGTCGGCGACGACCGGCGCGCCGACGGCGGGGCCGAGGCGGTGGGCTGCGGCTATCTGCCCGTCGACCATCTGCCGGTGGCGCAGCGCCCGGAGGGGCTGCGCCCCGTGCTGCAGCTGGCGGGCTGAGCCGGCCGCCGCCGGCCGGCTGTCGCTACGGCGTGATGACGTCCGTCTGGATCGACAGCTTGAACTGGGCGTGCTTGATCGGCACCGGTATCTTCGCGTCGCCGGCGCCGCGGGCGGAGATCTTCAGGCCCAGTGGTACGCCCTTGTGGACCTGCATCTGCCAGGTGTGGGACCGGAACTGGCCGCCGCCGGTGCGGGTGAAATCGGTGGTGGCGGTGGAGTCGTAGCCGGTGGCGAGGTTCAGCGGGTCGCGGACGAAGCGGAGCCGGTATTCGCTCGCGTCGTTGGTCGGATCCCAGAAGATGAGCGCGGAGACGTAGCCCCAGCCGTCGTGGCTCGGCCAGATCAGCCCGGAGCGGGCGTCGGGGTAGTTCGAGCCGCCGCCGTGGGACGGGTCGTGCATGTCCCAGGCGTCCAGGGACTCGGTTTCCGCGTCGAACGGGAAGCGGACGAGGTGGTAGCCGTCGTCGTCGTAGTCGATCTTCTGGGCGCCGTTCCGCGCCTTGTCCCACAGGAGCGAGCAGACCGCAACTGACATGGATTCCCCCTGAGTTCAGCGCCGGCATCCCCCGTCGGCGCGAGAACTACACCCTGAAAGCGCGGGCGTGGACCTGTCAAGACAGGAGGGTTCCGAATCAAGACAGGAGCGTCTCGAACCCTCCGTCGCGCGCCAGCCGCTCCAGCTCGTCCAGCGCCCGCCCGGCCCGCGCCGCCGCGTCCGGGTCACGCTCGGCGAGGCCGCTCTCCTCGAACTCGTCCTCGTCGAGGCGGAGCACCGTAGCGCCGTCGGCGGACCGCCACAGGTCCAGGTCGAGGTCCTCGATGGTGAGGGTGCCGTTCTCGACCACGGCGGGGCGGGTGACGTCGCAGTACCAGCCCTTCAGGGTGCCGTCGGCGGCCCGGACCTCCTTGACCGCGTACCAGCGGTCGCGCCAGAAGTGCTCGGTGAAGACGTCGCCGCTCTCGAAGCGGACGAAGCCGAAGTCGCGTACGGGCGGCCCGGCCCAGGGGGCGCGGACGACGACGCGGGTGCCGTCGTCGGCGACGACCGTGGCCGGGTAGCGGACGTCCTTGCGGGGGTGTTTGACGAGACGGACCTTCACGTCCGTGCCAGGAGTGAGCATGTGCCCCAGCGTGGCTCGCACAGCGCCGGAGCCGCCACCGCATTTCCGCTCCGGACCGGCGCGCCGGTGGGAGCATTGGTGAGGCCCCGCGACGGGGGAACGCGGGGCCTCGATTTGTCCAACGGGTGGGTGCGGTGACGCGTTCCCACGTGCTGAAGAAATTCTCGGAGCCCGCCTTCGGGTTCCGGCGATCCCCCGCGTCGCCGGAACCCGAAGGGAGAAATCGGGACACCGGCAGGGCATCATCTGCCACACCGGTCCCCGAAGCCACAGAGAGTATACTGGCTATCAGCCAGTCAACGCAGGAGTTAAGCATGTCCCCGCGCAGCGCCTCGGTCAACGAAGAGTTGCGGCGGCGTTCCAGGGAGCGACTGCTGCAGGCGGCCGTCGAGCTTGTCGACGAGCGCGGCTATGAGGCCACCACCCTGGGCGACATCGCCGACCGGGCCGGCTCCGCGCGCGGACTGATCTCGTACTACTTCCCGGGGAAACGGCAGCTGCTGCAGTCCGCCGTGCACCGGCTGATGCACCTGACGCTGAGCGAGGCGCTCGCCCGCGAGCCCGTGACCGAGGACGGCAAGGAACGGCTGGCCCGGGCCATCGACGCGATCTTGGGCCTGGCGAAGGACCGGCCCGTACTGATGCGGCAGCACATGGCGGGCATCCTCCTCGCGGACGGCTTCATCAAATGCGAGGAGCAGCAGCGGCTGGCGGCGATCCTGCGCGACACCGTGCGGCGGTACGGCTCCGACGACGTCGACACCGACTATCCGATGCTGCGCGCGCTGCTGATGGGCGCGGTCTTCGCGGGGCTGCTGCCGGGGGCGCCGATGCCGATGGCGCGGCTGCGCGGGGAGCTCTTCCAGCGGTACGGACTGGGCGCCGAGCTCGGTTTCCCGCCCGATGTCAGTGCCGGGGTGCAGGATGTCACGTAGCTCACATCGGCTGACGGACAAGGGTGTCTCGGAGGTGGCAGGACATGTCGGACGCACTGCTCGCGGTGGGTACGCGTAAGGGGCTCTTCATCGGCAGGCGCCGGGGCGGCTCGTGGGAATTCGGCGAGCCGCAGTTCAACGCCCAGGCGATCTATTCGGTCGGGATCGACAAGCGGGGCGCGGCGCCGCGCATTCTCGCCGGCGGCGACAGCGCGCACTGGGGCCCGTCCGTCTTCTGGTCCGACGACTTGGGCGCCTCGTGGCAGGAGCCGAAGCAGCCACCGGTGAAGTATCCGCAGGACACCGGGGCTTCGCTGGAGCGGGTGTGGCAGCTGCGGCCGGCCGGCCCCGAGGCGCCGGGGGTGGTCTATGCGGGTACGGAGCCGGGCGGGCTGTTCAAGTCCGAGGACGGCGGCGAGACATATGAGCTGGTGCGCGAGCTGTGGGAGCACCCGTCGCGGGAGAAGTGGGTGCCGGGCGGTGGCGGGCTCGGGCTGCACACGGTGGTGACGGACCCGCGGGACGCCGATGCGGTGCTGGTCGCCGTGTCCACGGCCGGGGTGTTCCGGACGGCGGACGGCGGGAAGAGCTGGGCGCCGTCCAACTCCGGGGTGCAGGCGGTGTTCCTGCCGGAGGGCAGCCAGTTCCCGGAGTTCGGCCAGTGCGTGCACAAGGTGGCGCAGGACGCGGCGGACCCGGACCGGCTGTATCTGCAGAACCACTGGGGTGTCTATCGCAGCGATGACGCCGGCGGCAGCTGGCAGGACATCGGCGCCGGGCTGCCGTCCACCTTCGGCTTCGGGGTGGCGGCGCATCCGCACCGCGGCGATGTGGCGTACCTCTTCCCCATCACCGCCGACGAGGACCGGGTCCCGGCGGAGAACAGATGCCGGGTGTACCGCACCCAGGACGCCGGCGCGAGCTGGGAGGCGCTGAGCGCGGGGCTGCCCCAAGAGGCGCATTACGGCACGGTGTTGCGGGACGCGCTGTGTACGGACGACGCCGACCCCGCAGGGGTGTATTTCGGCAACCGCAATGGCGAGGTGTTCGCCAGCGTGGACGACGGGGAGAGCTGGCAGCAACTGGCCGCGCATCTGCCGGATGTGCTGTGCGTGCGGGCGGTGGCCATCGACTGAGGGCTAGAGTGGCCGACCGTGGCTGCACGACCTCTCAATGAAATCGTCGAACCGGGCTGGGCGAAGGCGCTGGAGCCGGTCGCCGGGCGGGTCGCCTCGATGGGCGACTTCCTGCGCGCCGAGCTGGCGGCGGGGCGGACGTATCTGCCCGCGGGACCGAATGTGCTGCGCGCGTTCCAGCAGCCCTTCGACGATGTGCGGGTGCTGATCGTCGGCCAGGATCCGTATCCGACGCCGGGGCATGCGATCGGCCTGAGCTTCGCGGTCGCGCCCGAGGTGGCGCCGCTGCCCGGCAGCCTGGAGAACATCTACCGGGAGCTGCACACCGACCTGGGCCTGCCGCGGCCGTCGAACGGCGACCTCACGCCGTGGACGCGGCAGGGCGTGCTGCTGCTGAACCGGGCGCTGACCACCGCGCCGCGGAGTCCGGCGGCGCATCGCGGCAAGGGCTGGGAGGAGGTCACGGAGCAGGCGATCCGGGCGCTGGCAGCCCGCGGCCGCCCGCTGGTGGCGATCCTCTGGGGCCGCGACGCCCGGAATCTGCGGCCGCTGCTCGGGGGCGTGCCGGCGATCGAGTCCTCGCATCCGTCGCCGATGTCGGCGGACCGGGGTTTCTTCGGCTCGCGGCCCTTCAGCCGGGCGAACGGGCTGCTCCAGGAGCAGGGGGCCGAGCCCGTGGACTGGCGGCTGCCATAACCTGCACGGCATGAGTACGCCTACGAATACACCGGCGGGCTGGTATCCGGACCCGCATGGCACGCCGAATCTCCTGCGCTGGTGGGACGGTCAGCAGTGGACGGAGAACACCCACCCCGGGCAGGGGCAGGGCGCTCCCGGGCAGATACCCCAGCAGCAGCAGTCGCAGGAATATCAGCAGTACCAGTACGCGCAGCAGCAACAGCGCGTGCAGGAGCAGGCCAAGGTGCAGCGCCAGGTGCAGCAGCAGGCCGGGGTCGGGCCGGCGCAGCACGGCGGCGGGACGCTGTTCTCCGAGCCCGTTCTGGTGGTGAACCAGAAGGCCAAGCTGATCGAGATGACGAATGAGTACAGCGTCTTCGACCAGGCGGGCAACACCATCGGCTCGGTGGTGCAGGTCGGGCAGAGCACCTTGAAGAAGGCCGTGCGCTTCATGGCCAGCGTGGATCAGTTCATGACCCACAAGCTGGAGGTGCGCGACGCGCACGGGCAGGTGCATCTGACGCTGACCCGGCCGGCGAAGTTCATCAAGTCCAAGGTGATCGTGCAGCGGCCCGACGGGCAGACCGTCGGCGAGATCGTGCAGCAGAACGCCATCGGCAAGATCAACTTCGGCTTTATGGTGAATGGTCAGCAGATCGGCGCGATCAAGGCCGAGAACTGGCGGGCCTGGAACTTCGCGATCGTCGACCACACCGACACCGAGGTCGCCCGGATCACCAAGACCTGGGAGGGCCTCGCCAAGACGATGTTCACAACGGCCGACAACTACGTGCTGCAGATCCACCGCCAGCTCACCGACCCGCTGCTGAGCCTCGTCGTGGCCGCCGCCCTCACCGTCGACACCGCGCTGAAGCAGGACTCCCGTGGCTTCGGGTGACCGAGCAGCCGCGGGCCGCTGGGTGCTGGCGGTCGACTCCGGCGGCTCGGGGGTACGGGTCGCGCTGACGCGCGCGGCGGCCGGGGCGAGCGCGGGCGGAGCGGACTCCGGCGGGCCGGGCGCCGCCCGTACCGCGGAATCCCGCTCCCCCGCCGTCACCGGCCCGTCCGGCATCGACGCGGACAGCCTGCTGGAGCAGGTCCTCCCGCTCGCGGAGAAGCTCCTCAGCGAGGCGGACGCCGGCCCCGGCGATGTGACCGCCGCCTGCGTCGGCGCCGCCGGCATGGCCTCGCTCGGCGACGACCTGCGCGCCCGGCTCCCCGGGATGCTGCACCGGGCGCTGGGCGTGCGGCGCTTGGCGCTCGCGGCCGACGGCGTGACCGCGTATGCGGGCGCCCTCGGGCAGCGCCCGGGCGCCGTGGTCGCGGCCGGCACCGGAATGATCGCGGTGGGCACGGCGCTGGACGAGTCCGGCTGGAAACGGGCGGACGGCTGGGGCCACTTGCTCGGCGACTGCGGCGGCGGTGCGTGGATCGGCCGCGCCGGACTCGAAGCGGCGATGAGGGCGCACGACGGGCGTGACGGCGGTTCCGCGGCGCTGCTGGAGCGGCTGGCGGCCGTCTTCGGATCCGCGCCCGCGATGCCGGGGCAGCTCTACCCGCGTCCCGACCGGCCCGCGGTGCTCGCCTCCTTCGCGCCCGAGGTCGCCGCCTGCGCGGAGACCGACGAGGTGGCGGCGGACATCCTGCGCGAGGCGGCCCGGCACATCGCCGCCGCTGCGGCGGCCGTCTGCCCGCGCGAGCGCGGGAGTTCGGTCGCGCTGACCGGCGGCCTGTTCCGTATCGGCGCACCCCTCCTGGACCCGCTGCACGCCCGCCTGCACGAGGTGCTCCCCGAGGCGGACATCGCGGCGGCCGCCGGCGACCCGCTCGACGGCTCGGTCCGTATCGCCCGGGCCCTCGCCGCCGACGAGCTGCGGCTTCCCGTCGACCAGGGCGGAATGCTGCACGTCGCAGAGGGCGCGCACGACCACGCCGGGTGACGGTCCGTCGCGATCCGCGCCCGGTCAACAGCAGGAGAAATACGGACGTATCCGGTCCCACCAACCCCGCCACTGCGGAGGGTCACCATGAGGCATTAGCATGCGGCCCCATGAGCTCTGCCGCTGGCCCCGAACACGGCCTGCCCGTACGAATGCCCCGCCCCCGGCAGCCGGGACGGCACCGCAAGCCGGAGCCCGTGGTCGCCCCCGATGGCGCCCCGGCGCTGGTGCTGGCTGTCCCCGGCACCCCGGACACCGCCGTCCGCAGCCTGGCCGAGGAGACCGTCTCGATAGCGCGGTCCGAGCTGCCGGGCCTGGACGCCCGGGTCGGCTACCTCGACGGCGCCGACGACGACTTCCCGGCGCTGCACGCCGTGCTCGCCGCCGCGGGCGCGGAGCGCGCGGCGCGCGCCGAGGCGCTCGGCCGCCCCGCACCCGAGGGCCCGGTGGCCGTCGTGGTGCCGCTGCTCGCGGGCCCGGACGCGGCGCTCGTACGGCGCGTCCAGCAGGCCATCGCGGACAGCCGGGTGCCCGCCGAGCTGACCGACGTCCTCGGCCCGCACCCGCTGCTCGCCGAGGCGGTGCATGTGCGCCTGTCCGAGGCGGGCCTGGCGCGCGCGGACCGGGCGCGGCTGTTCACCGTCGCCACCGCGGCGGACGGCATCATCCTCGCGGCCGCGGGGGGCGAAGAGGCGGTGCAGTCCGCGGGCATCACCGGCATGCTGCTGTCGGCCCGGCTCGCGGTGCCGGTCATCGCCACGGCGCTGGACGCGCCGGGCGCGGTGGCCCGCACCGCCGAGCAGCTGCGCACGTCGGGGTCCACACAGCTGGCCCTCGCGCCGTACGTGATCGGCCCCGAGCTCCCGGCCGGGCTGCTCGAGGCGGCGGCGCGCGAGGCCGCCTGCCCGATGGCCGAGCCGCTGGCCGCCTACCCGTCGGTGGGCAAGCTCGTCATCGCGCAGTACTCCAACCTGCTCGGGATCCAGCCGCAGCCGGTGACCCAGCGCTGAGCCTGTTCCGGACCCCCGCTCTTCGCAGGAAGGGCGGGGGTCCGCTCAGCTGAAGACAACGCACGAGGCGGCCGGTGCCGCGATCGAGCCCGCCCGCGTCAGCTCACCCGTGCGCTCGTCCACGTCGAACCACACCACGTCGCCGGAGTGCTGGTTCGCCGCGTACATATGCGTCCCCGCCGGGTCGATCGCGAGGTCGCGCGGCCAGCGGCCGCCGCAGGGCGCGTTGGCGGTCAGCTCCGGTGCGTCGCCGGCGTCGTCGAGGGTCAGCGTGCTGATGCTGTCGTGGCCGCGGATCGCGGTCCACAGCAGCCGCCCGTCGGGCGAGATCACGATCCCGGATCCGTACGCCGTGCCGCCCTCGGCGCCGGCGGGCAGGATGCCGGTCTCGCGCAGCGGCTCGAGCTCGCCGCGGTCGGCGTCCCAGCGGCAGACGGTGACCGCCGGGGTGAGCTCGTGCAGCACGTAGGCGCGGTGCCCGCGGGGGTGGAAGACCAGGTGCCGCGGTCCGCTGCCGGGGCGCAGCCGGGTCGCGGCGTGTACGTCGAGGGCGCCGTCATTGAGCGCGCACACCCGCACCTCGTCCGTGCCGAGGTCGACGCTCACGATCCAGCGGCCGGACGGGTCGGGCTGCACCTGGTGCGCGTGCGGGCCCTCCTGGCGGTCGGCGTTCGGCCCTGAGCCGGTGTGCCGCAGCAAACTCGTGGCGCCGGTCAGCGAGCCGTCGGCGGCCAGGGGAAGGGTGCTGACGCTGCCGGAGACGTAGTTCGCGGTGTGCAGGTGCCCGGCGGCCAGCGCGAGATGGGTCGGCCCGGAGCCGCCGACGGGCACCGGAGAGCCGACGGGCTCCAGCCCGTCCGCCCGGATACGGAAGGCGGCGGCCGCCCCCTCCTCCCCCTCGCTGACGGCGTAAAGCATGCCGGACGGGGCGTCGGCGGCGAGGAAGGACGGATCGGAGACGGCGTCCGTGGCCGACAGCGGCGTCAGCGCGCCCGTACGCGGGTCGAAGCCGGCGGTGATGACCCCGGCGCCTCCCTCGGACGTGAACGAGCCGATGTGGGCGAGCTGCCGGCCTCCGGCCATGGTGGCGATCCGTCCTCTCCGAGGGGGCGTGATGCGCGCGACCCTAGCTGATCGGCTCTTACGTCCCTCAGGCCGCCGACACGTAAGGCGCTTTCGGCGCGGCCTCGAGCGGGGCGTGGAGGCGGGACAGCGCCGTCCGTACCCGCTCGTGGTGCGTCTCGTGGTCGGCGTCCGCCGATACGACGCCGCGCAGGCCCGCCGCGCACTCGTCCAGCAGGTCGAGGATCAGGCGGGCGCGGGCCTTGCGGGCGGCGAAGGGGTTCAGCGGGTGCAGCAGCGGGGCGAGCGAGGCCCTGACCTTGGCCAGGTGCAGCTCGAACTCGGCCAGGTGCGCGCCGGGATCCGCCGCTCCCCCGCCGAGCCGCCGCGCCGCGGCATCCGTGCAGGCGTGCACGCACTCCAGCGCCCGCCGCACCCACGCGTCCGTCTGCCCGTGCGTCGTGACGGGCAGCACCGCCGCCACCGCGAACGCCGCCGCCAGCGCGCCGACCGCGGTCTGCTCCGCGCGCAGCGCCAGCAGCGCGGGCGACAGCACGCCGATCAGGCCGTACAGCACGCCGACCATCACGGTCACGAAGAACATCATCCAGCTGTACGAGACCGCGGCCGTGTAGAAGATCCCGAAGACGCACGCCGCGACGACCACGGCGCTCGGCACCGGCGCGCCCTCGATCGGCACCGCGACCGCGAGCCCGGCGGCGATGCCGACCAGCGTGCCGAGCACCCGGCGGAAGCCGCGGACCAGGGTCTCGCCGCGGGAGGCGGTGTTCACGAAGACCCACCAGGCGGTGCCGACGGCCCAGTACCAGCGGTCCGAGGAGACCGCGTGCCCGACCGCCATCGCGATCGCGCAGGCCGCCGTCACCTGCAGCGCCTGCCGCGTCGTGACCCGAGCGAGCCCGCGCCCCGCGGCCGCCGCGACCGCGGCGGGCGGCGGCGTGCGCCGCTCGATGCACCAGGCGCCGAAGCGCACCGCGGCGGCCATCGCAAGGCCCAGCAGCACGGCGGCGGCGATCTGGGCCAGCTGCCCGGTGCCCGCCCGCAGGAACTGCACCACGAAGAACATCATGAACGCGAAGATCCCGACCGCGTGCCCGCGCGGGCCCCAGCGGCGCGCGTACGCCCCGCCCAGCACCACGGCCAGGAAGACGGCGTCCCGTACCAGCGGAAGGTCGTGCAGCGCCGTCGCGGCGGCGAGCACGGGCAGCCCGGCCACCGGCAGCAGCGCGGTCGTCAGCGCCTGGGCCCGTACGGTCGGATCGGCCACCGTGAAGAGCGCGAGCAGCGCGGCGAGCCCGCCGGTGATCATCGCGGGCAGCGGCAGCCCGGCGGCGTATGCGGCAGCGACGGCGAGACCGACGCCGAGCACGGCACGCGCCGCGGTACGCAACCGCAGCCGTCCGGGGTCAGCGGCGAACCACTTCCGTCCCACGCGCATACCTCCCTCGCTCCCGCCCTCGGGGAGCTGTCCGCATAGTGATACGCAAGGAGGAAAGCATCTGCAGCCACGCGCCGCCAAATCGATCAGAGCAGCCCGTTCCGCGCGCTTGCCCGAGGGTTGGCATGCTTGATCGCATGAGCACCTCCACCCCTGTGGCCGTCATCTTCGATCTGGACGGCACTCTGGTCGACAGCGAGCCGAACTACTACGAGGCCGGGAAGCGGGTGCTGCAACAGTTCGGTGTGCCGGACTTCACATGGGAGGACCACGCCGAGTTCATCGGCATCGGGACCCGGGAGACCCTCGAGGTGCTCCGCCAGCGGCACGGCATCGACGCCCCGGTGGACGAGCTGCTGGACCTGAAGAACGCCGCTTACCTGGAGCTCGCCGCCGCGCACACCGACGCCTTCCCGCAGATGCACAAGCTGGCCGAGATGCTGCAGGCCAACGGCAACCCCATGGCCGTCGCCTCCGGCTCCTCCCGCCCGGCGATCGAGGCGGTGCTGCCGGGTGCGGGGCTGGACTCCGTACTGACCACGATCGTCTCCGCGGAGGAAGTCACGCACGGCAAGCCGGCCCCGGACGTCTTCCTCGCCGCCGCCCGGCTGCTCGGCACCCGCCCGGCCGACTGCGTGGTCGTCGAGGACGCGCCGCCGGGGGTCGAGGCCGCCCGGCGGGCCGGGATGCGGTGCATCGCGGTGCCGTATCTGCCGGCCCAGGCGGACGATCCGCTGGTGGCTTCGGCGGATCTGCTCTTCCGCGGCGGTCAGCGCGAGTTCGACGCGCAGCGGGCCTTCGACTGGATCGTACGGAAGTAGTCAGAGGCCAGCGCTGGCCCACCGACCGCAGAGCCGCACCCGGACGTCACCAACCCGGGTGCGGCGCGAACCATTCAGCTAGTCGCTTGGCGGAGTTTTGCGGGGAGCCACCTCGCCGGCGTCGGTATACAGCGCGGTGATGGCGGCGACCAACTCGGGCTGATCTCGGAGATCAGCGGTCTCCGGCGCCACGGCATAGCCGACAAGACCCAGCAGGCGATGCGCGTGATTGGTTTCGTTTCCGGCCTTGAGACGCCGGGCGACAAGGTCGTGGGGGTCGATATCCTTGGTCGCTTCGCGATGCTGAGCATCCTGCCGAAGGGTCTCCCGTAGCTGCACCGGCCATTGCATGCGGACGACTTCCGGTCTCGGCCGGCCGGCATGCAGGGCCTTCTGGACTGCGTCCTCGTTGATCCGCTTGGCGTACGGCGAGCGATCGGCCCGCTCCTGAAGATCAGGGAGGGCCGCCAACTGCTGGGCCAGTCGGCGGATGGTGTCCGCATGGCGCCCGGCCCATGACCGTTCGTGCTGCCGTTGCCGCTGGGCGCGGGCAAACTCGACACGTTCCGCCTGAGTGAGTTCGTTGGCGTCCGAACGCAACTGGAGGTAGCGCCGCTCGGCTGCCTGGCGACTGCGCAACTCAAGTGCCTGGCCGATGCGGGCCCAGGTTATGCGCTTCCTTCGGGCTGCGGCGATCAGACTCGTCTCGTCGGTGACGAGCTTGTCTCTGAGCTTGCGGATGGCCAGGAGCGCGGCGAGCAGGTCTGTCTCACATACGGTCGTGCTGGTGTCCTCGCTCTCGTAGGCCTCGACGGCCATGACGACGCGGTCGAACCGCTGAGCAATATCGCTTAGCTCGCCAGTAGGCCTGTAGAACCCCACTTGCGCGAGTTCGGGGTTCGCCGACTCGTGCGGAGTGAACAAGTGGCCCCACGCTAATTCCCGGTCATTCTCGGGACCTCGGTGTTCCTTGGATGTCGTCTTCATGACGACGCTTTCCGTCGTCCGATGGACGACAAATGCTGGGTCATCGATGTATGAACTTCCTTCTCGGAATGGTCAGTACGCTCCGGGGCCTTACACACGTTCCTTGGCGCGACGGTCACGCCGGCGGCGCCAGGCCGCACGCAGAAGGCCGGCCGCAGCAATGGTGGCCGCGACTGCGACTCCGGCAACGTACTGGGCACCCGCCTCGCCTAATATTGTGTTCATTGCAGGTCAGCGCGCCACGGTGGCCGGAATGCGCGCCGGTCTCCTCACAACTCGCAGGGAAGCTGCCCAGCCGACAGCAGGCCCTGCCCCGCAGACATGGAGACGGCGATCCTTGCCTGCGTAACCGGGCAGTTGGTCGTGAACGAGTGTGCTGTGTATTCAGCCCATCGCCAGCGCTGGGCAACTATTCGCCAGCATTCGCCAGGGGGTTCCGCCACCCGCAAAACCGGCAAATAGCCCAAGCGAAATTCTCTCCCCCGGCGGAACTCTCCCTTCCGCCGGGGGAATTTCAGAGCGACTCGAGCAGGAACACCGCGGCGTCCCGCAGCGCGGCGGGCACCCGTGGGCCCGTGCGCAAGTGTGCGGCCGTGCGCCGCAGTTGCGCCGTCGTGCGGGCGGAGCTGATCCGGCCGGCGCCGGGCGCGGTCGCCGTGATCAGCGCCTCCGCGTCCCGCCACGCCCCGGCCCCGGCCAGGGCCGCGAGGAGCTGCGCCGTGAAGAGGTGCCGGTATGAAGGGCCCGGGGCCGTCGCCGCCCGGTGCAGCAGCGGGATCGCCCGGTCGTACGCGCCCAGCCGCGCCAGCACCCAGCCATGGTGGCCGATCAGCTCCGGCTCGTCGACCCACCAGGCCCAGGCCGGGTCGTGTCGCGAGCCGCCGTCCAGAAAGCGGCTGCGGGCGCGGGAGATGAGCGTCCGCGCCTCCCGGTCGCCGCGTCGCAGCGCGGCCGCGTGCGCCTGCCGGACGAGGACGAGGCTGTCCACGCGGGCGGGCAGCGGGCGCGGGCCGCGCACCCGGCCGGCGGTCTCGAAGGCGGCGCGGGGCCGGCCCAGGTGCGCGAGCAGCATGCTGTGGTTGAGCAGCACGAGCCGTCCCGTCCAGCGGTCGCCGCTGCGCCGCGCGAGGTCGTACGCGTGGGCGTTGAAGCTCCGCGCCGGGCGGTGGCGTCCCGCGTCGAAGAGGATCCAGCCGACGACCTCGTACAGCTCGGCGAGCGCGGCGGCCAGATCGGAGCCGCCGCCGTAGCGCGGCATCCGCCGCACCGCCGCCCGCGCCGCGGGCAGCGCCGCCGTCGCCCCCTCGGCGGCGTCGACCGCGATCAGCCGCCCGGTGGTACGTAGCACCTCGTGCGGGGCCGGGTGCCACGTGGATCTGCTCACCCGGCCATTGAACACGGCTACCCGGTGGGGCAGGTGTCGCGGTATTCGTTGATGTTGCCGTCGGGGCGGGGCGCCGGGCAGAGGAACTTCTCGTAGCGGGTGTCGTCGTCCACGAACCGCTTGAGCCAGGCGATGCCGTACTTCGCGATGGTCGTGTTCGCGCTGAGCGCGACATTGTGCCCGGCGCCGTTGAGCTCCAGATACGCCTTCTCCGGTGCCGAGGTCAGCGTTCCGTAGAAGCGCTCGGAATGGGAGCCGGGCGAGGCGATGAGGTCGTTCTCGGCGCCCATGATCAGGGTCGGAACCCTGTTGCTCTCCCAGGTCTTGTCGTTCTCCCACGGCATCAGCGGGACCGCGGCCTGGAGTGCGGGGCGCTGCTCGGAGGCTCTGAGGGAGCCGCCGCCGCCCATGGAGTGGCCCATCACGGCGAGCCGGCCGGGGTCGATGCGGTTCTTCACGGCGCTGCTGGTCGCGAGATAGTCGAGGGCGGCGAGCATCTGCCGGGCCCTGCTGTCCGGTTGGTCGGTGACGCTGTCGGTCTCCAGGGTCAGGACGACGAATCCCTGGGAGGCGAAGCGCGGCCCGTACCAGCTGATGAGTGATTCGGACGTCAGGAATCCGGGGCTCACCACCACCGCGCCGAAGGTGCCCTGGCTGGTGTCGGTCGGGTAGTAGGCCGTTCCCCGGTTGAAGCCCGGGCCGTCGACGGCCTGCCGCGACACCGCGAACGGGCCGCGTTCAGCGGTGATGGACTGCTCGGTGGGGTCGGGTCCGCGCTGGTACGAGTCGTCCGCCGCCGCCTGCTGGTCCGGGCCGGCCTGGGCGTACTGCGGGACGACGACGGCCGCGGCGGCGAGT
Organism: Streptomyces coryli; assembly: GCF_011044975.1. Lineage (GTDB taxonomy): Bacteria > Actinomycetota > Actinomycetes > Streptomycetales > Streptomycetaceae > Streptomyces > Streptomyces coryli. The sequence goes on along the minus strand of NZ_JAAKZV010000035.1, from coordinate 4,083 downwards.
GCCGTTGCCGCGGCCAGGATGCCGAATCGCTTTCCGGTGCGGGTGCGTTGGTGTCTCATGGCCGTTGAGCATCGGGGGCCGCCATGTGGGAGCGCTGCTCGGCGGGCTGACGAAATCCGGGTGCCGGTTTGTCAGCGGGCTGCGCCCGTCGGAGCGTTGCCGCTGCTCACGCCCGGGTCAGGCCGGTTCGGTCGCGCGCAGCACGGCCTTGGTGCGCAGCGCGATCAGGGCGTCCAGGCGGAAGCCGGGGTCGGCCAGGCGGTCGCCGAACAGCGCGGTGAGCTGCCGCAGCCGGTTGCGCGCGGTCTGCGCGTGGATGCCGAGGGCGGCCGCGACCTCGGGGGCGGTGCGGCCCTCGGACATCAGCAGCGCGTCCAGGGTGTCGGCCAGCCGCTCCGCCTTACCCTCCGGCAGCGTCCCCAGCGGAGCGAGCACCTGGTCGGCGAGGAGCCTGCCGACGTGGGCGCCGCCGAGGAGGTGCAGCTCGCCCAAGTGGTCCGCGGCGACCAGCAGTCGGGGGTCCCCCGGCCGCTGCAGCCGCCGCAGTGCGAGTCGGGCGCAGTGCAGGGAGACCCAGGCCTGCTGCGGGGCGACGGACGGGCCGAGGACCGCGCCCCTGCCGTCCACGGTGGTGCGCAGCCGGGCGAGGCGGGCGCCGTCCGCGGCGGTGATGTCCGGCACGATCAGGTGCAGTTCGCCGCCGCGGAAGAGGGTGAGGATGTCGTCGTCGAGGCCGGGGAGTTCCGGCGGCAGTTCGGTCGCCGGGCGCAGGGTGACGCAGGCGAGGGTCCGCGGCAGCGGCCACCGCGCGCGGCGGGCGAGGTGGTCGAGGGGTTCGCCGGCCGGGTCGGGGCGGCGCTCCAGGAGCCGCCCGGCCAGCGTCCGCCGGTTGCGCTGCACCTCGTCCCCTGAGCGGGCCCGCGCCTCCTCGTAGCCCCTGGTCGATTCCCTGGCCATGGCGTGTACGTGGGTGAGCACGGCCTCGCTCAGGGGCACGGCGATGTCGCCCGGCAGTCCGGCCGCGCGGGCCGCGGCCACGTAGCCGCGGCAGGCGACCCGCGCCCCGACGAGGTACGAGGCGTGCAGGTCGTCGAGGGCGCGGCCGTTGGCGTACTCGAGCCGGCCCAGCCTGCGGAAGGCCGCCGCGTAGTGCTCCTGCGGGGCGTCGGGGTCCTCGATCAAGTCGGCGAACTGGGTGGCGGCCGCCCGCACGGCGACCGTCAGGTCCCGGCCGACCGCGGAGCTCACCGGGTGCCGGTAGCCGCCGATCTCCCGGCGGATGGCCTGCACCATGTCGGTGGTGGATTCCTCGATCCGGGACCGGAGCACCGGGGCGAGCGCCGCGGGCAGTTCCCGCCACGGCGACCGCGGCAGCGGCAGGCCGGAGGAAGCAAAGGAGGTCAACACGGGCTCCTTTCCTGGCAGTTGACGAGCAGCGGCTCAGGCCTCGGCTATCAGGATCATGACAGCTTCGGCCGTCCTCCGGTCCGCCGTCTGGCACCCACACCGCACCCGCCGCAGTATGGCGTGCCGCCGGCCGCCCGCACGCCGCCGGTGCCCGTACCGCCTTCGGCTGGAGAGCGCATGACCACGGCACTGGACCGGACGTACGGCCCGGCACCGCCCCCGCACGAGCTGCGCAGGCTGCTCGGCCGGCATGTGCCGGCGGCCGTCGAGGACATGGCGGCCGAGGTCGCCGCCCGGCTGCCCGGCTACGCCGACGCGTTCGACCGCACCCGCGAGTTCGCCGTCCGCGAGGTCGTCGACCGCACGGTGCGGCACTTCCTCGCGGACCTGGACCCGGCCGGTACGGACGGCGCGGCGCCCGCGGCGGACATCGCCGCGCTGTACGAGCGGATCGGGCGGCAGCACGCACACGCGGGCCATCCGGTGGGCACGCTGCGCACCGCGCTGGGCCTGGCCGGGCAGGTGGCGCGGCGGCGGCTGATCAAGGACGCGTACCGCTTCCGGTGGCCGGAGGCCACCCTCGAGGCGCTCATCGAGTCCACCTTCGCGCTGATCGAGACCGCCACCGCGGCGGCCGTCGCCGGGTACGAGGCCGCCGGCGGCGCGGTGCCGCAGCTGGAGCAGCACCGGGCGCGGCTGCGCGACGCGCTGGTGGCGGACTTCCCGGCGCGCCGGGGCGATCTGGCCGAGCTGGCGGAGGCGGCCGCGTGGCCGCTGCCGGAGACGCTCGCCGTGGTCGCGCTGCCGCCGGGCACGCGGACCGTCGACGCGGTGCTGCCGCAGGAGGTGCTGGCGTATCACCATCCGCAGTCGTCCTATCTCGTGCTGCCGGCGCCGGAACCGGCCAGGGCCCGGCGACAGTTCCGGCAGTTCCGGCTGCTGCGGACGCGCGGCGCCGCCGTCGGGCCCGCGGTGCCGCTCGGCCGGGGCACGGTCTCGCTGCGCTGGGCGCGCCGTGCCGTGCAGCTGATCCAGCGGGGCGGGCTGCCGGCCGCGGCGCCGCTGTACTGCGTCGATCACCTCGCCGGGCTGGCGGCCGCGGAGGCGGGTGAGCTGCTCGGCTCCGCGGCCGCCGAGGCGGCGGGGCCGCTGCTCGCGCTGCCGCGGCGGCGGCGCGATCCGCTGCTGGAGACGCTGTTCGCGTACCTCGACAGCGGCGACAACGCCGTCATCACCGCCAAGCGCCTCTTCGTCCACGAGCAGACGGTGCGCTACCGGATCCGGCAGATCGACCGGCTGACCGGCGGCGCGCTGCCCGGTGCCGCGGGCCGGCTGGAGACGATGCTGGTCCTCACGTGGCTGCTGACGGCGCCCGACGGGTGACGCGGCGCGGCAGCAGACCCACCGCGGCCAGCGGTAGCGCGGCCAGGACGAGCCAGGGCAGCCACCCCGGGAGCGTGCCGCCGAGGAGCGCGCCGGTGGCGGCGCTGCCGGCCAGGACGATGAGGCCGGCGACCGAGGACAGCGCGCCGGTGTAGAGGCCGATGCGGCCGTCCGGGGCGAGTTCGGGGACCCAGGCGCGGGCGGCGGGGGTGACCAGCATCTGGCCGACGGTGAGCAGTACCACGAAGACGGCGGCGGGCAGCAGCCCGGCGATCCCGGTCCAGCCGGCCGGGCGGGCGGCGGCCACCGCGGCGAAGCCGGCGGAGATCAGCAGCAGCCCGGCCGTCATGGAGCGGCGCAGGTCGAGCCGGCGTGCGGCCCAGTGGGTGACCGGGAGTTGGGCCGTCACGACGAGGATCGACGAGAGCGCGAACAGCCAGGCCAGCGGCGCCTGCGAGCCGGTGCCGCGCTGCACCTCGTCGGGGAGGGCCAGGTAGAGCTGGTTGTACGCCAGGAGGTACGCGCCGTAGGCGCAGCACACCGCGAGGAAGCGGCCGTTGCGGAGCAGTTCGCGGAGGCCGCCGCGGGCGCGGATACGTTCGCGGCCGGGGATGTGCTGCGGCAGCAGCCGTAGGTGCCCGGCGAGGACGAGGACGAAGATGCCGGCACCGGCTAGGCACGCGGTGCGGAAGTCCACGGCGAGGAGCAAGGCACCGAGCAGCGGGCCGAGGAAGGCGCCGGCCTGGCCGGCCACGGAGAGGAGTGCCAGGACGCGGGTGCGGGGGCCGTGTCCTGCCTCTTCCCAGAGCACGGCCTGCCGGGCGACTTCGGACTCGACGGCGGGTGAGAAGAGGGCGGCGGCGAGTCCGATGAGGAGGACGGCGGCGATGATGGAGGCGGTGTCCCGCGCGTAACCGAGCCATACGAAGCCGGCGATGCGCAGCACGCAGCCGGCGAGGACGAGGGGCCGCACGCCGTAGCGGTCGGTGAGCGCGCCGCCGACGACGAAGAGCCCCTGCTGACTGAAGGTCCGCAGCCCGAGAACGAGCCCGACGAGCCAGCCGGCCATGCCGATCGCGGTGCCGAGGTGCTCCGCCAGGAAGGGCAGGACGGCGAAGAAGCCGATGTTGAAGGCGAGTTGGGTGAGGAGGAGCAGGCGGAGGAGCGGGGAGAGGTCGCGCCAGGTGCGGCTGCCGCGGGCGAGGCGCGTCATTGGGCGGGTGGTGAGTGCGGGCTTCGCGTCGGTCATCGCGGGCCCGGGCGGGTCGGGAGGTCGTTGGGGGCCGCGATGAC
>NZ_JAAKZV010000359.1 GCF_011044975.1 Streptomyces coryli | reverse complement strand
CGTAGGTGCCCATCTTGAGGAGCACACCGGCGAGGAGGACCGAGCCGACGGTGGGGGCGGCGGTGTGGGCGTCGGGGAGCCAGCTGTGGAGGGGCCACATGGGGGTCTTCACGGCGAGGCCGATGCCGATGGCGAGGACGGCGATGAGCTGGGTGGTGTGGGTGAGGTTGGACCCGTTGGCAGTGGCGAGTGCCACCATGTCGAAGGTGCCGCCCTTGATGCCGATGAGGAGGAGGCCGAGCAGCATCACGACGGAGCCGAGCAGCGTGTAGAGGATGAACTTCCAGGCGGCGGGGCCGCGTTGGTCGCCGCCCCAGCGGGCGATGAGGAAGTACATCGGGATGAGGACCATCTCGAAGGCGAGGAAGAAGAGCAGCAGGTCCAGGACGGCGAAGGTGGCGAGCATGCCGGCTTCGAGGACGAGCAGCAGCGCGACGAACGCCCGGGGTGACGGCCCGGACGGCATCTTGAAGTAGCTGTAGAGCGCGCAGAGGAAGGTCAGCAGCGCGGTCAGGACAAGGAGGGGGAGCGAGACGCCGTCGACGCCCAGGTGGAGGCGGATGCCGAGGGCCGGGATCCAGCTGAGGTCGGTGGTGGCCTGCATGGTCTGCGCGTCGCCGCGGTCGAAGCCGGCCGCGAGGACGACGGACAGCACGAAGACGACACCGGTGACGGTCACGCCGTGCCGCAGCACCGCCTGGTCGGGGTTCTTGCCCTTGAGGCCAGGCGGCGCGGGGAGCAGGGCGGCGGCCGCGCCGAGGAGGGGGAGCACGACGATGGCGGCGAGGACGAACTGCATGGCGGTGTGGCTCATATCGGCCTCAGCCTCCCGAGGTTCCGGTCGTCGCGAGCAGGACCGCGGCGACGGCTAGGACGAGGGAGCCGGCGAGCAGGGCGCTCAGATAGGTCTGCACGTTCCCGGTCTGCAGGCGGCGGACGGCGGCGCCGAGCAGCCGGGGGGTGGTGCCGGCGGCGCGCACGTACGTATCGACGACCTCGCGGTCGAGGAAGCGGACGAGCCCGGCGGCGGCGGTGACGGGGCGTACGAAGAGCGCGGCGTAGACGGCGTCGAGATGGAAGCCGCGGCCCGCGGCGCGGTAGAGGGCGGGGCCGAGCAGTATCCGGCCCGGGTCCATCGGGCGGCCCGCGGGGCTGGTGCCGGGGGCGGCGGCGATGTCGCCGTAGGCGGGGGTGTGGCTGGCGATCGCTTCTTCCTCGGAGAGCGCCGGCTCGGCCCCGGGGTGCGCGGCGACGGCACCGAGCGGGGTGGCGGCGGCGACCGCGGTCGTCTGCCGCCAGGCGGCGTACATCGCGAGCACGCCGACGAGGGCGAGGCCGGTGCCGAGGACGGTGGTGGTGAGCGTGGGGGCGAGGGAGTGCCCGCCGAGCCAGTCGGGGAGCTTGCCGACAGTGAGGCCGAAGGCGGCGGTGGGGAGGAAGAGGACCCAGAGGACGGCGTTCATGGCGAAGGGGGTCTTGGCGGGGTGGCCGGGGACGGTCGTCGGCTCGGCAGCCGGCTGGGTCGTCGCCTCCGCCGCGGCGGGACCCGGCAGCTCCGGTCCCGGCAGCTCGGGTCCCGGCGCGAGCTTGCCCACGGCCGACGGCAGCGGGCGGCCGCCGGCGAGCAGCCACAGCCGCGTCGCGTACGCCGCCGTGAGCAGGGCGGTCGCCAGGCCCGCGACCAGCACGATCCAGCCCGCCACCGCCGGGATCCCGGCTCCGGCGTCACCGGTGACGGCGTGCTCCGCCGCGCCCAGCACCGCCTCCTTGGAGAAGAACCCGCTGAACGGCGGGATCGCCGCCAGGGCGAGCAGCGCCACCGCGAGCGTCCAGTACGCGTCCGGCGCCCGGCGCCGCAGCCCGTCCATCCGGGCCATCGCGGCCAGCGAGTTGGTGCCGGCGGCGTGGATGATCACGCCCGCGCAGAGGAAGAGCAGCGCCTTGAAGGCACCGTGCGAGAGGAGGTGGAAGATCGCGGCATCCCGCGAGCCGACGGCCAGCGCGCCGGTCATGTAGCCGAGTTGCCCGACGGTCGAGTACGCCAGCACCCGCTTGATGTCGTCCTGCGCCAGCGCGGCCAGCGCCGACCCGACCATGGTCACGGCCGCCATCACCGCCAGCACCACCAGCGCCGCCGTGGACGCGGCGAAGACCGGCAGCAGCCGCGCCACCACATACACGCCCGCGGCCACCATCGTCGCCGCGTGGATCAGCGCCGACACCGGCGTCGGACCGGCCATCGCATCCGGCAGCCAGGTATGCAGCGGGAACTGCGCGGACTTGCCCGCGACCCCCGCGAGCAGCAGCAGCGCGATCAGCGTCGGATGAGCGAGCCCGTCACCCGACACGGCCTCGGTGAGAACGCCGTTGATCCGGAACGTCCCCGCCTGGTCGGCCAGCATGAAGATGCCGAAGAGAAAAGGAACATCACCGAGCTTGGTGACGAGGAAGGCCTTGATGGAGGCGGCCCGCGCCTCGGGCGTCTCCCAGTAGTGCCCGACCAGGAAGTACGAGCAGATGCCCATGATCTCCCAGCCGACCAGCAGCACGATGAGGTCGCCGGAGTACACGACGAGGAACATCGCGGCGGTGAAGAGCGAGACCAGGGCCGAGTACGAGGCATAGCGCGGGTCATCGCGCAGGTACCCGGTCGAGTAGATCTGCACGCACAGCGCCACCACCCCGACCAGCACCGCCGTCAGCACGGCGAAGCCGTCGAGATGCAGCGCGAGCGAGATCGGCACCGACCCGGTCGGGGTCAGCTCCATCGACGCGTCGAGCGGGTCTCCCCCGCCCTGCCGCACCGCGACGACCACGGCGAGCAGCGCGGCAAGCCCGGTAGGCAGCACGGCCAGCGGCCGCGCCAGCTCCGGGAACGTACGACCGAGCAGCAGCGCGGCGGCCGCGGCGAGGAAGGGCAGCAGCGGGACGAGGACGGCGAGAGTGGTGGTGTTCACGCGGCGGCACCCCCGCGCACAGCCGTCTTCTCCTCACCGGCGGGCCGGTCTTCATCGCTTGCGGACCCGGGCGGACTCTCCGCCGTATCCCGCAGCCGGTCCACGGCGGAGCTGCCGCGGGTGCGGTAGACGAGCAGCACGATCGCCAGCCCGATGCCGATCTCCGCGGCGGCGATCGCGATGACGAAGAGCGCGAGCGACTGCCCGGCGTGCAAGGTGTCGCGCAGCCAGACGTCGAAGGCGACGAGGTTGAGGTTGACGGCGGCGAGCATCAGCTCGACCGACATCAGCACCAGGATCAGATTGCGCCGGGCGAGCACGCCGTACAGGCCGACGCAGAAGAGCAGGACCGCGAGGACGGCCGGATAGGCGAGGTGCATCAGCTCTTGGTCCCTTCGTCGCCTGCTTCGGCCTCGCTCTTCCTGCGGGACAGCACGATCGCGCCGACCAGCGCCGCGAGCAGCAGCACGGACAGCGCCTCGAAGGGGAGCACCCAGTAGCGGAAGAGCGCCTCGCCCATGACCGCGGTGGTGCCCTGCGCCTCGTCCAGCGGGATGTACTGCGTCCGGAACGCGTCCACTACCACCCACACCAGCGTCACCGCCGCGGCGCCCGCGACACCGAGCGCCACCCACCGATTGCCGGAGTCGGCATCCGGCGAACGCCCGATCGGCGCCCGGGTCAGCATCAGCCCGAAGAGCAGCAGCACGACCACGGACCCGACGTAGATCAGCACCTGCACCCAGGCGATGAACTCGGCGGTGAGCAGCAGATATTCCACCGCGAGCCCGCCGAGCGTGACGACGAGCCAGAGCGCGGAGTGCACGAGCTGCTTGGTGGAGACGGTGAGCAGGGCGGCACCCAGCACGACGATCCCGACGAGCACAAAGACGATCTCGACGCCGGTGGGCGAGAGGAAGTCGCGGGTCATTCGTCCCCCGCCTTCTCAGCCGCCTCTGCCGCAGCACTCTCGGCCGCCTTTTCCGCAGCCTTCTCCGCCGTCTTACGGGCGGCCCCGATCTCCTTCGGCTCCTCCGCCGCCTCGTCCAGCGCGGGCGGCGCCGGCACCGTCCACATCCAGTCGCGCAGCTTGTCCCGCTCGTGGGTCAGCTCGAGGATGTCGGTCTCGGCGTACTCGAACTCCGGTGACCAGAAGAGCGCGTCGAAGGGGCACACCTCGATGCAGATCCCGCAGTACATGCACAGCGCGAAGTCGATGGCGAAGCGATCCAGCACATTCCGGGACCGCTCGCGCCCACCGGGGGCGGCCGGCGGCACGGTCTCCTTGTGCGAGTCGATGTAGATGCACCAGTCCGGGCACTCGCGCGCGCAGAGCATGCAGACGGTGCAGTTCTCCTCGAAGAGCGCGATCACGCCGCGGCTGCGGGGCGGGAGATGGGGCTGGGCATCGGGGTAGTGGGCCGTGTGCGACCGCTTCGTCATCGTACGAAGGGTGACGGCGAGGCCCTTGGCGAGGCCGCGGCCCGGGACGTTGACGGCCATCAGCCGATCACCACCTTCACGACGCCGGTGAGCGCGATCTGCGCGAGGGCAAGGGGAATGAGCACGGTCCAGGCGAAGCGCTGGATCTGGTCCTCGCGCAGCCGCGGATACGTGACGCGCAGCCAGATGACGGCGAAGGCGAGGATGCCGGTCTTGAGGAGGGTCCAGAGCCAGCCGAGCTGATCGTCGCCGAACGGCCCGTGCCAGCCACCGAGGAAGAGCACGGTGGTCAGCGCGCAGAGGACGACGATCCCGGCGTACTCGGCGAGCAGGAAGAGCGCGAACCGCAGCCCGCTGTACTCGGTGTACGCACCGAAGATGATCTCCGAGTCGGCGACCGGCGCGTCGAACGGCGGCCGCTGCAACTCGGCGAGCCCGGCGGTGAAGAAGACCAGCCCGCCGATGATCTGCCAGGGAATCCACCACCAGTGGAACCCGTCGACGATCCCGACCAGGGACACGCTCCCGGCGGCCATCGCGACGGACGCGGCGGCGAGCAGCATCGGCAACTCGTAGGCGAGCAGCTGGGCGGCGGTCCGGAGCCCCCCGAGAAGGGAGAACTTATTGGCGGAGGCCCACCCGCCCATGAGCGTGCCGAGCACGCCGGCGCCCATGACGGCGAGCACGAAGAAGATGCCGGCGTGGAGTTCCTGTCCGACGCCGCCGTCGGGGTGGACGGGGATGGCGACGAGCACGATGAAATACGGCAGCAGCGCGACAGCAGGCGCCAGCTGAAAGATCCGCCGGTCGGCGGCGGCCGGCACGACATCTTCCTTCTGCGCGAACTTCACCCCATCGGCAACAAGCTGCGCCCACCCATGAAACCCACCGGCGTACATGGGACCGACGCGCCCCTGCATGTGCGCCATGACCTTGTGCTCGGTCTGCCCGACGACAAGCGGGAGGACGAGGAATGCGGCGAGAAGGAGCACAAGCCGCAACGCGACATCAAGCACATCAGCCATCGCTGCCACCTCCTCGGGCTTGGGGGTCGTCGGGGTCGGTTACGCCGCCGTCGGACGCGGTGTCGCTCCGCTCCGGTGCGGCGTCGGGTTCGGGCTGGTCCGGGGCCGGTTGGTCTGCCGACTGGGTCCCGGCTGCGCCGCCCGCGTCCGCGTCCGCATCGGCCTCGGTGGAAGGGCTCTCCGGCGCGGATGGTGGGGCGTCCTCCCCGGACGCCCGGTGCCAAGGCGCGTCCGCGCTGCGGGGAGCGGCCGAGCGACGGGGCCGCGCGGCCTGGGCGGCGGCATCCGCGCCCGGTGCGGCCTCCGCTTCCGCGGCTGTCTCTCGTTCCTGCGCGGTATCGCGCTGTGACGTGCTGCCCTCCCCCGCCGTACGAGCGCGGCGGGCGCGGGTCGGGCGAGTGGGGGGCGTGGGAGCAGCCGACTCGCCGCTCGCCGCTGCCTCCGTGCCGGCTGCAGTCGCCTCGTCGTTCGCCGCAGGTGTCGTAGGTGCCTGGCTTGCTGAGCCCGTCGATGCCGTGCGGGTCCTGCGCGGGCCGTCCGCTGCCGTGCGGCGGGCTCGGGCCGGGCGGGCCGGGGCTGCTG
>NZ_JAAKZV010000358.1 GCF_011044975.1 Streptomyces coryli | reverse complement strand
GTCCAGGCCACGCCTGCCGCCAGGCCCAGGCTGCGCCCCCGCCAAGTCCAGCGGTCGGTCACGCCGTTGGGTTGGTAGCGACTTGTTGGACCCGGGCGGGACGGTGCGGGGCGGGCCCGCGCGAGTAGGCCCCAGCACGTGTCGATCTACCCCTCCGGTAGGAGGGGTCGTGGCCGACACGACCCTTTCGTTGTGTGAAACGCTCCCAACCCGCACATCGGCGGCGCAACAACGAAAGGGTTGTGTCGGACGCGGCCCCGGCCCACCCCCTATAAGCCCATCCGGCGTTTGAGGATTCCGCGCGCAGCGCGGATGCCGCGGCCGCAGGCCCGCGAACCCAGGCCGGCCGACCGCGGCACCGCACCGTCACCGACGCCGCCTCAGCAGGTACCCAAGGCCTCGCTCAAAGCAGACTTTTCCGCCGCATCGGCAGTCATGCCGTAACTGTGCTTCACCCACACCCACATACGCGCGTACTCACAGTGGTAACCACCCACCGGCGGCATCCACTCAGCCGGATCCTTATCGCCCTTCTCCTGATTGACGTTGTCCGTCACCGCGATGAGCTGAGCGATCTCAAGGTTGTTCGCGAATTCCTCCCGCCGCTCCGTGGTCCACCCAGAAGCGCCCGACCGCCACGCCTCGGCCAGCGGCACAAGGTGGTCGATGTCCACATCCGAGGCCGCCGTCCACGTCGCGTCGTCGTACGGCGACACCCACGTGCCGCTCGTCGCCGCGCAGCTCGAGTCCTGCTCGACATCCGTGCCGTCGCGCTTCAGGACCACTTCACGTGTGTTGCAGGCACCTTCGACGGTGGACCAGTGGGGGAACTTCTCCCGGTCATAGCCGGAGTCGGAGCCCTCGGCCTCCTCGGTGATCTCGGCGAGATACGTCCTCGCGGTCGCCGCATCAGGCGGCGTAGGCGGGGCGGCCTGGGCGGTCGAAGACAGCGGCAGGGCGAGCAGAAGGCCGGAGACGGCGGCGGCGCCCGCCGCGACGACCGCCCGTCGACGCGCGTAGATCTTACGGCGTGCGTGTCGCACAGATATCCGTGGCATGCGAACTCCCTCAGGTGTGGGGGTTGTTGGTCCTGAGTTGCTCGTGCATGGTGGCCCGGCGGGGTTTCGTTGAATCGGGCACCAGGTAACACCTTCGCGACATGTGCATGTCATGCGCAAGAGGGCGTCGGCAGACCGCTGGATACGCTCACCACGTGCTGCTCCCCGTAACACCCGCTCTCGGCTACGTCCTTGCGGGCCTCCTCCTCGCCGCCATCGCCGTCGCCGCCCTGGCCCACCTCGGCGACGGCCGCGCCCGCCCGCCGTACTGGCGCGCCATCGCCACCGCAGGGCTGCGCGCCGCCGCCCAACTCGGCGCCGTATCGCTGGTGATCGGCTGGGTGGTGCACGCGCTCGGCCTACTGCTCGCCTTCGTGGCGCTGATGTTCGCCGTAGCCACCTGGACCGCGGGCCACCGCGTCACCACCAACCGCACCTGGCGCTGGGCCGCCGCCCCCATCGCCGCCGGCGTCCTCCCGGTGCTGGTCGCCCTCCTCCTGACCGGCCTCCTCCCGCTGCGCGGCATCGCGCTGATCCCGGTCGCCGGCATCCTCATCGGTGGCGGCCTGACCGCCACCGTCCTCGGCGGCCGGCGCGCCCTGGACGAGCTGGAGACCCGCCGCGGTGAGGTGGAGGCCGCGCTCGCCCTCGGCTTCCTCGACCGCGAGGCCCGGCTGGAGATCGCCCGCCCCGCCGCCTCCGACGCCCTCATCCCGGGCCTCGACCAGACCAGGACCGTGGGCCTGGTCACACTCCCCGGCGCCTACGTGGGCATGCTGCTCGGTGGCTCATCGCCCGTCCAGGCAGGCGCGGTGCAGCTGTTTGTGCTGGTCGCGCTGCTGGTGGTGCAGGCGGTGGCGGTGGCCGTCGTGCTGGAGCTGGTGGCCAGGGGCGTGATCCACCGCGTACACTCGGATGCATCTGAAGGGGAGTAGCTCTCTGCCGGTGTCGTCGACATACTGCTCAGTTCGCTGAGCCGGCGCCCGGAGCGCGGCAGTTCGGATCGGACGGCCACGCCAGCGAGACCTTCGGCCAAGCAGTGTCCATGGATGCTGCCGCGCCGGAGTGGTCTCGCTTTTTTACGCTCTGGTGCGGGACGTCCCGTAACGAAAGAGACCTCTCTTGCTGAGCTTCAGCACCATCGCGATCACCTTCGGCGTGATCTTCCTCGCCGAGCTCCCCGACAAGACCGCCCTGGCCGGACTCATGCTGGGCACCCGCTATCGCGCCGCCTATGTCTTCGCCGGGGTGGCCGCCGCCTTCGCGGTGCACGTCGTCATCGCCATCGCCGCCGGGTCGCTGCTGGCGCAGCTGCCGCAGCGGCCCGTGCAGGCAGTGGTCGGGCTGCTCTTCCTGGCCGGCGCGCTCATGCTGCTGCTGAAGAAGGACGACGAGGAGGAAGAGACCGCCAAGCCTGCCGACCCCAGCTTCTGGAAGGTGGCGGGGGCGGGCTTCATGCTGATCCTGGTCGCGGAGTTCGGGGATCTGACGCAGATCATGACGGCGAATCTCGCGGCGCGTTACGACGACTGGCTGTCGGTGGGGATCGGTGCGCTGCTGGCGCTGTGGGCCGTCGCCGCGGTGGGGATCTTCGGGGGGCGGGCGCTGATGAAGTTCGTGCCGCTGGGGCTGATCACGAAGGTGGCGGCCGGGGTGATGCTGGTGCTGGCCGGGTTCAGCCTCTATGAGGCGATCCGCGGGTGACCTTGCCTTCGCGCCTGCGGTGAGGACTTCCGCGCTGCGCGCAGAAGTCCTCAAGCGCCGGACGGGCTACAAGGCGGGTGGGCTGGGCTCCGTCAGGGAGAGATCTGCTCTTTCAGCCGGTGAACTCCAGCTGAATACGCCCGTCCGGCAGCTCGGTGATCTTGATCTGGTCGAGGTCGTCGACGTGCACGTCCGGCAGCTCCCCGGCCGCCCGCGGCCCCACGCCCACGACCCGCATGCCCGCCGCGCGGCCCGCAGCCACGCCCGCGGGGGAGTCCTCGAAGACGACGCAGTCGGCCGGCTCGATCTTCAGGCCGGTGGCGCCCAGGAGGAAGCCCTCGGGGTCCGGCTTGCTCTTCTGCACCGACTCGGCGGTGATGCGGGTGACCGGCATCGGCAGCCCGGCGGCGCCCATCCGGGCGTCGGACAGCGCGCGGTTGGCGGAGGTGACGAGGGCGTGCGGCAGCTCGCCGTCGGCGAGGGCGGACATGAAGGCGGGGGCGCCGGGGATCGGGACGATGCCCTCGGTGTCCTCGACCTCCCACTCGAGCATGCGGGCGTTGTCCTCGAGGTTCTTGGCAGGGTCGCGGTCGGGGAAGAGCGCGGCGAGGGTGGCGTGGGCCTGCCGGCCGTGGCAGTGCGGGAGGATCGCTTCCGCGTCCTCGCCGTTCTCGGCCGCCCAGCGGCGCCAGACGCGGTCGACGGCGGCGTCGGAGTTGAGCAGCGTGCCGTCCATGTCGAGCAGCAGGGCGCCTGCGGTGAGCTTCATCGGATCTCCGGGCGGTGTCTCGGGGCAGGTTTGTTCCTCAACGATACAATGCCCGGTGCGGCGCCAGGATCTCAGTTCGAGCGGGCCGCCCGCAGCAGCCGCAGGGCGGACTCGGGCAGCTCGCGGCCCTTGAGCCATACGGCGTGCAGGATCCGGCTCAGCCGCAGCGCCGGCTCCACGGTGACCTCGACCAGGCGGCCGCGGTCGAGGTCGTCCCGTACGGCGAGGGCGGAGAGCACCGCCGGGGCCAGGCCGCGGGCGGCGGCCGTGCGCAGCGGGCCGGTCGAGCCCAGTTCGAGGACGGGGACCGCGATGCCGTCCCAGGGGCGCAGCGCCTTCTCCAGGGTCTCGCGGGTGCCCGAGCCGGACTCGCGCAGCAGCAACGGGGTGTCCGCGAGCTCGCGGCCGCTCAGCGGCCGGCGGCGGCGGGCCCAGGGGTGGTCCGGCGCCACGACGACGGCCAGCCGGTCCTTGCCCACGGCGGTGCGGTGCAGGTCGTCGGGGACGTACGGGCCCTCGACGAAGCCCAGGTCGCACGCGCCGCGGCGGAGCGCCTCGATCACGCCCCAGCTGTTGGTGACCGTCAGGCCGACGTGCACGTCAGGGGCCTCCTCGCGGAGCGCCACGAACCAGCCGGGGACCAGCTCCTCCGCGATGGTCAGGCTCGCGGCCACCTGCAGCTTGGGGTCCTGGCGGGAGCGCAGCGCGGCGGCGCCCTCGACCAGCGCCTCGGCCTGTTCGAGCAGGGAGCGCGCCCAGTCGGTGACCACCGCTCCGGCGGGGGTGAGGCGGGAGCCGGAGGTGGAGCGGTCCACGAGCTGCAGCCCCAGCCGGCGCTCCAGGGTGCGGATGCGGCCGCTGGCGGACGGCTGGCTGATGCCGAGGCGGGCGGCGGCCTGGCCGAGGCTGCCGGTCTCGGCCACGCAGACGAGCAGCTGCAGGGCGTGGAGGTCGGGCAGCGGGCGGCCGCCGGTCCGCCGGCGGCCGGGGTCGCCTTGCGGGCTTGCCGGTCCTGCCGGTCCTGCCGGTCCGCTCATCGCCGGGGCCGTACGTGGCTGGGAAGAGGCACCATCGCAGTCTCTCATAGGGGATCCCTATGAGCTGCCCGCGAGATCACGGCTACCGGGACGGAGCGTCCGCGCGCACGCTGGAATCATGGTCCTCCACCACCCGGAACGCACCGCCCGACCTGCGCGGATATCCCTACCCGCGCCGCTGCCGCCGCGCCCCGGCGCCGGCGCCCGGGCCGCGGAGGCCACCCGCCGCAACCTTCCGGGGCTGCTGCTCGCCGTCGCGGGCGTCGCGCTCGCCGACGTCGTGCACCGGCTGGTGCCCGCCGTCCCGATGCTCACGGCCGCGGTGGTGCTCGGTGTCGTAGCCGCGCATCTGCCGCTGGTGAACACCTTCGTACGGGGCTCCGCCAGGCCCGGTCTCACCACCGCCGGCAAGCGGCTGATGCGCATGGGGATCGTGCTGCTCGGCCTCAAGCTCAGCCTGGGGGATGTGATCGGGCTCGGCTGGGAGAGCCTGGTCATGGTGCTCGGTGTCGTGCTGGCCACCTTCTTCGGGACCCAGTGGCTGGGCCGCCGCGTCGGGCTGTCCGAGGACCAGTCGCTCTTCGTGGCCACCGGCTACGCGATCTGCGGGGCCTCCGCCATCGGCGCCGTCAGCGGCGTGCTGGGCAAGGGCGAGTCGGACGAGCGGCGGGACTCGGAGATCGCCTCCTCCATCGCCCTGGTGACGCTCTGCGGCACCCTCGCCATCGCCGTACTGCCGCTGCTGCAGGGCCCGCTGGGCCTGAACGCGGTCGAGTTCGGGCGGTGGGTCGGCGCCGGTGTGCACGACGTCGGCCAGGTCGTCGCCACCGCCCAGACCGCCGGGTCGGACGCGCTCACCGAGGGCGTGCTGGTCAAGCTGATCCGGGTCGCCATGCTGGCGCCGCTGGTCGCCGGGGTGGCGCTGAGCCGGCGGCGGAGCGGGGATCAGCCGGCCGGCGGGCGCAAGCCGGCGCTGCTGCCGCTGTTCGTCGCGGGCTTCCTGGCCATGGTGGCGCTGCGCAGCACCGGGCTGGTCGGTGCCGGGGTGCTGGACATCGCGGACACCGCGCAGGAACTGCTGCTCGCCGCCGCGCTGTTCGGCCTCGGCAGCGCGGTGCACCTGCCGACGCTGTCCCGCTCCGGCGGCAAGCTCGCGTTCGTCGGCCTTGCCTCGTGGGTGCTCGTCGCCGGGGCGTCGTACGTGGGCGTCATGCTCACCGTCTGAGCGCTGTTACGTCTCCGACTCCAGCGCCCGCCGTGTGGCCGGGCCGTACACGCCGCGCTCGTCCTCGTCGATGCCGCGCGTGAACTGATAGGTGCGTACCGCGTTGCGCACCTTCTCGTCGAAGTTCCCGTCCGTGTCGCCCAGCGGGTACGTGCCCGTCTCGAGCAGGCGCTTCTGCAGCTCCACCACCTCGGGGCCGCTGTCGCCCACCCGGAGCGTCGGCGGCCCCGAGGTGGTGGAGCTGCAG